>CACZVX010000001.1 GCA_902784755.1 uncultured Prevotellaceae bacterium
ACGGGCTGAAGGGTGGCTCCTGACATCCAGCGGTAGGTCTCGTCGCTGAAGTATTTCAAATCGATGTTGGCGGCATCGATATAGGGGGCGATTTGCTGTAGGGGTTCGTCGTTGATATAGCCGGCGGAGACGAGCACGTTCAGCATTTTGTTGTCGTGGGCTAGACGGGCGCAGTCGAGGGTGTATTCATACCACGTGAGGGGTTCGGTGTAGGTGTAGGCAATGATGTGCTGACGGTGATTGCGGGCCAGTGAAATCAGGTCTTTTGGGGAGAGCGGGTAGTAGTCGGTATCGGCAGGGCGTATCTGTGAGATGTCGTGGTTCTGACAGCCTTTGCAGCGGAGGTTACAGCCGGTGCAGGCGAGCGAGAGGCATTTCTCGCCGGGGTGGAAATGATAGAGGGGTTTCTTCTCGATGGGGTCGATGGCGAGTGCACAGGGATGGCCATAGGCCTCGGAATAGAGGGTGCCTTCGCGGTTTACGCGACTGCGGCAGCGTCCACGGCCGTCGGGTTTGATGAGGCACTGGTGGGGGCAGAGTTCGCAACGGACGACATGGTCCTCCAGTTTCTTATAATATAAGCACTCTTTCATGTTTGTAAGGGGGTTATGGGTTAAGCGTCCTTCGGGCTGGTTAAATTTGAGTATGACGATGACTATGACGATGACTTTTTGTACACAGAGACATAGAGACACGGAGTTTATTTTTTGTCGAACACAGAATTACTTCCCTTCGGTCAGTGACACATTTCTTATGTTCACTATGGTACGTTCACAAAAATTTTCGTTGTTTTTCTGTGAATTTTGTTTTGTCACGTATGCATTAGCGTAAATGCTTCAGTGTTTTTTTGTGAGTTCTGTGTTCCATTACTATCACTCATCACTCTTCACTCCATTCCCGAGCCTTCCCGTAGCCTTTCACTCTTCACTAAATAAGATGGCTTCGTAGGTGTAGAGCTCGGCATCTTTCCAGCCGTACCAGCCAATGCCGGCCTTGTCCTGGGCACAATGGCCAAGGAACTCTTCTTTCGTCCAATCCACTTCGTAAGCCACTTGAGGCAGGAAGGTGCCGCTGCGGTAGCCTTGGCGCATGTAGATGCCCTGACGGCCATAGTGGAACTCGCTGATGTCGTGGATGCGCTTCAGGGGTGTGAGCACGGAGATTTCAATCTCGATGTCCTTTAGTTCGTTAGCGGTAACGGAGGGGAAACGGGGGTCTCCGAAGGCTGCCGAACGAGCCATCTCGACAACTGTCTTACCGAGGGGAATGTCTTCACCGAAATGCCCGATGCAACCACGCAGACGTCCGTTCTTATGGAGGGTGACGAAGGCGCCGAGGGGCGTCATCAGCTTCTCGCTGAGATGGCTGATGGAGGTAGGACGACGGTTCAGGCTGTCGGTGATGCTGGTGCGTGCCAGTTGGAGGAGTGTCTGTTTCTCCGAGGCGGTGAGGGTGTAGGCGGATGGGTCCTGTGGCTGGGGATAGACGATGTAGGAATGATAGCCCACAACACGGTCTTTCTCACCATAGGGACTGTCGCCGGAATTGCGGTAGAGCACGTGTTCCACATGAAGCTGCGTGTTGCGCTGGGTGTAAATCAACAAGGTGAAAAGGCCTGATGAACCGCAGGCGCTGGTGGCCAGTCCTGTGATGCGTTCGCGGGTGTTGCGGTCGATGGCATTGGCGAGCATCTGTACGTTGCCGCTCTCGATGGCTTCGCCCGTGCGTCCGTCGGCAAGGAGCGCGTCTTTATAGGCGGGATAATGGCTGAAGTCGGAGGATATAACGAAAAGGTTGTGCTCGTTGAACCAGGGCGCGAGGGCCTCGTTCAGATCGACGAGCTTGTCGAATTCGTCGGTGGAGATGATGACGGGCACGATGGGCGGCATCTCCTTCAGGTGGTATTGCAGGAAGGGAATCTCCACCTCCAGACAATGTTCGCGGTCATGGGCACGAGGGTCATACTTGAAAAGCTCGGGATTCCGGGCAGTCAACTTGCGGCACGCCTCGGTATCGACGGGCACTTCGCCGAGAGGCGTGGCATAGTGGGTGACGGCAGTATTGACTGACACGGCATCGAGCCACACCTGATGACTGGGACCGATGAGGAACACCCGTTCGTAGTGTTTAGAGGGAAGGATGCGGGCAAAGGCTGAGGCGGCCACTTCACCGGAAAACACCCATCCAGCATGGGGCACGATGACGGCCTGAATGTCGGTGCGTTGCTCACAACCGGTAAAGGGCTTGAAGCAGTCCTTCAGTTGTTTTTCCACTTCTTCACGTCCGCGGGGATAGAAACTTCCTGCCACGGCAGTTGGTCTGACGGTCTTTTCCATAGTTGTATCTTGTGTTTCCGTATTTCTTACCTTCGAACCGCTACAGGCCATGGCGTTGACCATGGCAAGGAGAAGCAGCAGGAGGGCATGGGGATTTTTCATTTGATAAAAGGATTTCAAGTTTTGCGTGTCGCTCAACTTCAGGTGCGAGCGCATCAATCTCTGATTTATGCTCTGGGAACGGGTTCAGAGACTGTAGGAAAGATTGATCATCAGGGAGGAACTCGACACGTGGTACTTGCCATAGGCTACCTGAAGTTTGAAACGTTCCAACTGAATACCAGCACCCAGCGAGATGCCTGCTCCGTGACTGCTTCCTCTCTCTTCATCGTTGGACACAATCTTCATTTCGTTGGCTCTGCGGAGGTTATAACCTGCTGCCACATAGAACTGCTCGCCGAGTAGAACGTCGATGCCGAAGACCCAGTGGTTGATGAACTTGTAGTTCCAATGCGTGAGGTCAACAAGTGAGGCTGAGAGCCGAAGGGGACTGTTGCCGAGGCGCTTGGTGGCACCCACCATCACGTCGATGGGCATCTTGCCGTATTCCTCTTCGTAGGCGTCCACTTCACCGCCCAAATTGCGGGCCACCGCCGAGAAACTCCAGTCGGTATCGGGGTTGTAGTAGTTGAGTCCGAGGTCCACGCCCACGGCGATGGAATTGAACTGACCGATATAGCTGGTGATAAATTTCGCGGTGATGCCACCCATGAGATTTTTGGCCAGAAGGTAGCTGAAGGCACCTTCGATGGCAATGTCGCGTGCCGAGAAATCGCCCGTCTGGATGTTGCTGGCATCGGTCTCCTTCATAGTGCCGTAGTCCACGTATTGCGCCATGGCCGCCCACGAAGCTTTCTCGTTGATGGTGCGCGAGAAAGAGGCGCTGCCCGTGACGGCTCCTTGCATGTAGGTCATGAAATTGAGGTTCATGGTCTTGTCGCCTACACTTCCCAGAAGAGCGGGATTGTTGAACGTCAGCGTGGGATCGTCCTCGATGATGGTGATATTGTCGCCACCCAATGCCGCAGCATGCGCACTCACGGGAAGGCGCAGGAAATTGTATTGCGTCTGGCTCTCCTGACCCTCTGCCAACAAGGCAAAGAGTAGGGCGAGAAGCGAAAATACCACTTTTTTCATCTATTTTATTTATTTTAAGTGCAAAGATACGCCATTTTTGTCTATCTTTGCAAAGAATTTTGATATTCTTCGAAAGATATAACGGAAATTTTTCGCGTTTAGTGTGGAGATAAAGAAATCATATCGAGCAGATCTGGAGCATCGGCGGGGCTGGTTTTTCCTGATTGGACTGGCCGTTGCAATCGGTCTGATAGCTCTTGCAATGAACATCTCGTTCAATCCCGGTGAAGAGAAAATGGATGAGGAAATGCTCGAGAAGATTGTTCAGGACCTGGAACTCAAACGGCCTGACGAAAACATGATGGCCTATCAGATGCCGGAGGAGAAACCCGAAATGAAGGCCAAGCTCAACGTGGTGGAGACGCCCAAAACGGAAGAGATGACTGAAGAGTTGAAGAAAGATCAGGAGAAACAACTCGACGGGGAGGGTGCGAAGGAAGAAAAGGAAAAGGCTGAGCCCATCATTCCGCCTGAGGTGGAAGATAAGGAGAACCCGTTGAATTTCAGGGTCGTGGAGCGTTTACCTGAGTTTCCCGGGGGGCCTGTGGAGTTCATGAAATGGCTGACGCGCAATCTGAAATATCCTGCTTCGGCCCAACAACAGAAGATAGAGGGCCGCGTGGTTGTTTCGTTTATCATCAACAAGGACGGTACCACGAGTGACATCAAGGTGACTAAGTCTGCCACCCCTGTTCTCGACCGTGAAGCCCTCCGCGTGATCCGGATGATGCCGAAATGGAAGGCTGGTGAAGACCATGGCAAGCCCTGTCGCACGATGATGGCCATCCCGGTGGTGTTTGCATTATGAAAATATAATCTGGCTATCCTGCTAAAGAATAAAGATATATGAAAACATCTGATGAAATCCTGAGTCTCATCAATGAGTACCTCGACAACTTGCCATATGAACGCAAGCCAGCGGGACTCTATGACCCCATCAAGTATGTGCTCTCGATAGGCGGCAAACGCATCAGGCCTACGCTGATGCTACTGGCTTATAACCTCTATAAAGAGGACCCCGAGCGCATTCTTTCATCGGCTGTCGCCTTGGAAACCTATCATAACTATACGCTACTCCATGACGACCTGATGGATAATGCCAGCGTGCGCCGCGGACAACCTACCGTGCATAAGAAATGGGACGCTAACACGGCTATTCTCTCGGGCGACTCGATGCTGGTGCTGGCCTATGAGCGCATGGCCAAATGCCCCGTGGAGAAACTCAAGCCCGTGCTTGACCTTTTCACGGAGACTGCGCTGGAAATAGGTGAAGGCCAACAATACGACATGGACTTCGAGACGCGTAACGATGTGCGGGAGGAGGAATATATTGAGATGATACGACTCAAGACCAGTGTGCTGCTGGCATGTGCCACGAAGATGGGGGCTATTCTGGCCGATGCTCCTCAGGAGGATGCTGATAATCTCTATAAGTTCGGTGAGCAAATGGGGCTTGCCTTCCAGTTGCAAGACGATTACCTGGATGTCTATGGCGACCCCGAAGTGTTTGGCAAGGCCATCGGCGGTGATATTCTTTGTAATAAGAAAACTTACATGCTCATCAATGCCTTCAATCTGGCTAATGATGAGCAGCGCAAGAGACTCCAGCAATGGGTGAACGCCGAGAATCCTGATCCGAGGCAAAAGATTGAAGCCGTGACTCAAATCTATAATGAAATAGGTATCAGTCAGTTAGCCGAACAAAAGATAAAGCATTACTTTAATGAAAGTCGTAAGTATCTGGAAGCCATAAATTTGCCTAAAGAACGTAAATTAGAACTTGAGGCATATACGGATAAAATGATGAAGCGAAACTATTAAAAACGATGCCATACCGACGACTACCCAAAACGGATGCCGCCCGACTGAAGGCGTTGAAAACGTTGCTTGATAACAACGAAATCTATACTGTGCGCAATCGTTTCATTGATTGGCAGACTCTCAATAAAGCCCAGCCTGCTTACGACCGTTTGTTGACCGCTTGTGAGCAATACCGTTTGACGATGGCCGCTCAGATTCGTAACCGGAACAAGATGGAGCGTTCGATGCAACTGGCTCAAGTTTATTTGAGTCATTTCATCCGCGTGCTCTTGATGTCGGTGGAGCGTGGAGAAATCAAGAAACAGAATTTGGCCCTCTATGGGTTGTCGGTGGAAGAGCCTGGTGTGCCCAATATGGTTTCCATAAAAGCCCTGACGGAGTGGGGAAAGAAGATTGTGGAAGGCGAGACTGCCCGCCTGAAGAAGGGTGGACGTCCCATCTATAATCCCTCCATCGGTATGGTGAACACCCATTATGACATTTTCCTCACGGCCAGTAATCAGCAGCAAGAATTGCAAAACAAAACCAAGCGAGCAGCAGCTGATGTGGACAGGCTACGTCCGGAAGTGGATGAGATTTTGCTCGACCTTTGGAATCAGATAGAGAAGCATTTTGAGAATGAGCCTCCTGAGGTGCGTTTCAAGAAGTGCCGTGAGTTTGGCGTCGTCTATTATTATCGTCGTCATGAACCTCATGATTATTAATACTTTAATCTTTAAATTTGAAACCTGAAACCTATAACCTTCATAGATACCCATGCTCATCTGGATGGTGAAGAGTTCAAAGATGATCTTCCCGAGGTGATTGCACGTGCTAAAGAAGCAGGTGTGTGTAAGATATTCATCCCCGCCATCGACCTTCCTTCCACGCATACCGTGATGGAAGTATGTCGGCAATATCCTGACTATGCCTATCCCATGATAGGTCTTCATCCTGAAGAGGTAAAAGCTGATTGGAAGGACGTCTTGAAAGAGATGAGAGCCCTTCTCACGTCCCCGAAGGGGAGAAACTATGACTCCCTCCCCTTTGAGGAGGGTCGGGGAGAGGTTCTCGCCATCGGTGAAGTAGGCCTCGACTACTATTGGAGCCGGGAGTTTGAAAAGGAACAGCTGGAGGCTTTCGAAGAGCAGGTGAAATGGTCTGTCGAGACTCGTCTGCCATTGATGATTCATTGTAGGAAGGCGCAGAACGAAATGGTCAGCTTATTGAAGAAATACAAGGAAGACCTCCCTGGAGGAGTCTTCCATTGTTTCACGGGCAATGAACGAGAGGCAGAAGAACTCCTCCAGTTCCCGCGTTTTGTCTTGGGCATTGGTGGTGTGCTGACATTCAAGAAAAGTCATTTGCCTGAAGTGCTCCCTGCCGTGGTTCCCTTGGATCGTATCGTTCTGGAAACCGACAGTCCCTATATGGCGCCGGTTCCCATGCGTGGCAAGCGAAACGAAAGTGCCTATGTGAAGCTAGTTTTGGAGAAGTTGGCGGAGAGTTATGGCGTAAGTCCTGAAGTAATAGCCGAAAAGACCAATGCCAATGTGACCCGGGTTTTTGGCATTTAGAAAAGAACTTCCGCAAGAAGAAAAATTGGTTCCGAAAGAAAAAAGTTGGGGAAAAATTGTGTAAAGTGAAAGAAATGCACTAATTTTGCACCCGCAAACAAAATCACGCAAGTGATTCAGCTAAGGAGAGATGCTCGAGTGGCTGAAGAGGCACGCCTGGAAAGCGTGTAAACGTCAAAAGCGTTTCCCGGGTTCGAATCCCGGTCTCTCCGCGAAATGCGTACGCTTGTACGCATTTTCCATTTTAAAAATCCGCTGACTTTTTATTAGTTAGCGGATTTTTTTGTTGGCAGAACTGCGTATTGTACGCAGTTATATGTAGAAACGTAGCGTTCGCCATTTCGCGAAAGCGTTCGCACTTTTTGTTGTTGGCTTCACGCCGTGCTTTTCCAGCATCTCGGCATATTTCTCCTGAGTGTACGTCGTGCGCGTCTTTCACGTTTACGGTGATACGCTGATTGGTTTTGTTACTCGACTTCATGATAAAGTTCAGCCCCGTCTGTGCTTTGACGGCAATGAAGAAGTCTTTGATTGGCACTTGGACCAGATTGAGGGTCACTTTCTTGTTTGGCAGAGCTAGGACCATGGGCGGGAGAACCGCCTGACAAGTCAGGAGCAGCAATAGGGAAACAAGCGTTTCTCTGACTTTTTCTCTCATGTTGTTTTGGATTATGATTATTTAGTGTGTTATTATTTAATGGTATAGTGATTACTGCTTTGGATAATCGTGAGTCCCGTCACCTTACTGATGCTTTTCAGTATGGTGTTAGGAGACCCGTAGCGGTCGATTGTTCCCGTGAAGAGCAACTTACCGGCATCGCTGTTGGCAAGTTCGATGTCAATATGATACCAGTTGCGCATGATAGAAAGGATGATATCCAAAGGGACATCTGAGAAGACGAACTTTCCTGTGTTCCATGCTATGTAAGGGGTTACGTCGACATTGTTAACAGACAATTGATAGTTGCCGTGTGATGACTGCGAACTGATAATTGATAATTTTTGGTGGGGTTTCAATATCTGTTCTACGCCGCCGCTAGGTGTAACACTGATGCTGCCTTTTACATTTTCGATAATTATATTGGTGTTGCCTCTATCTAAATTAATGTATTTGTTTGTAAATTAGCAGTATAACAGAATGTTTGCTTCTATTATACCTCTACCTGTCCTCTACTATATCTCTACTATGAGGAAGTTATGTTTGGAAAGTATGCTTCCAACAAGTGGAAGGGATGCTTCTAATGGGTGGAAAGAATGCTTCTAATGGGTGCTTTGTCAGTAGGAAAAAAGATGTAGAGGTAGGATAGAGGCAAGATTTAAGCAAAGTAGAGGTGTGGACAATCAGATACGCCACTGTAAAGAAATACCCAAATATCATCATAGCAATTATATTAATATGTTAATAAACATCCAAATCTCAAAAAGGGAACTACCCGTTTTTTATTCACCAAAGTTAATAAAAATAATTGAAATAACCAAATAACACTGGATAATAATGCTTAAAACTAATAGCTAAAATCGTACTTTATTACTTTTGTAACATAGTAATAAAATGGCTGCTGAAAGTGCCTTGTCAGTGCTATTTTTGCACGATTCGTTCTTTTTCATGGAAAAAAGAGTTGGGTTTTAAGAAAAAGTCTTATCTTTGTAAGCGTTCATATGAAACTAACTTTATTATTATCAAGAAATGAATAACGTTCCACAAATGAAAATCGGAATCGTTGCGGTGAGCCGCGACTGTTTCCCCGAGTCCTTGGCTGTCAACAGGCGCAAGGCTCTCATCGCAAAGTATGTAGAAAAGTACGGCAATGCCGACATCTACGAGTGTCCCATCTGCATCGTGGAGAGCGAAATCCACATGCAACAGGCTCTGGAAGACATCAAGAAAGCCGGTTGCAACGCCCTCTGCGTGTACCTCGGAAACTTCGGCCCGGAAATCTCAGAGACCATGCTCGCCCACTATTTCGACGGTCCTGCCATGTTCTGTGCTGCTGCCGAGGAGACCCAGGAAGACCTCATCGACGGTCGTGGCGATGCTTACTGCGGCATGCTGAACGCCAGCTATGCCCTGAAGCTCCGCAAGACGAAGGCTTACATTCCCGAGAATCCCGTCGGTGATGCCAGCGAGTGCGCCGACCTGATTCACGACTTCGTGCCTATCGCTCGTGCCATCGTCGGCCTGCGCAACCTGAAAATCATCTCTTTCGGACCGCGTCCTAACAACTTCCTCGCCTGCAATGCACCCATCCGCGCCCTCTACGACCTCGGTGTTGAGATTGAGGAGAACTCAGAGCTTGACCTGCTGGAGGCATTCCAAAAGCATCAGGGCGACCCGCGCATCGACGAGGTGGTGAAGGACATGGCTCAGGAACTGGGCCACGGCAACAAGATTCCACAGGTGCTTCCGAAGCTCGCACAGTATGAGCTGACGCTGCTCGACTGGATAGAGGCTCACAAAGGCAGCCGCCAGTTCGTGGCTATGGCCAACAAGTGCTGGCCCGCCTTCCAGACGCAGTTCGGTTTCGTGCCCTGCTACGTGAACAGCCGTCTTACCGGCCGCGGCATTCCCGTCTCATGCGAGGTAGACATCTACGGAGCACTGTCGGAATTCATCGGCACCTGCATCACACAAGATGCCGTCACGCTGCTCGACATCAACAACTCTGTGCCAAAGGACATGTTCGAGGAGAGCATCAAGGGCAAGAAGTTCCTCTGCGACGAGTACACACCGAAGGATATCTTCATGGGCTTCCACTGTGGTAACACCGCTTCATCCAAGCTCTGCAACTGCAACATGTGCTTCCAGCGCATCATGGCTCGCGCTTTGCCTGTAGAGGTGACCAACGGAACGCTCGAAGGCGATCTGGCTCCTGGCAAGGCTACCATCTATCGTCTGCAGTCGACGGCTGACACACAGCTCCGTGCCTACATCGCACAGGGTGAGATCCTGCCCGTGGCCACACGCTCGTTCGGCAGCATCGGCATCTTCGGTATCAAGGACATGAACCGCTTCTACCGCCACGTCCTCATCGAGAAGAACTACCCGCACCATGCTGCCGTTATGTTCGACCATTGCGGCAAGTACCTGTGGGAAGTGTTCAAGTACCTCGGAGTGCCCGTTCAGGACATTGACTACAACAAGTGCCGCGGCAACTACTATCCTACGGAGAACCCCTTTGCAGAGTAATAACCGTAGCCTACTTTAAATAAGACAAAGAGGGTGTTCGTCTTGAAGTGAACCCCGAAAGTTAGACAAAAAACTTTCGGGGTTTATTATGTCAGAAAGAAAGAGAAATATACATGATTACGCAGACCGTCTAAAGTATATGCGTTTGTTAGAGTTTGAAAGATCATTTAATTCCATTTACAAGGAGTTTGGTATCAATAGAGGCCAGCTTTGCGTTTTATGGGATAAATATCAAATGTATGGATTATCAGGTCTCCAGAAAGGTAAGCAAATCAAGGCTGATTTTGCACTAAAGAAGAAAATCGTGCTTGATATTGAAGAAAATCACTTATCTTTGCGCTCTGCTTCGTTAAAGTATGGTGCATGCCCTCAAAGACTATCTGCATGGTTAAAACTTTATAGAGGGAATGGTTGGGCAGCATAATGACCTGGGAAGCCTCCGGAAAATGGAAGCCATGAACGAACTCTACTCTTTTTATCAAAGGTTCCAGCAAGAATTAGGTTGGCTTGGTGGTAACTTTAACCAGGTTGTCAAACGGGCAAATGAACTTGACCTTTCAGGTGACCTGTCACAGGATTATCTGGATTCTGTTATTATTCCTCAGACACAGAAAATCATACCGCTATTGGAAAGTATTAAAGAACAAAGGATGCTTTCATCATAACGCTAATGACCGATGCCGTCTCCATCAGTTGCATGGGGCGTCAGCCTCGGGCACGCCCTTGCCACCTCCATGCAGCTGGCTGTTGGCTTCACGCCGTGCTTTTCCAGCATCTCGGCATATTTCTCCTGAGTGTCCTTCACCCAGCGCTCGGCGTATGCCATGACGCCAGTGCGCACCTTGTCGCCGTTGTGCGAGCAGTTGTCCATCGACTGCACGGTGAGCGGCAGCTTGCCGCGTGCTTCAGGAAGTGGGTGGTCTGGCGGGTACGGGGGATGCTCCGTGTGTACCAACATTCTACACTTGCATGGCAGCGCGATGATATTGAATATGCCATCGCTTCCTATGTGGAAGAGATGAATGCTGAACTCTATCAGAAACTTGCCGATGGGCGCAAAGATTTCTTGCTGTCACATGTCCGTTTCCAACTAGATCTCGAGGAAGCCGTGGAACGGCTTGAGGACCTCTCCTGCGTTTAAAGATAGGTAACCGTTTCTTCCAAGGGCTTGCGGCTTGAATGGTTGGCCAAAGGACCGGAACCTTCTGCGGCAAAACCAAGGCAGAGGAACATCAGTATTTCTTCGTTTTCAGGGAGTTGGAAGGCTTCCGCCGCTTTGTCGGGATCAAAGAAATTTACCCAGCAACTTTCCACACCAGCACTCTTGGCAGCCAACAGCATGTGGGTAGCCACGATGGTTGCATCCTCAATACCTGAATCGTATTTTTGACCAGGATAAGTGAAAACATTGTTCTTGTCAAAAGCCATGATGATGACCGTAGGCGCTCCGTAGCGGCAAGGGGTAAGAGTATCAATTTTTGACACCCCTTCAGCTGACTGAACCACATAGACACGCTGTTCCTGAAGATTCTTTGCCGTAGGTGCCAGACGTCCTGCCTCCAGAATCGTATTCAGTTGTTCTTTTTCTATCTGACGGCTGTCAAATTTCTTGCAGGAGTACCTGCTTCTTGCAATTTCCAAAAAATCCATGGTAGTGTATGTGTTTGATGAATAAATAAAGTGGTGTCAAATTACTTCGATGCCCATTTTCTTGCAGAGCTCGAGACTCATTTCCTTGAGTTTGAACTTCTGAATTTTTCCGCTGCCCGTCAGGGGGAACTGATCGATGAAGAAAACATATTTTGGGGTCTTGTAACGGGCTATCTTGCCCTTGCAGAAGTCGCGCACGTCTTCGGGCTCCATCTTCACACCCTCGTTGAGGATGATGAAAGCACCCACTTCTTCTCCATATTTCTTTGAAGGTACGGCGGCCACCTGCACGTCCTTGATGCCCGGCATGTGATAGAGGAACTCTTCAATCTCACGGGGATAGACGTTCTCACCGCCACGGATGATCATGTCCTTGATACGTCCCGTGATGCGATAATAACCGTCTTCGTCCTTCACGCCCAAATCTCCCGAATGAAGGAAGCCGTCGGCATCGATAACCTCTGCGGTAGCCTCGGGGTTCTTGTAGTAGCCTTTCATCACATTGAAGCCGCGGCAGCACATCTCGCCCTGAACACCCGGAGGACATTCCTTACCCGTTTCAGGATCAATAACCCGGACCTCTACGAAGGGGAAATCACGACCAACGGTGGTACAACGCTGCTCGAAGGTGTCGGTCAGACAGGTCTGTGTCATACCGGGAGAACTCTCGGTAAGGCCGTAAACGCTGGTAATTGTCATGAACATCTTCTCAGAAACCTGTTTCATGAGTTCCACAGGGCACAAACTGCCTGCCATGATGCCTGTGCGCAGGGATGACATGTCGAACATCGGGAACATGGGATGGTTGAGCTCAGCGATGAACATGGTGGGCACGCCATAGACGGCCGTGCACCGTTCCTTGTGGATGGAGGCGAGTACGAGCAGGGGATCAAACTTCTCAACCATCACCTCTGTGCAGCCGTGCGTCAGGCAGTTCATGGTGGCCAGCACCACGCCGAAGCAATGGAATAGGGGAACGCAGACGCAGAGTTTGTCGTCTTGGGTGAAACCCATGTTCTGACCCGTGAACCATCCGTCGTTAGAGATATTGTAGTGGGTGAGCATGACACCCTTGGGGAAGCCCGTAGTGCCACTGGTATACTGCATGTTCACCACGTCGTGGCAGTTGACGTTGCGTTTGGCTTGGAGCAGTTTCTCGTCATCAATGTTGCGGCCTAACAAAAGCAATTCGGCCGTATTGTACATGCCACGGTATTTCTCCATACCAATATATACAACATTCTTCAGGTAGGGGAACCGCTTGCTGTTGAGATGGCCCCGCTGACAGTCGCGGAGTTCGGGAAGCATCTTATAGGTCATGTCAACGTAGTCGCACTCCCATGTGCCATCGGTGATGCAAAGGGTGTGCATGTCGGAGTCCTTGCACAGGTATTCGAGTTCTGCCTGTTTGTAGTTGGTGTTCACGGTGACGAGCACGGCACCGATTTTTGCAGTAGCATAAAGAAACGTGAGCCAGTCGGGCACATTGGTGGCCCAGATGCCTACGTTCGTGCCCTTCGTCACACCGATGGAAAGCAGTCCCTTTGCAAGGCTGTCCACGCGTTCGTTGAACTGACTCCAAGTGAAGCGCAGGTCACGGTCAGAGTAAACGATATATTCTTTATCGGGGGTGGTCTCAGCCCAGTATTCGAGCCAGTCACCTAAGGTGCGCTCCCAAAGGCGTGCATCCTTCAAAGCCATTAATTCTGCCATGTCATGCTATATTAAAAAGGTATATAAACCACGGCCAGAATCCGTGCTGCCTTTTCGGCAACGCCATGAACATGATGCTCTACAATGCTGTCGTAGAAGATGGAATCACCTTCCGAGAGGCGATAGGTGTCTTTGCCATAATCCACTTCAATCTGACCTTCCAGCACATAGATGAACTCTTCACCTTCATGAGATGAAAGCTTGAAATGGGTTTCTTCGCTTGGCTGTACATCGATAACGAAAGGTTCCATCATACGTCCTGCCTTCTGGCGGGCCAGTGAGTGATAAACCATATTCTGGCGGGCTTCAACAGAGTCGTTAGAAAAACTGATACCGCTGGTACTCTTTTCAGCGCGACAGACCACGGGGCCGAGTTCGTTGTTGTCGTCGAGGAAAGTTCCCAGGCGCACACCTAACGCGCGTGCTATCTTGATTAACGGGCCCAATGAAGGGAGATACTGATCGTTTTCGATGGATGAGATCTGTTCTACAGACAGACCACTACGTTGTGACATTTCTTCGAGAGAGATGTGCTTGAACTCGCGCATGCCCTTGATTTTGGGTCCTACGATGGATTTGTTGTCAGACATTATTATTATTGTAAATTTACGATTTATTATTTTCGGGCGCAAAGTTACACAATTCCGTTGACAAAATCTCAAATAAAGTGTCAATTCTTTATTTTCTCTATGTTTTTTATGTCATTCGTTTTGTTTTTTCCGTAGGAAACCCTCATGTTTCTCTAGGAATGAGAGAAGTCAGGCATTGCATGAGCACGGATTTTATGCAAACGATTAGCGGGAAAAGAAGCGTGATTTTGAAGATTTTAATTAGGTTAACAGTTAAAATCGTGTTTTTCCGTTGGTTTACACTATCTTTGCATGCGAATTAGAAGTAATCTGATAATAATAGTTCGAAAATGAAACTTCTTACAAAAATAGGAACGCTGGGTTTGATGCTGTTTTCCTCCTTGCCAATTATAGCCCAGGAAGAGGAAATGGGATTACATCAGACTTTGCGTGACAAATTCCTGGAGGGTGGCAACGCCTTTATGTCGGTGATTGCTGCCGTCCTCGTCATTGGCCTAGCGTTCTGTATTGAGCGCATCATTTACCTTTCACTTTCTGAAATCAATGCCAAGCGGCTGATGGCCGAAATCGAGAAAAAGGTGGAGGAAGACGACGTGGAAGGTGCAAAACAGTTGTGCCGTGAAACTCGCGGGCCCGTGGCCAGCATTTGCTATCAGGGCCTGCTTCGAAGTAAGGAGCCGCTGGAATCTATTGAGCGCTCCATTCAGAGCTATGGTTCAGTACAACTGGCAAAGCTTGAGAAGGGGTGTTCGTGGATTACGCTGTGTATTGCCATTGCGCCGTCGCTCGGATTCCTGGGAACGGTAATCGGTATGGTGATGTCGTTTGACCAGATTGAATTTGCCGGCGACATTAGTCCGTCGATTGTGGCTGGTGGTATGAAAGTGGCACTTATCACGACCATCTTTGGTATCATTGTGGCACTGATCTTGCAGCTCTTCTACAATTTTATCCTCTCTAAGATTGATCACCTTACAGCACAGATGGAGGAATCAGCCATTACGCTGATGGACATGTTGGGAAAGGTAAAAAAGTAAAAAGGTAAAAGAGGTAATGACCAACCTGATTATCATATTGATGTATGTGGCACTGGCCGGAGCTTTAGGCGCGACGGCTTTCAGCCTTTGGCGGGCAACCCGTTCCAGGGAGCAGTCGTGGCTGCACAACCGTATTGCTGTGGGCGTCGTGGCAGTAGTGGTGCTGACACTGCTGCTGAGTTGGCTCATCGGTGGTTCTTTACCCGATATGTTCATCTGGACGGTCTTTGTGCTCTTCATTATTGCAGTTATCACGATATGTTTAAGCATCGTTCGCACAAAATACCTGCGCTGAACACGACATCAACGGCTGATATCTCGTTCATGCTGCTCATCTTCTTCCTGGTGACGACCTCTATGGATCGCGATCAGGGGCTGATGCGACAGCTGCCGCCGCTGGAAGATGATAAGCAAGAGCAGCTGACCGACGTGAGCAAGGATAACGTGATGATGCTCGAGATAAATGCAGAAGGACAGCTGAAGGTTAACGACAGTGTCTGCACTCCTTCGGGACTACGTTCGCAGATTGTTGCCTTTGTCGGACAAGAGTCAAAGCGAACAACGCATATCTTACAGGTGAAGACCGACCCGAAGTCGCATTACGATGCCTATTTCAAAATGCAGAACGAGATTGTGGCAGCCTACGCCCAACTCCGTGAACAAAGAGCCCGCACGGTATATCACAAGGCTTATGTGCACTGCACAAACGAGCAGCGGGAAGCTCTTCAGCAATACTATCCGCAAAGAGTGGCAGAGGAGTATGACGAAAACTGATCATTCATAGAAAGAAATGAGTATATTTCGTGACAGGAAGAAAAGAGAGATGCCAGGGCTGAACACAGCGGCTCTGCCTGATCTCATATTCACGGTACTCTTCTTCTTTATGATAGTTACCCACATGAGGAGTGTACCCATGAAGGTAAAATATCAGGTTCCTTCAGGGACGGAGATTACAAAGCTTGTGAAGAAATCGACAGTTACCTATATTTATATAGGCAAGGTGGGTGAGGATACTCGCATTCAGCTCAACGACAAACTTGCAACGGTTGCTGACATTGAAGTTTACGTAAAGGCTGAAAGAAGCCGTATGCAGTCTGAGGACATGAAGCGGCAGGTGGTTTCTATCAAAGCTGACCGTGAAACCGACATGAGGGTGATTACTCAGGTGAAGCAGGCTTTAAGGCGTGCCAACGCCTATACGATCAACTATAGTGCTACCCAGGAAAATAAGGAAAAAGAAATTAAATAATTACGGACATTAAGAACTTCTATAACATAAACTTAAAATATATCAGAATGGCTCATCACAATTTAGACAACTTAGACAAAAAGATTCTGCGGATGATTGCGGAGGATGCACGTGTTCCATTTCTGGAAGTGGCCCGTGCCTGTAATGTAAGTGGCGCTGCCATCCACCAGCGCATTCAAAAACTGACTAACCTAGGAGTGCTGCAGGGCTCACAGTTTCTTATCAGCCCAGAGAAAATAGGCTATGAGACTTGTGCCTACATCGGACTCAACCTGAAGCATCCTGAGAGTTTCGATACGGTAGTAAAGGCTTTGAAGGAGATTCCCGAAGTAGTGGAATGCCACTATACGACGGGTGACTATGACATGTTTATCAAGATTTACGCCCACAACAATCACGATCTGCTGAATATCATTCACGATAAGTTGCAGCCGCTTGGACTTTCCCGTTCGGAAACCATTATTTCCTTCGGCTCTGCCTTTGAGCGCCAGTTGCCGATTGTGGAACTTCCACTCGACGACTGATTATCTTACGTAATCCACGAAAGCATAGCGATAAGCGTGCTTTTCGTCAACATCATGCTCTTCCCTCTCTGCTACGTTCCAATCGTCGTAGGGGGGGAAGAATGCGTCTGCATCAGTAGGAGTGTCGTCAATTTCTGTCAAACAAAGCCTGTCAGCTACCGTCATTGCCTGTGAATAGACAGATGCCCCGCCGATGATATAGACGTCTTCATCTGGCTGGCAATGTTTCAGGGCTTCCTTCAATGACGGAAAAACCTCGCATCCGGGAAACTCTTTTTCTGAACGGCTGAGTACGACATTACGGCGATTGGGCAGGGCTCCTTTTGGTAGTGACTCAAAGGTCTTGCGGCCCATAATGATGGTGTGGCCCGTGGTGAGCTTCTTGAAACGCTTTAAATCGTTAGGCAACCAATACAACAGTTTATTTTTATATCCTATGGCACGGTTTTTGGCCACGGCAGCGATTATTGAAATCATAATAATGAATAATGAGATAATGAATAATTATACGCTTACCTCGGCCTTGATGTGTGGCCAGGGATCATACCCTTCTAACTTGAAATCCTCGTATTTGAAATCAAAGAGGTCCTTTACCTCGGGATTCAGTTTCATGATGGGCAGTTTTCGGGGTTCTCGCGTCAGTTGCAGACGAGCCTGGTCCAAATGGTTGAGATAGAGATGGGTGTCACCGGTAGTGTGGATAAAAGTACCTGGCTTCAGTCCGCATACCTGAGCCATCATCATGCAGAGTAGGGCATAGGAGGCAATGTTGAACGGAACACCCAGGAATGTGTCGGCGGAACGTTGATAGAGCTGCAAGGAAAGACGTCCGTCGGCCACATAGAACTGGAACATGGTATGACATGGAGGCAGGGCCATTTTATTGACCTCCGCTACATTCCAGGCAGACACAATCATGCGTCGCGAGTTAGGATTATTCTTTATCTGGTCAAGCACATATTGTATCTGGTCGATGGCTTCACCGTTGTAATCGGGCCATGAGCGCCACTGATGTCCATATACGGGGCCCAGTTCACCGTTTTCGTCCGCCCATTCGTCCCAAATGTGAACATTGTTGTCCTGCAAGAACTTGATGTTCGTGTCGCCTTTTAGAAACCACAGCAGTTCATAGATAATTCCCTTCAGGTAAAGCTTCTTGGTCGTGAGCAGTGGAAAACCCTCTTCCAGATTATAGCGTGACTGAGTACCGAAGATGCTCAATGTGCCGGTACCGGTGCGGTCGCCTTTTTCGACCCCTTCTTTGAGAATGCGGTCAAGGATGTCAAGGTATTGTCTCATATCTATTTGTCTTTTTTACTGTTTACGATTTCTGTTTGATGACGGATACTTGTCCGGGGATATAAGTGGACTTGATGCGCCATTCTTTGGGATAGAGATTGTTGGCGCGGGTTCCCAGGTTCTTAGCTGTGCCTAATGGCATCCCTTGGTAAGTCATGGTGACCATTCCGGTCGGGACCTCTGAAGGCAAGGTCAAAGCTTCGCGGCGCAGATATTGCAAGGCCTGGGAATAGCTGAGTTCTACATGTGCGCCTTCCCCGAGTCCTTCTCTTTGAGGTGGAAGTATTTTTAATGCCTTCAGGTCACTTAATTTCAATTCTTTTCCTGCAGGATAGTCTTTGGAAGAAGGTTTTCTGAATACTGCCATAAACAAGCCTTCTCCTTTTGTCCTTTTAGGAATGAAACGATACACAGGTTCATGAAAGCCTTTAAGCAGTGACCCCGTAATTTTCCATTCTGGTTTCGTTTCAACAGGCAGGATTTCAGCACCGAGCTCTTCCATCATCCAACGCACGTTCTCCTCATTTTCATGTGTGTTGAAAGTGCATGTGGAATAGATGAACAATCCACCAGGCTGTAGGCATTCCCACGCATCACAGACAATCTCACGCTGCAGCCGCGAGCAATGCGCAACGTTTTGCAGACTCCATTCATGAATGGCAACCTCATCCTTGCGGAACATGCCTTCGCCAGAACATGGGGCATCCACGAGAATCAAATCAAATTTCACCTTCAGTTTTTTGAAGTCGCGCGGATAATTATTGGTGACAATCGTGTGAGGCGATCCCCATTTCTGCATATTCTCTGATAAAATCTGTGCCCGCTTAGGGTTGGGTTCATTGCTGACGAGCCAGCTATCAACTGGGATTGCTGCTCTTAGCAAAGTGGATTTCCCTCCGGGAGCCGCACAGAGGTCGAGAACTTTGGGAAGTGAAGAGTGAAGAGTGATGAGTGAAGAATGTTGCTTCAGCACTTCATCGAGAAACATGGATGAAGCTTCCTGAACATAGTAAGCACCGGCATGGAGTAGGGGGTCAAAGGTGAAGGCAGGACGCTCTTTCAAATAATATCCCCCGCGACACCATGGCACTTCCTCGCCTTCGATAACAGTCCAGTCTTTGGCTTTCTGCGGATTCAAGCGTATGCTCACAGGCGATTCTTCCTCCATGGCTTGAAGGAAGTCAGCCCAGAGGGTATCACCAAAAATAAGTCTGGTCTGTTCGATAAAATCAGGCGGTAGCGTAATCACGGCCACAAAGATACAGTTTTTTTTTCACAATGCTGCAACTTTTTGTATCTTTGCATCGTCTAACAGACAAATTTAAACCTCAAAAAAGAGAAATGAATATGAGAAAAAGTCTGATAGCAATGCTGATGCTGCTCACACTGACAGCCGGCAATGAGGCGATGGCTCAGAAGCATCGCCACAATCCAAACATTACGCTTAA
This sequence comes from uncultured Prevotellaceae bacterium, assembly GCA_902784755.1. Taxonomy (GTDB): domain Bacteria; phylum Bacteroidota; class Bacteroidia; order Bacteroidales; family Bacteroidaceae; genus Prevotella. The sequence continues at coordinate 19,548 of CACZVX010000001.1, forward strand.
TGTGCAAGACCCTTCTACCGGCCAGAATGCGCAAGTGAACATTCAGGTAGATGACAACGACTCTACGGGAATTGTAGCCTATAGTGACACCACAGGTGTTGATACTGCTGCCATTGACAATGTTCCAGCTACTTCCAATTGGGATGACTTCGATTTTGAAGATGATGATTTCGTTTCAGCCCTGAAGAATATTCTGGGTATTGGTGTAGGAGGTGCCATTGGTGTAGGAGGTGTTATATTAGCGATTATTCTTTGCCTCTTCGTTCTGCTGCTTTTATTGGCTCCAATTATTGCCATCATCGTTGTGGTCTGGATTATTGTCAGAAATCGCAACCAGCGGCTGAAACTCGCAGAGAAAGCTATGGAGAGCGGCCAGCCCATCCCGCAAGAGGCCCTGAAACCAGTCGTTGAAACCGACGATGAACTGTGGAATAAAGGTATCCGTAATCTCTTCCTCGGTCTTGGCTTGATTGCCTGCGGATATTTTCTCATCGGTGATCTGCTTCAAGGTATTGGTGTCGTGTTAGCCTTCTATGGTGCAGGTCAGGCACTCATTGCCCGTTCTTCCAAAAACAAGAAAAAGAAGGAAGATGAGCTGAACATCGGCCGAGAGATTAAGGAAAATGAAGAATAATAACGTAAATAGTAATAAAAGATATGAGTGAATACAAGAAACTTTACCGCTCTAACGACAGAATCCTGGGCGGTGTTTGTGCAGGAATTGCAGAGTATCTGGATCTCGATCCTACAGTATTGAGAGTGGCCTATGCCGTGCTGACGTTGTTCACAGCCTTCTGTGGAATCATCCTTTACCCCGTGCTTTGGCTCATCATGCCGGCAAAACCCAATTCTTTGTAATTCATCAAGAAATAGCGTGGCACAAATCAGCGACATAACTCTCGTTGCACAGGTGGCGGTTTTCCACAACAGGCGGGCTTTTGACCAACTTGTCAGGAAATACCAGTCACCTGTCAGGAGATTCTTCCTGACACAGACATTAGGGGACAGTCAGCTGAGTGATGATTTGGCGCAGGACACCTTCATCAAAGCCTACGAACATATCGCCTCTTTCAAGGGAATGGCTGAATTTCAGACGTGGCTGATGCGCATTGCCTACAACGTGCTCTATGACTACCGCAGAAGGCAAAAGCCAACCACCGATGTGGAAAAACTCATGAAACCTACTGGTGGTGACAGTATTGCAGGACTGAAAATGGATCTCTATAAAGCCCTGTCGTTGCTAAAGCCTGATGAACGCACTTGCATCACCCTACAGCTAATTGAAGGGCATCCGATCAACAAAGTTGCAGAGATTATGCAGATGCCTGAAGGAACCGTGAAATCACACCTTTCGAGAGGTAAGAAACAATTAACGAACTATCTAAAACAGAACGGATATGGATGAGGTGAATAAGATAAATGAAACATTTGGGAAGAACGATGAGCAGCTGCTCGCCCAGTTCTTTGCAGAGCATCCCATAGAGGTTGAGGACCGTGGGTTCACCAACCGTGTGATGCGCCGTCTGCCTGACCGTTCGCGAAAGCTAAATCGCATTTGGACTGTCATATGCGCTCTGGCAGCTGTGGCTGTCTTCATTCTCACCAAGGGGTGGATTACCATTACCGGGGCTTTACAGGGTTTGCTGACAGATGCCGTGACGGGTGCCTCACAGGTTTCCGTACTTTCGGTAATGGTTACTTTATTTACCCTGACCGCCCTCACTTGTTACGGATTGGTAGTCAGTACCGAATGAGTAATTATTTTTGAAATTATCACTTCCAAAGATAATACTTTGCGTCGACGTAAATAACAGTTATCTTACACTTAAGTGCACTTACGTGCAGTTAGGTGAACTTATGAGGGCGATGGACTGCTTAAATGGCGTGGAAGCCTTGTAAGAATGCCATTTAAGCGTTGTAAAAATGGCGGGGAGACGATGCAAGAATGGAAAAGAGACACACCTAATCCTCTCTGCATAGAGAGGATTTACGAATCCCCTCCTTTTGAAGGTTTCGAAAACAATATGGGACTAACTGTTCTTCTTATAGCTGATCACGGCCCAGGTATTGATGATGATGGCAAAAACGGCCAGGGTCAGAATTTGCGGCCAGATGCTCATGAACACGCCTCCGCGCACAAAGACAGTCCGCATGGCATCGATGAAATGACGCATGGGGTTGATAAGTGTAAGTGTCTGGGCCCATTGCGGCATACTTTGTACGGGTGTGAAGAGACCACTTAGCAGGATAAAGCAAACCATGATGAACCACATCACGAGCATAGCCTGCATCATCTGGTCGCTGTAATTGGAGATGATGAGTCCGAGTCCGCTCATGATGAGGGCCAGCAGCATGGCATCCAGATAAATTAGCAGAACGTTGCCAGTTGGCGTAATGTCGTAGATAAGCCACGACAGGAGCATGCATACGGTCAAGACGAAAAGACCGATGATCCAATAGGGGATGAGTTTAGCCAAGATGAACTCCCATTTAGAGACTGGCGTCACATTGATCTGTTCAATGGTACCTGCCTCTTTTTCTCCCACAATATTAAGGGCTGGCATAAAACCGCACATCAAGACCAGCAGAATAGCCATCAGTCCTGGAATCATAAACACCTTATAGTCCTGCATCTTGTTATAAAGCGTTTTGACGTTCAAGTTTGCTGAGATGTTCTGATGTGTTCGTTCCTGTAAGTTCTGGGTGACGATTTGTGAAAGATAAGTGGACCCCATCATGCCTTTTGTGCCATTCACACTGTTGGCTGCAATATAAACCTCTGGCTGGCGGCCATTCATGAGGTCGCGTTCATAATGCAGAGGTACGACGGCAATCACGTCCACATCGTTTTTCTCCAATTGTCGGTGGGCTTCGGTGTAGCTTGAAGCCATGCCTTTGAAGATGAAGTAATTGGACTGTTCGATTCGATGAGCCAGTTGTGCGGAAGTCTGGCTGTGGTCATTGTCAACCAGACAAACATTGATGTTCTTCACTTCCATGTTGGTTATCCATGGGGCAATGCAAATCAGGGCGATGGGGAAAATCACTATCATTCGTGGCAGAAACGCGTTGCGGCGAATCTGGATGAATTCCTTTTGTATCAGATATCGTAGTCTCATTCCAGCCGTGTTTTGAATTTTGCCAATGCTATAGTAAGAATGATGATGGTCATCACCGCCATCACCGTGATTTCCTGAAGGGCCATCTGCCAAGATACGCCCATGATCATGAGTTTCTTGATAGCCGCTATAAACCAGCGGGCCGGCATGATGGCAGAAACCCATTGGAGAATGGCGGGCATGCTCTCAATGGGATACATTATACCCGAAAGCAATATGCAAGGTAACAGCAATAGCATACCCGATACGAGCATGGCCACCAGTTGCGTTTTGGCGACAACACTTACCAGCAATCCCAGCGAGAGTGCCAGCAGAATGTAGAGCATCGATACAAGGAAGATGGCAACGATATTACCCTGCAAAGGAACTCCAAGAATATAGTGGCTCATAAGCAGGATTGTGATGAGGATGCCTAGCGAAAGTGCCAGATAAGGCACGGCTTTGGCTATGATGATCATCAGGGGACGCATGGGTGAGACCAGCAGCACTTCCATGGTGCCGCGCTCTTTCTCTTTGGCAATGCTTACGGAAGTCATCATGGCACAGATGAGCATCAGTAGCATACCCATGATGCCGGGCACAAAGTTATAGGCTGACTTCATCTGCGGGTTATAGAGCATTCGTTGAAGGGTAGGGGCTGGATGTGAGTTGCCGGATGCAATGATTTGCTGTGCATAAGCCGTACGGGTAAGGCCTGTGTTGGGATCAGTACCATCGGTCAGGAATTGAATGGAACGGGTGTCAGGACGATTGGCGAATTGAGAAGAAAACACCACAGCCATGTCAGCTTTCTGGTCACGGATGAGATGTTCTGCTTCGGCGGGCGTACTGGTACGGTAAAGCACGGTGAAGTATTCTGAGGCATTCAGCCGGTCGATGGTCTGCTGTGTAAGATGATCCATCGATGAAGTGACCACAGCTAGTCGGACGTTCTTCACATCCGTGCTGATTGCAAAGCCGAAAAGCAACATCATTACAACGGGCATTCCGAAGAGAATGACCATGGTCCGCGTGTCACGGAAGATATGCTTCGATTCTTTATGGACAAATGACCAGAACTGTTTCATTGTCGTGTTGCTTGTCGTGCTAAATAAGTGAAAACATGATCCATATCCGGCTGGCCAAAATGAGCCATCAACTCTTTGGGTGCACCAAGGGCTTTGATTTCGCCATCTACCATAATAGAAATGCGGTCGCAGTATTCGGCTTCATCCATGTAGTGGGTGGTTACAAAGACCGTGATACCCTTGCGAGCAGCCTCGTAAATCAAATCCCAGAACTGACGGCGCGTCTTGGGGTCAACACCTCCCGTTGGCTCGTCGAGGAAGACCACCTCAGGCTCGTGGAAGATACTCACAGAAAATGCCAGCTTCTGTTTCCATCCCAAGGGAAGGGAACCTACCAGAGAGTCACGTTGTTCCCATAGTCCCAAGCGCTGGAGCATCTCCTCCGTTTTGTGCTTGATTTCATTGTCTTTCATGCCGTAAATACCCGCAAACAAACGGATGTTCTCTACGATGGTCAGGTCTTCATAGAGTGAGAATTTCTGGCTCATATAGCCAATGTGCTTCTTGATCTGTTCATATTGTGTTGAACAGTCATAGCCTCCGACTGTTGCCTTTCCGGAAGTGGGCTGGGATAGGCCTGAGAGAATGCGCATGGCTGTGGTCTTGCCAGCACCGTTGGCCCCGAGGAATCCGAATATCTCCCCACGATGCACCCGGAAAGAGATGTGATTCACGGCATGGAAATTGCCAAAGGCTTTTACCAGGTCTTCTACCACGATGACATCCTGTTTCGTTTGATGCTGTACAGCATCATACTGAGCATCGGGTGTGAAGACATCCTTAAAGCGGGAGAGGATTTCGTCGGCTGAACCAATGCCTCTGATTTCACCTTCCGACAGATAGGCCACACGGTCGCAATGGCGGATTTCATCGAGATAAGGAGTGGCTGCCACAACGGTGATTCCCCGCTCTTTCAACTTGTCAATCATAGCCCAGAACTCCTTACGGCTCACGGGGTCAACGCCGGTGGTCGGCTCATCAAGCAACAACACCTTGGGACTATGAACAAGTGCACACGAAAGGGCCAGCTTCTGTTTCATTCCGCCTGAGAGTTTTCCGGCCTTTCGGTTCTTGAAAGGTTCTATTTGTGAATAGATGTCCTTGATGCCATCATAGCCTGCCTCCACGGTTGTGTTGAAGAGTGTGGCAAAGAATCTCAGGTTCTCTTCCACCGATAAATCCTGATAGAGTGAGAACTTGCCGGGCATGTACCCCAGGATATGTCGAACCTCCTTCATTTGGCTCTTGGTATCGGAGCCATCCACGGATACTGTTCCACCTTCAGGCAACAACAAGGAGGCGAGGATGCGGAAAAGGGTGGTCTTTCCAGCACCGTCGGGTCCTATCAGTCCGAAGATTTCTCCCTTCTCCACGCTGAACGAAACATCCTTCAAGGCCTTCACCTTGCCGAATGTTTTCGATATATTCTTAACCTCTATGGTAGACACTCCTCCCTGCCCCTTCCTATGAGGGAGGGGAGTAGTATGTGTTGTTCCGTGTTTTGCAATATTCGCCATAGTAAATACTAGTAGAGTGATTATTCCCCACCCAATAGGGATGGGTCAGGGGAGAGTCTTTATTCCCCCATACATGCCAATTTTGATGTAACCGTCGTTCTTCACAAGAATCTTAACGGCATACACTTGATCGGCCCGTTCATCATCGGTAAGGATACTTTTTGGGGTGAATTCTGAACGGCTGCTGATCCATGTGATAGTGCCATCGTATTCGTGTCTGGTATCATCACCATAATCGGAGAATACCTTTACCTTTTGCCCAATCTTCATTTTCGAGAGTTGCCTTGAGGTGATGTATGCGCGAAGGTACATATTTTGGATGTCGGCTATCTTGAAAAGCGGCTTGCCCATGGTGGCGAACTCACCCGCTTCGGCATATTTTTCCAAAACTGTTCCTTCAATGGGAGCATACACATAGCACTTCTTCAACTGGTCGAGTACCTGCTGACGCTGGATGTCCGCAGCTCCCATCTGGCTGTTCAGACTTCGGGTGCTGTTGCCTAAGCTGGATTGCTGAGCTTCCAACTGACGTTGCAGTACTTGTAGCTGACTTTGGGCATCTTCCAACTGTTTCCGGTTGGCGGCACCGTCCTTGACCAATTGCTGAAAGCGGTTCACTTCCTGCTGGGCTTTCTGAATCTGCTGACGGGTCGCGGCAATTTGTTTCTGGGTGTCGGGCCGCTGATTGGCGATGCTTTCACGGGTAGCTCCCAACTGACGGGCTTTCAGTATTAGCTGAACAGTGTCGATGACACCTACTTGCTGGTTCAGGGAGAGCACTTGTCCTTCGGTCACGTCGAAAGACATGAGGCGTCCTGTTTGCTCGGCACTCACGGTCACCTCAGTGGCTTCGAAGGTGCCCGTGGCATCGTAATCTTTTTCATCGGATGAGCAAGCTGTGAGCAGTACGGCTGCCCCTATGATCCAAAACTTTTTCATATCAGTTGTTGTTTATGGTTTTCAATTCGTAGATTTCCTGTAAAAGCTGAACTTCGTGAATGGCCTTTTGTTGTCGGGCTTCCCCCACGGCATTGATGTCGCGGAGCATCTCGTTGACGGTTTCAATGCCGTTTTGCACACGCTTTTCGCTTTTGTTGCGAATGCCTTCGCGCAACTGGATTATTTCCTCGTCCTCACTCACCTGCTGGCGAAGGTTCTCAATCTGTCCATTGGTTTGCTGCTGTTGCAGGCGGTTGTTGAAGAGGAAGGTTTCCCGATTGGCGGTGATTTGCTGGCGTTCGTTGGCAATCAGTTGCTGGTCATTCTTTCGGGTGTAAAAAGAACCGATGTTCCAACTGATCGTTGCACCTATTCTGTAGTAAGGGTCCCAGCCATTCTTCAGCATATTCAGCCCTGGATTACCAACGCCTCCTTGCAAAAAGGCCCCGACCTTGGGCATCAATGAGGCATCAAGGGCTTTCAGACGGGCATCCAGCAAACGGTTCTGTGAGTCATACATGGCCAGTTCAGGACGATTGGTCGGGTCTGAACCTTGAGACTTGAAACCAGAATCGGCTGGCTTCTCCAATTGCGTATTCGCATCAAGTGACAGATTGATGAATGAACCAAGCATAGTGAGATAAGTCTTGCGAGCCGTACGCAGGGAATGTTCTTGCTGACGCGCCTTGATTTGTTCCACCTTCACATTGTCCACATCCGTCTGATTGGCAATGCCGCCTTTCATCATGGCACTGACCGTATTAAGTCCCAATTTCAAGTCATCTTGTAACAACTGATTCTGCGCCAGTTGCTCGTCGATGAGCAAGACGCTGAAAAACAACTGGTTGACGCGTTCTCGGATGCTGTACATTGTCACGTCCAGCTGGGCTGTCTGAACATCAGCCTGTGCCTTCAGGATGTTTTTGTTGGCAGTGATGACGCCACCGTCATAGATGGGTTGGCTCACCATCACATGGGCATCATACTGGTCTTTAGAAAGTCCCTTATAGTTGATGCCGAACTGACTCACATCGATGGGCAGCTGAGTCACCTTGCTCTGATAGGAGGCCCTTCCGTTGACGCTCACTTGTGGCAGCCAACCTTTGGCCGTATTTTGCAAAGTGAAGTCACGACTTTGTTCAACTAGCGCATATTGCTTGATGGCGGGATAATTCTGACGTGCCAGCTCGTAGCATTGCTCCAAGGTAAGCTGGGCTTGTGCCGAAAGTGCCACCATCATCAAGAATAGCATGATTCCTTTTCTCATATTCTGAACGATTATTGATTCTTGGTGCAAAGATAAATAATTTTTCTCGTCTCTCTGCTACCTATTTGTGCCTATTCATGTTCTATTTGTACAAAAATTATGTAAAAAACAACCATTGATAGCCGTTATTTATTATCTTTGCATCGAATCAAAGAATAAATTATGCCTGACAATCAACCTCAACGACTTCCAATTTCAAGTATTCAGGAGATGAATGCTGAACATTGGAGAAAGCAATTGATAAACCCTGTGCTGACAACGGATTTTGGATTCGTTTATCATATGAATGCCATAGAGGTATTCAAGTATCTATTCAAGTTGAATACACCTTATCGGGTGGATGATTATCGCTTTATTATTTTTCGAAATTGCGAATTAGATGTTACGGCAAATCTGATGACACATCATGTTGTTCACAACACGGTAGGCTTTATGGGAACGGGTGGCGTCATTCAGATTAGCAGGTTTCCTCAAGATGTAGACTTGACAGGGTTTGTGCTCAAAGAGGAATTTATGCGTATCATTATGGGCGGGCGTCTGCCTTCTGCTTTCAACGGTAAAATCCGTAATTTCTATATCCAGGTGAGCGATGAGGAAGCTGATACGCTGGACTGTATTATTAAAATAGGTTATGATCTCACACAACAGGTGGATTTCAGTCGTAACACGGTAACCGCGCTGTTAGCTGCTTGCATTCATTACGTGGCCAGCCTCTATGATAAATATGGCGGCGGACTGCCTAAGGTTCGAACGCGTGCACAAGAGGTTTTCAACCGCTTTATCCAGTTGGTGAACGATCATGCGGCCCATCATCATTCACTGGACTATTATGCAGATCGTCTGTTTATCACACAACGCTATTTGGGTACGCTCGTTCATCAGGCCAGTGGCATTACCGCAAAAGAATGGATTGATCGTGCTATTATTACGGAAGCAAAGATGGCGCTAAAGCATACGGATATCACGGTATTACAATTGTCAGACCAACTTCGTTTTCCTAATCCGTCGTTTTTCTGCAAATATTTCAAGCGGCTTACGGGAATGACGCCACAACAATATCGGACGGGGTGATCAGATGTCGATGAAGAAATCGTCACCAGCGGTCTCTTCCTCTTTCTGCTTGGGTTTGGGTGGGTTCTTCAACTGTCCTTTCTCATCGAACATGCCATAGGTGGTGCGCAGCACGATGAACTCTGTGCGGCGGTTCAGCTGGTTGCAAATTTCCTGCTTTTCTTCATCGAGAGTCTTGATGAACTCTTCAGTAAGCACGTCGTTCTCCTTTAGCCAGGGATACTTCTCCGCCACTTTCTTGCGGATGGTCTTGGGCTTCTCCTTGCCGTAACCCATGGGCGTGAGACGATCTTTGGCTACTCCGTGGTCGATGAGATAGCGCACGACGGTTTCCGCGCGCTTTTGCGAAAGGGTCTTGTTATAGGAAGCAGAACCGCGGTAATCGGCATGGGCTGAGAGCTCAATGGTAATGTTGGAATTCTCCTGCAGCATTTTTACAAGTTCGTCCAAAGCAGCTGATGACTCTGGCCGAAGTGTCGCTTTATCAAAATCGTAGAAAATATTGTCTATCAGTACTGGTACTCGAATGCTTGCAAGTGGAAATTGAAGCACATGTTCTTCTGATTTCTCAGTGGACTCAATGGTGATTTCTTCCTTATGATTGAGGAAACCGGGGCATGTGGCGAGCATCACATAACTAACGCCAGGCTCCACTACCTGCTCAAACGAACCGTCCATCTTGACTGAGAGTTTGAGGTTGGTGCCGTCGTTTCCTACGAGATACACTTGAGCGGCAGGCAGCTCATAGCCGTCCATTTCATAGACCCATCCTTTCACCGTCTGAATAATCTCAGGATTCTCAAACGAATAGATATGATCCCATCCACGTCCGTCGCCACGATTGCTGGAAAAGAAGCCGCGATTGTGGGGGCCTTCGAAAGTGATACCGAAATCATCACCCTGTGAGTTTAGCGGGTAGCCCGGATGTTCGAGATGATACCTGCGGTCGTTGCCGACTTTTGCGATGAAGATGTCGAGACCGCCCATTCCCGGGTGTCCGTCGCTGGAGAAATAGAGGTCACCATTGGGACGGAAAGAGGGAAACATCTCGTTGCCTTCGGTGTTGATGGGTTTGCCTAAGTTTTCCACGCCGCCAAGTCCAGCTGCAGTCAGACGCACGCGCCAGATGTCGAGACCCCCCAGTCCGCCTGGCATATCGCTCACAAAGTAGAGCCATTCCCCATCAGGTGAGACAGCAGGATGGGCATAGCTGGAAAGTGTGTCGCGACTGAGTTCCAGTTTGGTTCCCTTCCCCCAGGCAGCATCCGAACGATTACTGGTCATAATGGTTGCAAAACGAGGGTAGGAGGGATCGCTCGCACATTGGGTGAAATACATCACACGCTGGTCGGGCGAGAAGCAGCAAGCCCCTTCATCGTATTCGGTGTTAAGTCCGCTTTCGATGGTCTGTGGCTTGCCCCATTTGCCTTTGTCGTCTTTCTGGGAATAGAAGATGTCGCCAGCCTTGGCTCCAGTGATGCCGCTGAGTTCATCGCCCTGTGCCTCGTTTCGGGTGCTGGAGAAAAATAGTTGGTCGTGCTCGTCGCCGCAAAGCATGGGGGCATAGTCCGAACGGCGTGAATTGAAAATGTCCATCTTCTTCACGGTATAGCGTGAGCCCAATTGCTTGATTTTAGGTGCGGTCTGTGCTGATTTCAGTCCGTCCGTGGCCAATTGGTTGTTGGGCATGGAGTCGAGAATCATCTGGAATTCTTCGGCAGCTTCTTTGTAATTGCCGTTTTTCAGCAACAGACGGGCAAAACTGAGATGCGTGGGCAGTGAGTCCTGCTTGTAACGTATTTGATTGCGGTAAGCGGCGATGGCTTTCTGAGTGGACCCCATCTTGTCGTAAGCATAGGCCAGACGGGCAGCGCGCTTGCCACGCAGTTCACGCTCCTTGGGTGGCGTTGACGAATAGCCCCGTTTGAAGAAGTTGGAAGCATCGTAATATTCTCCGATGGCCAAAGCCTTCTCACCTTTCTTCATGTAGTGATCAGCTCCGCATGACGTGAGGAGCACAGCCACGATGAGAAAGGAGACGCAAGCGCGAACCACATTGAATATTTTTTTCTTCATCGTTATAAAGAACGCAGGAAGCGCAGGATTATTGCCTTGATGGTTTTCGCTTTTTCTTTTCCTCTTCGGGCATTAGGGTAATCCGGCGGTTGGTGTTGTCGGTTAGAACTTGATTAACGATATCTGTGATTTGCTGTTTCAGTTCGTTGATAAACTGGGCGGGATCATAGGTTTTGTGTTCAATGTCGCGCAGTTTTTTCTCCCAGATACCAGTCAGTTCACAACTCTTCAGGAGTTCTTCCTTGATAAGGTCGATGAGCTCTATGCCTGTAGGCGTAGCCACCAGACGCTTACGCTCACGGCGGATATAGTGGCGCTTGAAGAGGGTCTCGATGATGCCTGCGCGCGAAGAAGGTCGGCCGATGCCGTTTTCTTTCAGGGCAGCGCGCAGTTCTTCATCCTCTACAAACTTGCCGGCAGTTTCCATGGCACGAAGTAGCGTGGCTTCGGTATAATAAGGTGGCGGCGTGGTCATTTTTTCAGTAAGTGTAGGGGTATGTGGGCCGCTTTCACCTTTAACGAAAGTCGGCAATGTGCGTTCTTCGTCTTTCTTTTCCTTTTCTTCTTCGTCAGAGTTTTGTTGCTGTGATACAGCAACATACAGAACCACACGCCATCCCGGGTTTAATATTTCCTTGCCGGTAACCTTGAACTCGATGGCGGTGTTATCGGATTTATCGGTGTTATCGGAGACTATTCCAAGAACCGTGGTCGTAGAGAATTTGCAGTCAGGATAAAAGGCTCCGATGAAGCGTCGGGCAATGAGGTCGAAAACATGTTGCTCTGCGTCGCTGAGGTTCTGTGGAGGGACGCCTGTGGGAATAATAGCATGGTGGTCGGTCACCTTAGAAGTGTCGAACACCTTTTTGGTTTTCTTCAATGATTTGCCTCCCAACGGACGGATGAAATCAGCATAGGGTGCTTGTCCGCCAAACTTGGTCTGAAAAAGCCCGTTCATGATGCCGGGACATTTCGGATAGATATCGTCGGAAAGGTATTGAGTATCTACACGGGGATAGGTGGTGAACTTCTTCTCGTAGAGACTCTGAATGAGGTTGAGTGTCATTTCTGCCGAGTAGCCGAATTTCTTGTTGCAATCTACCTGCAGGGAAGTAAGGTCGTAGAGTTGTGGGGGCAACTCCTTACCTTCTTTCTTCTGCACGTCGGTCACCGTGAAAGGTTTGCCTTCGATTAGTTTAAAAGCTTTCTCACCTTCTTCCTTACTGGCGAAACGGCCTTTAGTAGCGGTGAATGTAGTGTCACGGTAGATGGTAGAGAGCACCCAATAGGGCTCTGGCTTGAAGTTGTCGATTTCTTTCTGGCGGTTTACGATAAGTGCCAATGTGGGTGTCTGCACACGACCAATGGATAGCACCTGACGGTTTTGGCCGTATTTCAGGGTATAAAGTCTCGTTGCATTCATGCCCAGAATCCAGTCACCGATAGCCCGTGAGAGTCCGGCAAGGTAGAGTGGCTGGTAATCCGCCTGGTCCTTGAGTTGTTGGAAGCCTTCGCGAATCGCCTCATCAGTCATACTTGAAATCCACAATCGTTTTACGGGACATTTAGCCTGTGCCTTCTGCATCACCCACCGTTGGATGAGTTCACCCTCTTGTCCAGCGTCACCGCAGTTCACTATACCATCGGCTGACTGCATCAGTTGCTCAATGACAGAGAACTGCTTCTTGATGCCCTCGTCTTCAATGAGTTTGATGCCGAAACGCGGGGGAATCATAGGCAGTGACGAAAGGCTCCATGACTTCCACATAGGCGTATAGTCGGCGGGTTCCTTCAGGGTGCAAAGATGACCGAAGGTCCACGTCACCTGATAACCGTTTCCCTCCATATAGCCCTGTCGGGAACTGTTAGCCCCTATGATGCGAGCTATATCGCGGGCCACGCTGGGTTTCTCTGCAATGCAAACTATCATGCCTTATCTTGTCTATTTGAATGCAAAGGTAGTGCAATTGAGTGGAAAATCAAAATTTATTTCAAACTTTGAGTAGACGCGAATTGGTTTTCTGTAGCTTAAGGAAAAAATTTCGAGGAAATTTGACGGGTGTATTAAATTTTTTATTATATTTGCACTCAGAGTAATCATTTATCTAAAAATCCATTTAGCAATTACATTATGAAAATCGGACTATTCATTCCCTGTTATGTGGACGCAGTCTACCCAGAAGTAGGTGTGGCCACGTATAAGCTTTTAAAGCATCTGGGACTTGACGTGGACTATCCCGAAGGACAGACCTGCTGCGGACAGCCGATGGCAAACGCAGGATTTGAGAAGATGGCTGTTCCTCTAGCCAAGAAGTTTGAGGACAAGTTCAAGGGCTTCGACTATGTAGTGGCTCCGTCGGTGAGCTGCACCGCTTTTGTAAGAGTAAACTATGAGCGGCTGTTGGCTGGACATGAATGTGAGACAGCTAAGAAGGCTATGGATGTAGTGGAGTTTCTTCACGATGTGGTGAAAGTGGACCATCCCCTGGGTACATTCCCTCACAAAGTGAGCCTTCATAACTCATGCCATGGCGTGCGTGAGCTGGGACTCTCTTCACCTTCGGAGGAACATGTGGAAAAGTTCAACAAGATCAAGGATTTGCTGCAGTTGGTTGACGGCTGCGAGGTTGTAGAGCCAGAGCGCCCCGACGAGTGCTGCGGCTTTGGTGGTATGTTCTCAGTGGAAGAAACGGCTGTTTCCGCTCAGATGGGCAGGGACAAGGTGCAACGCCATATTCAGACAGGAGCTGAATATGTTACTGGCCCCGACTGTTCGTGCCTGATGCACATGGCAGGCGTTGCCAAAAAGGAAGGCCTGGATATAAAATTCAAGCATGTGGTGGAAATTCTGGCCGCTGGACTTTAGGCTTGAAACCTGAAACTTATAATCTGTAATTTGTAATCTGAAATTAGAAATCCTATGAGTACAGGACATAGTAAAGCAGCAAAAGAGTTCTTAAAGAACCAGACATATGAGAAATGGCACGACGCTACCTTCTGGAGTGTACGTACCAAGCGTGACAATATGGCCTACGGATTGGAGGAATGGGAGCAGCTGCGCGAAAAAGCCTCTCAAATCAAGCGCCACACGGTGACTCATCTCGATGAATATCTGGAGCAGTTCTCCACCAATGCAGAGAAAAACGGTTGCATCGTGCATTGGGCAAAGGACGCCAAGGAGTTTAATGAGATTGTGCTCGGCATTCTGAAGCAAGCCAATGTAAAGAAGATTGTGAAGTCAAAATCGATGCTCACAGAGGAGTGCGAGATGAATCCCTACCTGGAAAAGCATGGAATTGAAGTGGTGGAAACCGACTTGGGGGAGCGTATTATTCAGTTGAAGGGTCAGAAACCCAGTCATATTGTGATGCCCGCCATTCATCTGAACCATGATGATGTGGGTGAACTTTTCGAAGAGAAATTAGGCTCTGAGAAAGGTAATCATGATCCTACGTACCTAACTTATTGTGCACGCTTGAGCCTGCGTAATGAATTCCTGACGGCAGATGCGGGTATGACTGGTGCTAACTTCGGTATTGCTGAAACGGGTGATATCGTGGTTTGTACCAATGAGGGAAATGCTGATATGAGTACTTCCTGCCCGAAGCTTCATATTGCGGCCATGGGTTTGGAAAAAGTTATTCCTAACTACGACTGTCTGGCTGTCTTCCAGCGTATGCTCTGCCGTGCCGGAACAGGTCAGCCAACTACCACTTACACTTCTCATTTCCGTAAGGCTCGTCCAACGGCAGCTCCGATGCATATCGTGCTGGTGGACAACGGACGTTCAGAGTGGATCGGGAATGAGCAGCATTGGGAGGCATTGAAGTGCATCCGTTGCGGATCGTGTATGAATACTTGCCCTGTGTACCGTCGCAGTGGTGGTTATAGCTACAGTTATTTCATTCCCGGCCCTATCGGCATCAACCTCGGTATGCTTCGCGATAAATATCAGCATTCGGGTAATGTGAGTGCCTGCACACTCTGCTTGAGCTGTCAGACTGTTTGTCCGGTAAAGGTGAACCTTGGCGACCAAATCTACCAATGGCGTCAGCAGCTCGATGACTTCGGAACGGCTAACCCAGAGAAGAAATTGATGAGTCGTGGCATGAGTATGGTGTTTGGAAGTACGGGTGTATATAATACCGCCCTGAAGTTTGCTCCATTAGCCAATTATGTGCCAAGTGCTCTGATTAACTGCGGTCTGAATCCCTGGTCTGAAGGTCATAAGATGATGACATTCCCGAAACAGAGCTTCCACACACTATGGAAGAAGGGTAAGGTAAAGTGAAATTCTTAAACTTGATAATTCTATGAGTAATAAAGAAGATATATTAAAGCGGTATCGTGAGAATGTGAAGGTGAAGTATGATATGCCTTCGCTGGATGATATCAAGGGAATAACCTATCCGAACCCATTACTGCAGTTCATTTCCATGAGTGAGAATGTGGGCGGTAAGGTGGTTGAAGTGAAGCCAGGTGATGACATTAATCAATTGGTGAAGGAGCTCTATCCCGATGCCAAGGAGATTGCCAGCAACCTGCCTGAGGTGACTATAGCAACAAGAAACCCCGACACCGTTGGTCGTGCACGTGACTTGAACGGAACTGACGTGGGCATTATCCGCGGTAAGTTTGGTGTGGCTGAAAATGGTTGCATTTGGATTCCTCAGCAGATGAAGGAAAAGGCTGTGTGCTTTATTTCGGAAAATCTGATTATCCTTATGCCTAAAAGCCAGATTGTGAACAATATGCATGAGGCTTACAAACGTATTGAGTTTGATAAGGAATATGACGGCTATGGCACATTTATCAGTGGCCCATCGAAGACTGCTGATATCGCACAAGTGCTGGTGATGGGAGCGCAGGCTGCCCGTTCGGTCACTGTGTTCCTGATGCCGGAATAGTGATTTAGGCTGATGATAAATGAAAAGAGACTGGTCACTAACGATCAGTCTCTTTCTTTATGGCTTCCATTCGTAAGTGTCGTAACATATTCCACGGCCACCAAAGCCTTCTTTCTGATGAATGAGCGGTTCCACAAGTATGTGACCGTCCTCTCCATTTGAAGTTCCAAAATTGAAGTAGTGGCAGTCCCATTGATAATGTTGGAGCAATTCGTGGAACAGGGCATCTATGACTCGTAAATGTTTCCCCTCTTTGTTTGCGGAAATGTATTGTGTGTGGGCAACCTGAGGTGTGAGGTAAATAACGGTACCACCTAAAATCTCATTCTCTCTGCATGCGGTGAAAAGCTTGATTTGTTGAGGGAAACGACTGTGAAGGAGTTCAATTTCCTGAAGCGTATGAACAGGGTGAGCTCCATATTTTTCCATCAGATTCTCACTTAGTATTTGCCAAAAGCTACTCCAGTTATTGCTTTCTTTAATTGTGACTCCGTTCTTAGCACTTCTGTTGATACCGTATTTACGGTCACGATGCCAGGCTAATGGACGAATGAGGTCAATAGCTGTTGAAAGACTACGGTCAATAATCTGCGCGTTGCAGATGCTGTAAAGTGAGAACAAGTCTTCTTCAGCTGGAATGGAATGAAATATATGTGGAACAGGTTTGTAGACAACTTTTTTAATCCCCTTAATTTTCAACCATTCGTTCAGTTCCCTGAATAATTGTTGGACATGTTCAGCTATGGTTTTTTCGTTCATAATCAAGCCGCCATAAGTGAGGCCTTGATGGGAATGTAGGGTGTCTTCTTGGATGTTAGCTGGAAGTAATCCGAAGAGTTTTCCTTCGCGATAAAAAAGTAGTGAATAGTCTTGGAATCTGTCGCTATGATAATCCATATAGTTGCGGTCGAAGAGAAAAGTTCCGTTCTTGGATTTCGCAATGAACTGATTCCATTCATCAGCCTTATCGGGGGTGTACCGGATAATCTCGAACATGTACTTTGTAAATTGCAGGATTATATACCTATTATATAATATATAACGGCGAGACTTTGGAAATATTATGCCACTTTTTCCATTTTGCGCAAGAAGAAACGGTCAATCAGCCAACTCACCGACAGTATGGTCAATAAACAGACAAACAACATCAGTACCTCAGGCATCTTTGGAAGCCTGCGGATGAGGATGCCTGTCAGCATCTGATGAATCATATAGAAAGGCATGCTCAACGAGGCAAGCAACTGCATCGGCCTGGTGCTGAGCCATGCAGACACCCTCCCCTCCCCTTTGGCAAAGACCAAGATCAGGGGTATCAGCACCAGCCAGTAGAGAGGCGCATTGCGAAATTTCACATCCATCCAGGGATAGACAGCCAAAGCCGTTACTAGGCACACTATCAGCAGGCACTCAAGCCATCCAGCCTGCGGCACACGATATCCGCGTTCAAACCAGCGACAGAGCAACATGCCTATATAGAAATCGACGAACCTGACAAGCGGATAGACATAGAGAATCGCATTTACTTTCTCCTCCGGAACCACGAAATATGTCAGCACGCAAGCAGAAAAGACCACCAGCGTGAGCCATACAGACATCCGCCGACAGGCAAAGGGGAACACGAGATAGCAAAAGAGCAGGCTGGACAGGAACCAAGATACGCTATTGCACGAAAAGTAATAGTTCGGATCAGGCACCCACGACTGTAGCAGAAGGGCATTGAACAGTACAGTCAGGTCGAAATCAGACCTGCTCGCCACCAAAAAGAACAGCAGACACAGCAAATGAAGAGGATAGATCTTCCACAGACGCCGCTGCATGAATCGCCCATAACTGAATGTCCCTTCACGAATCCGGCTGCCATATCCAAGCGAAAGGACAAACCCACTCAATATAAAGAAAAATGAAACACCGCAGTCACCTCCCGCATCAAACGCACAAATGCCCTGATAGGTAAAGTGCGACATGAAAATCATCAATACGAAGATGAAGCGAAGTGCCTGTAGCGTCTCAATCATGCTTTATCTCAACTTATCGTAGGGATCTGTGCCAAGGACCGTCTTTGCCAATCGCTTGGCCTTCTCACGCAAGGCATTGACATCATCGCCGACCTCACCGTAACAGAGCACGACACCCATGCGGCGACCTTTGTGAGCCTCAGGCTTACCGAAGATACGGATACGGGTACGGTCTTCCTTGAGAGCATCCACGAAGTTGTAGTCGAGCAGAGAGCGGTCAACGGGTGTAGAAGCCTCCTTGGGTGAAAGGATCACAGCCGAAGCACCAGCATGCTCTAAGTGGATTCCAGCAATGGGCAGTCCCATGACAGCACGGAAATGGAGTTCGAACTCAGAGAGGTTGATGGTGTGGCCAAGGGTTACCATACCAGTGTCGTGAGGACGTGGTGAGAGTTCCGAGAAGATCACCTCTCCCTGCTTGGTCAGGAAGAACTCCACGCCCCAGATGCCTGCACCCGTCAGGGCCTTCGTCACTTTATCGGCCATCATCTGAGCCTGCTTCAGAGCCTCATCAGAGATCTTATACGGCTGCCAGGACTCACGATAGTCTCCCGACTTCTGAACATGTCCTATGGGAGGGCAGAACAGCGTAGGCCATCCGTGCTGCTGGGTAATGGTCAGAAGAGTGAACTCAGAATCGAAGTCGATGAACTCCTCGATGATGACTTCCTTCACATCGCCACGACTTCCCTCCATAGCCTCCTTGAAGGCTTGTTCCAGTTCTCCATCGTTATGAACGTAACTTTGTCCGTGACCAGATGAAGACATCAGCGGCTTGACGACACAGGGGAAGCCAATCTCGTCGGCAGCCTTCTTGAACTCATCGAAGGTCTTGGCATAGAAATACTTAGCCGTACGCAAACCCAGTCCCTTGGCAGCGAGATCGCGGATGGCACGACGGTTCATCGTGTAGTTCACGGCACGAGCAGAGGGAACGACCTGAATGCCTTGTTCCTCGAACTTGAAGAGGCGTTCTGTACGGATAGCCTCAATCTCAGGCACGATGATGTCGGGCTTATGCTTGTTAACAACTGCCTCGAGGGCATCGCCATCGAGCATCGAGAACACCTCACGCTCGTCAGCGACCTGCATAGCTGGAGCATTGTCATAACGGTCACAGGCAATCACATATTGGCCAGCACGCATGGCGGCAATCACGAACTCCTTGCCCAGTTCACCTGAGCCTAATAACAATATTTTTTTCATATTTTTGGGGGTGCGACAAAGTCGCAATATGCTGTAAATTAACGGTTAGCGTACATGTTATCGTAATACTTCTGGTAGTCGCCAGAGGTGACGTTGTCGAGCCACTCCTGGTTGTCAAGATACCAGCGGACGGTCTTTTCGATGCCTTCCTCGAACTGAAGCGAAGGCTCCCAACCGAGTTCTTTCTGAAGTTTACTGGAGTCGATGGCATAACGGAGGTCGTGGCCGGCACGGTCGGTAACAAACGTGATGAGGTCCATATCCTCGCCTTCCTTACGTCCAAGCAAACGGTCAACGGTATTGATGACCACCTTGATGATGTCGATGTTTTTCCATTCGTTGAAACCGCCGATGTTGTAGGTCTCGGCGATTATTCCTTGATGGAAAATGAGGTCAATGGCACGTGCATGGTCCTCAACGAACAACCAATCGCGAACATTCTCACCCTTGCCATAGACGGGAAGCGGCTTACGATGACGGATGTTGTTGATGAACAGCGGAATCAGTTTCTCGGGGAACTGATAGGGACCGTAGTTGTTGGAGCAGTTGGTTACGATGACAGGCATGCCGTAGGTGTCGTGGTAGGCACGTACAAAATGGTCGCTCGATGCCTTAGCAGCTGAATAGGGAGAATGAGGGTTATACTTGGTGGTCTCTAGGAAGAACTTGTCGCCGTATGCCAGGTGATGCTCTGAAGAAGATGCCGTGGTGGTGAACGGAGGCTCAATACCTTCAGGGTGCGTCAGTTCCAGTGCACCATACACCTCATCGGTAGAAATGTGATAAAAGCGTTTGCCTTCGTATCTTTCGGGGAGTGATTCCCAGTAGAGCTTGGCTGCCTGAAGCAATGAAAGTGTTCCCATCACGTTTGTCTTGGCGAAGGTGAAGGGATCCTTGATAGAGCGGTCCACATGGCTCTCAGCAGCGAGATGGATAATACCGTCGACTTTTTTATCCTGCATCAATTGATAAAATGCTTCGAAGTCGCAGATGTCCATCTTGACGAACTCGTAATTGGGCTTGTCCTCCACGTCCTTGAGGTTTGCCAAGTTTCCAGCATATGTCAGTTTATCAAGATTGATGATGTTATAATCGGGATACTTGTTTACAAACAGGCGTACCACATGACTACCAATAAATCCGGCACCACCAGTAATAACGATAGTTCTCATATCTTTTATATTTTCTTATTGTTGTGTCTTTTTGATAATTAATAAAAGTGCTGTTGAAGAGATGATTCCCACTACAACTAATAAACTAATGAATAATTCCAATGAAAGGGTATTCATTACATATAGTACAACTAGAAGTGCAAGCAGCAACATTTCAATCATTGAAATAAAGAGTATTCCTTTTTTTCTTTCCATTGTTGTATTTATTTAATATCTCTAATGTCTTTCTAATGTTATAACTTCGCAATCCTTGAATTTATTGCCTTCAACTGTGAGTCTTATCAAAGTGCGCTCCTTGTGCCATCCGTAAAGACCCGCGGCTCCGGGATTAATGTGGAGCAACCCCAAGGTCTTGTCGTATTTTACCTTCAGAATATGGGAATGGCCACTGATGAAAAGCTGAGGAGGATTCTTAAAGATAATTGCACGGATACTTGCATCATAGTTGCCTGGATAGCCACCAATATGTTTCATCAGCACTTCCACATCTTCACATTTCCATCTTAATGTTTCGGGGAAAATACGCCTGATGTCACCACCGTCGATATTACCGTAAACTGCTTTCAAGGGACGAAACTCAGCCAATTTTTGAGCGACCTCTAAAGAACCAATATCACCAGCGTGCCATATTTCGTCACATGGCTCGAAATAATGCAGATACTTTTCATCCCAATAAGCATGGGTGTCACTGATGATACCTATCTTTTTCATCTTTTCCTGATAAAGTCCGCTAAGAATTTTGCAGTTTCATCCAATCCAAGGATGGAAGTGTTTATACAAAGATCATAACTATCTGCCATGCCCCATTTCTTTCCTGTATAGTAATTGTAGAACGAAGAACGGGAACTATCAGTTTTAGTGATAATTTTGCGTGCTGTTTCTTCGTCTACTTTATCACGTTCCATCGTTCTTTGAATGCGGTCATTCAAATCAGCTGTAAGGAAAATATTCACAGTATTGGGTTCATCACGTAATACATAATCCGCACAACGCCCAATGAATAAACAGCTTCCTAGACTAGCTGCCTTTCGGATTGCATCACACTGGAACTTGAAAAGGCTCTCTTCGGAGAATTTGTTATTATAGAAATTGTCATCAGAGAGCATGGGCGCATGCAGATGGAATAGCGTGTGAAGGAAATTCTTCTTTTCATCATTTTGATTGAAAACAGTCGGTGAGAATCCGCTTTCCTGAGCGGCAAGGTTCAAAATTTCCTTGTCGAAATAATGACAGCCAAACTCCTCACAGAGAATTTTCGAGATATAGCGGCCACCAGCTGCAAATTGCCGGCCAATATTGATGATGATTTTATCTGTGTTCATGATATTTGAATTTTCTAAGGAAAACAAATAATATAGGCCAGGTCATAAGAGCAGAGCCGAGATCACTGGCCGCCATGGAATACCATACACCATCAAGTCCAAGGAAAAGTGGAAGTATGTAGGCCATAGGAATGAGCAGGATAAGTTGTCGTGTCAACGACAGGAAAATGCTGATTCTCACCTTTCCAATACATTGGAAGAAATTCGTAATGACAGCCTGGCCTGCCACTACAAAAAACACCAACATATTAAGTTTGATACCACGTGCAGCCATTTCAATGAGAGTTTTGTCAGTGGTGAAGATACGGGCTAACTGACGCGGGAATAACATAGAGAGCGCCCATCCCACGAGCAGAATACAAGTGGCTACTGCTATAGCGAGCCAGAGCACACGCATCATTCGGTCATAATTCTGTGCCCCATAGTTGTAGCCCGCAATAGGCTGCATGCCCTGATTAACACCGATGACAAACATGAAGAACACCATGGCAATGGAGTTAGCTATAGAATAGGCACCGACAGCCATATCTCCTCCGTATCGTACAAACTGGTTATTCATAAAGATCACAACTACACACGCAGTTGCATTCATTAGGAAAGGTGAAACGCCAATTGAAATGATGTTCTTCACCAAGTCGGCCTTCAGCCGGTAAATGCCGCGTTTAAGATGAAGCAGTTCCTTCTTGTTTGAAAAAATCCATAATTGCCAGCATAATGCCATCGACTGCGAAGTGACTGTTGCCAGTGCTGCGCCGCGGATTCCCCAACGAAACCACCACACGAAGGCAATAATCAGGGCAATGTTCATTCCCACTGTGAAAAGCACAGCATACATGGCTTGTTGTGGTTTTCCTGCGGCTCGTAAAACAGCATTCATACCAAAATACATATGGGTGATTATGTTACCGGCGAGGATTACTTCCATAAACTCACGGGCATAAGGAAGTGTTACATTGCTGGCTCCAAAGAAAAGTAAGATGGGGTCAAGGAAGAGGAAGCATACTGCCATAAATAACAGGCCCACGATAAGGTTGAGTGTTACGGTGTTACCCAACAAGTGTTCAGCTGCTTCATAGTCCTTTTGTCCAAGTCTCACTGAAATACAAGTAGAAGCACCAACACCTACAGCTGCTCCGAAAGCACCACTCAAGTTCATTAGCGGAAAAGTGATGCCAAGTCCTGCAATAGCTTCAGGTCCTACAACTTGTCCGATGAAGGCTCGGTCAATGATATTGTAGAGGCTTGAGGCTGTCATGGCTATCATAGCTGGCAGCGCATATTGCATCAGCAACCGACCCACTGGTTTCGTACCCAGTTCAAGTGTCGCTTGTTTGTTGTCCATTCAGTTCTCTTTGTATATTTTGGTGCAAAGTTACTGAAAATTGAGCGCAAATCAAAAAGAACATGTTCTTTTTTATCACACAAATGGAGCAACTTGTTCAAAGTAGCGAAATAATTCTTAATTCTTCTTTCAAAGTAACAAAAACTTTGTATCTTTGTGGCCAATTAAAGAATCATGATAACTATGACCGTTAAAGGAAAAATTTGGCCGCTTATAAGGATTTTTGCCTTGTTTGTTGTCCTGTTAAGTATGTCCCCCTGCATTATTCTTGCCCGTAATTATATGATGAGGGTTTCACTGTTTGACAAACAAGGTTGTGGCTATTCCCTTGAAATGCCCGAGGCTTTCCTCTCACAACGGGCTATCGAACGACGGATACGGCAGCGTCTCCAACTAGATTCTACGGATCTTCCTCTTTCGAAATTGTATCTTGATAAAATAGCAGCTCGAGGTGTCAGGATAGTATCCCAAAGCAAATGGAACAATTCCGTATTGGTCTTTGGTGATAGTCTTGCTCTTTTGAAATCACTAGGTGATTTGTCATTTGTTCGTAATATCGAGTTGGTTTATATTGAACCAGATTCGCTGAAAGAATTTGAATGTCCGCGTAGGACTGTCGCATTTCCTGAATTGGACGGTACTGATGATGCAACAGCTCTACAATTGCATCAAATACATCTTGACCAACTTCATCAGGCAGGCTTTCGGGGAAAAGGTATGATGGTTGCTGTACTTGATGGGGGATTCCAATATGCTGATCATATCCCTGCTCTGAAGCGAATAAATAAAATAGGTGAACGTGACTTCGTCTTTCCTCCGTCACATAACATCTATCGCGAACACAGTCATGGCATGAAAGTTCTTTCGGTAATGGCTGTCAATGAAAAGAATCTGTTTGAGGGTTCTGCTCCTGAAGCAGATTATTGGTTATTGAGATGTGAGCAGACACAGACTGAGAGTCGCTCAGAAGAAGACTTTTGGGCAGCTGCAGCTGAATTTGCCGATAGTGTGGGTGTTGATGTCATCAATTCCTCATTAGGATATTCTGAATACGATGATGACGAGCAGAAATACCCTTATCGCCAATTGGACGGGCATTCTATGATGATTTCGCGTATGGCTTCGATGTTGGCACAGAAAGGTATTGTATTGGTATGTAGTGCGGGTAATTCTGGTGATGATTCGTGGAAGAAGATAACAATACCAGCTGATGCTGAGGACGTTCTGACTGTTGGAGCAGTTACAAGTGATGGCATTAATACCGTATTTAGTAGTGTCGGGCCGACAGCAGATGGTCGTGTAAAGCCGGATGTGATGGCATTGGGTGGCTATTGTAGCGTTATTAATGCGGACGGTGAGATTGCACAGCAGAATGGAACTTCGTTTGCATCTCCTTTGATAGCTGGAGCTGTTGCTTGTTTGTGGCAAGCTCTTCCGGATAAAACGGCATGTGAACTTATAGAATTGGTTCGTCAGAGTGGTGACCGTTATCAGTGGCCCGATAATATCTATGGGTATGGCATTCCTGACTTTGCGAAGATTCTGGAAAAAGAGAAGTCTGTAAATGGGAATAAATAGATGAGGAACACATTGACATTATTTGAACTGAATACATTAGTTCGGGAAACGCTGGCTCTTGAGATGCCCGATGAATACTGGGTGGAAGCGGAGCTTTCCGAAGCCCGGGAGGTACGTGGTCATTGCTATATGGAACTCATCCAAAAAGAAGAGGGCTCCAATACGCCTGTAGCTAAGGCGTCAGCTAAGTGTTGGGCCAATACTTGGCAGTTGGTAAAGCCTCATTTTATGCGCATTACAGGGCAGCAGATTCATGCAGGCATGAAGGTCATGCTGAAAGTTTTTGCACAATTTCATGAAAGCTATGGCTTTTCTTGGATAGTCACTGATATCGACCCCACTTACACGATGGGTGACATGGCCCGAAAGCGTCAGGAGATTATTCGTCTGTTGAAAGAAGAAGGTGTCTTCGAACTTCAAAAAGAACTTCAACTTCCAATGTTTTGTCAGCGAGTGGCTGTTATTTCTAGTGCAAATGCTGCTGGATACGGTGATTTTGTAAATCAGTTGGAGAACAATGAATACGATTTTCGCTTCCATACACAACTTTTTCCTGCTACTATGCAAGGTGAAGGGGTGGAGCAAAGTGTTATTTTAGCATTGGAAAAGATTTATAAAATGCATCTAGGCTTTAAGAATAATGAAAAGTTCGATTGCGTGGTTATTATCCGTGGCGGTGGTGCTACCAGCGACCTTTCAGGCTTTGATACATTAGCTTTAGCAGAAAATGTTGCTAATTTCCCCATTCCTATCATCACAGGTATCGGTCATGAGCGGGATGAGAGTGTGCTGGATATGGTAAGCCATACACGAGTGAAGACACCGACTGCAGCAGCAGCTTTTCTTATCAATCATTTGAAAGTTGTACTTGACCTCATTGAAGATGCAGAACAGCGTATATCATCGAAAGTCAGGCAGCAGATGGATGTACAAAAAATACAGCTTTTGCATTATTCACAGCAAATTCCCTCACTTTTCTCACTGGTCAAAACCCGGCAGGAAGCGTGTATCGATAGGCTTCAAAACAATCTTTTGCTATCCATTAGTAGTCGATTGCAAGAGGAGCATCATTTGTTAGACATTGTCTCCCATAACATACAACCTGTTTTGGAACGTAAAATTCTTCATGAGTGCCATCTGCTAGAGTTGTTGAAAGAGAAAGTGGAGGCACTGAATCCTGAATTATTACTTCAAAAGGGATATAGCATTACATTTGCCAATGGCAAGGTCGTGAAGGATGGTTCACTCCTGAAGACTGGAGATGAACTGGAGACGCGTTTAGCAAAAGGTACCGTCCGTTCAATAGTTAGACAATAAAATTTAACAATATGAAATACGAAGAAGCAATGCGCCAACTACAGGAAATTGTGCGCAAAATGGAAAATGACGAACTGGATATTGACCAGATGTCCGAGCAATTGAAGCATGCTCAGGAACTTATCAAATTGTGTCGTGATAAGTTAACCAAAACAGACGAGGAAATTCAAAAGCTTCTCAAAGAGGGGAAATAAAAGATTTTCATCAAAAAACTATAAAGCCTCCTGCAAATCTTCAGGAGGCTTTATTGTTTCTGTTTGTCAAGAGATTATTCAAAAAGCTGTGCACGAGATTTCTCAATGTCAGCCTTAAGTTCGGTGAGTTGCTCACGAAGCTTATCAACGGTGAGAGCATCCAGCTTCTCAAGGGGGAGAATCACATTGTTGAGGTTAGCAAGATCAGGATGGTATTCAGCGAGATCCTGGAAAGACTCACACAGCAAGATTGTGCGATAAGTCATGTCTTCAGCATCCTTGTCAGTGAAGTTGGCGAGGAACTTGTCCTGATTATTAGCAATCAGATATATCTGCTCAATGATAGAAGATGCAGCAACTTCCCAGTAACGGTTGGCGCGGCCATTCTCCTCTGCAATTTTATAAGCTTGGCTGTTGAGTTCTGTGTATTCCATCTTTTCTGAATTTTCATCAATGAATTTCAGAGATGGGTCATTGAGTTCAGCAGCCAACTTCTTGATGGCTGGAGTATAAACGTCTTTCATGTCATAGAGTTTAGCTACCTCCTTGTCAACCGCATAAACGGCTAAAGCACGATATTTGTAAGACATTGTCTCCAATTTTGAGGCTAGCTCCTCAGGATTAAAAAGATATTCTGGCTTGACCTTCTTTTCATCTTGAGAGAGTATGATCTTACCGTCTTGCGTTGTGGAATAGAAAGAAGACGGCTTCAAGCGGAGCCAGAGCTCGGTAAGACTGTCAAGATGCATATTCATGCCAGCCTTGATCTGCTGTTCTACGAAAACGTCTGTAGAATCAGTTTCACTGCCATTCTTGGTTTGTTTGTTACCATTGCATCCTGCAAGCACGATTGCTGCTGCAAATGCGATTACTAATGAGATTTTCTTCATTGTTCAAAAATTTTTGGTTAATACTATAATTTATATCTTTTCTATATTAATTTTTTCTGATGTAACGGCCTAGGAAATCAGTATATATGAGAGTGCCTAAAACGATAGCCATGATTAACAAAACCGATAAATTAAACCAAAGTGTCTTGATGGGTAAATTCCCCAGCTGTTTGTAAGATGAGTAGAATGGAGCACGTCCGTCACGAGTGACAGGAGCCAGATAAATTTGTCCCATCCGGGCTACGATTTTGTTTTTAATGACTTCGTAAGGGGCAGGTGCCATGTCGTTGATAACAACGCTTTCCAACTTAAGGTTATAATGGTCTGTCCGTATCTTGCGATATTTATCTCGACCAATTTCTTTAATACGGTCTGTTACTATTTTATCTGCATCGAGGGTTGCCTGATTGCTGCGCTTACTAATTATCTTGTCGCATTTCTTCATGTAGGTTTTTAATGATTGGTAATCATAGTTGCCTTGGTAAGGCTCAGCTTCGCAGAATTGAGTCAGACGTGGCAGTTCAGACTTGATTATTGCCATGTGCTTGGTATCTTGAGGCTTTCCGTTCTCAATCTCGTCATGAAGAGTTTCTAACTGAGAATCAAGTTCGTAAAGGAATGATGCCTGTGTATATTCGTCCTGATACTGGCGCTGATGATATTTGAAGAGAGGTGCTTCGTATTCGTTGTCAGTGAAAGTGGTCACGGCCAATGCTTCGAAAGCCCATCTTGAAGGTATCACATCACCGATGAGAGGCACATTGTTAGTTGTGCTCTTGCTGTTGAGGTCACTGAAATCCACTACGAGTCCACAGAGCAGAATCTGGGGAATGAGTAAAATTGGAATAGTTATGTAGATTGCCACTACGGTGTTGAGGCATTGCGACAACAGCAGACCGATGAGGTTGGCAACAAATGATGTAACAAAAAGGATAAGCCACCATTTCAAGAAGAGGTCATGATAACCCATTATGGCTTGTCCCAAAAGAACAAAAAGGAATGTCTGGATGAGTGATACAACGGCCATCAGCACAACCTTCGAAGAGATGTAGCTGCTGTATGACAGGTGGAGGAACTTCTCGCGCTTCAGTAGCGAACGGTCACGAATAATTTCCTCAGCAGAACCACTCATACCCGTAAATATACTCACGATGACAGCCATAAATAAGAACGAGACAAAGTTCTTATTGTCCATGATCGTGTAGCCTGATTCTGGAGCATAGCGTGTGAGCCATGAACAGATGATGGCCAATAGTGGTGCCGAAAGCAGTGTGATGAGCAGGTACTGTTTGTTAGTAATTTTAGTTTTAACATTGCGCTCCAACTGAATTAGGAATTGGCGTATCTTGTCTGGCTGGTTTTGGTCGGAGTGGGGAATGTCACTGGTGTCAACGTTCTCCATCGTTCCACGCTGCTTCAGATACATTTCGTGCCAGTCCTTAGGACTTTTTTTGCGCAAGGAACTTATTTTTCCAGTACTGTCGATAGTTTTTTCGTCAATGATATTGAGCAGTAGTTCAGGACTTATATTACCACATAAAGGACAAGTACTTGTCTCGGCATCAGCATAATTGGCTGCTTTCTTGAAATGGGTAATGGCTTCAATAGGATTTCCGTCAAAGACAGGATAGCCTCCTTTGTCAAGCAGCCAAAGACGACTGAAAAGTTTATAGACACTACTGGATGGCTGATGGATAATCACGATGACAAGCCGCCCTTTGTAGGTCTGCTGTTTAAGCAGTCCCATCACGTGTTCTGTGTCAGCAGAAGACAGGCCAGAAGTAGGTTCATCAAGCATCAAAACAGTTGGCTCTCTGATTAGTTCAAGGGCAATGTTCAGACGCTTACGCTGTCCGCCTGATATGGTCTTGTTAAGCGGTGATCCCACTTTTAAGTCTTTGATGGATTCCATCTCCAGGCTATTCAGAACTGTTATCACACGCTGCTTGATTTCTTCCTCGCTCATTCCGTCAAAGCAGAGTCGAGCAGTGTAGTAGAGATTCTGATACACCGTGAGTTCCTCAACGAGTAAGTCATCTTGTGGCACAAAGCCAATCAGTCTTTGCACAGCTTCATTATGGGTGTCGTGTCCATTGAGGGTAATACTGCCTTGTTGCGGTTCCAATGTTCCGTTGAGGAGCGAAAGTAGCGTGGTCTTACCTGTGCCACTGCCTCCCATGATAGCAACTAGTTCTCCGCTGTGAAGGTTGAAACTGAAATTGTGCATACCATTGTCGCTGTTTGGGAACTTGAAGTTGATGTCGCGACCGCAGAAAGATATTGTTTCTTGTTTTTGCGTGTCCTGATAAACTCGCAACATCGTGGCTCGATAGATTGGGGCACCCTTATGGTTTTTCAGTACGCCACTTCGGTGCCATATTTCAAACTCACCCGCCCTCAAAGGTATGTCCTCAAGCAGTACTTGGTCATTTCCATAATAGCAAAAGACCATTACGCGATCTTTTTCTAGCCATAATGTGCAAAAGTATCCATCATAACCAGGATGAGTCTGAATGCGTACGGTTTCTGACGGCTTGCATTCCACGAAATCGCAGAATTGCTGGTATAAGGACTCTTCCGTATTCAGTTGCTTCGCAATTTTGATAATTAGTTCGTTATTGCGGTTGAAATGATCTGTAGTTTCTCTGTAGAATTCCAAAAGCCGGAGGATAACCGGCATCAAATCCTTTCCTTCAAGTTTGCTCTTCAATCCTTCACAGACAGGAGTTATGGAGACTTCATCGTCAGCTTCTGACTGCATTTCGTGCAAATCTACGAAGTCTGTGAAAAGGTCGATGTAAGGTCGTTTGTTTCGGAGTCCTATATCTGCTCCTAAATAGTTATCTATGATTTTGACGCATTTGTCCAAAGGGGATTTGTTCCTTGCGCTGATGAGTGCAAAGAGATTCAGTAAAGCCGCCAGAACCGCGTCGTTCATAATCAATAGATGTTTAGTAGTTGCACCATGTGCATATATTGTAGCAAAGTTAATACAAATAGCTGTTTAAAAGGTAATTCTACCAACAATATTTATATTTTTTAACAGTAGAACGCTAGTTGTATTGCTTAAAGTGTTAAATATGCAGATGTCTTTTTTTTTGATATTCTTTTCATTTTTACTTTATAGTTTTTTTCATCATTTTGACTCATGTTTTAGGTAAGGATCATTTGTGGGATCTGTCAGTAGTTTGTAAATTTCCACACAAAAATGTTGCAAATATGCTATGTTTTATATACTTTTGCAATCAGAATTGAATTTCAAAACTAAATATATTAAGCGAAATGAAAAATATCGATTGGGCAAGTCTGTCTTTCGGTTACCGTCAGACGGATTACAATGTACGATGCTACTATCGTGATGGTAAATGGGGCGAGATTGAAGTTTGCTCCGATGAGTATCTGAAACTTCACATGGCTGCTACCTGTCTGCATTATGGACAGGAAGCTTTTGAGGGTCTTAAGGCTTACCGATGCCCTGATGGCAAGGTGCGTGTGTTTCGTATGGAGGAGAACGCAGCCCGTCTGCAGAGCACTTGCCGTGGAATTCTGATGCCAGAACTTCCAACTGAAATGTTCTGCGAAATGGTGAAGAAGGTTGTTCGTCTGAATCAAGAGTGGATTCCAACTTATGAAAGTGGAGCAACTCTTTACATTCGTCCGCTGCTCATCGGAACCAGTGCGCAGGTGGGCGTGCATCCTGCTTCAGAATATTGTTTCCTCATCTTTGTAACTCCTGTAGGCCCTTATTTCAAGGGCGGTTTTGCCACCAATCCTTATGTCATTATCCGTGATCATGACCGTTCAGCTCCTCTCGGCACTGGTATTTATAAGGTGGGTGGTAACTATGCTGCTTCCCTTTTGGCCAATAAGAAGGCTCACGATCTGGGCTATGCTTGTGAGTTCTATCTCGATGCCAAGGAAAAGAAATACATCGACGAATGTGGTGCTGCTAACTTCTTTGGCATTAAAGACAATACCTATGTGACGCCAAAGTCAACGAGTATTCTGCCTTCTATTACTAACAAGAGTCTGATGCAAGTAGCTGAAGACCTGGGCATGAAAGTGGAGCGTCGTCCTATTCCAGAGGAAGAACTTGCTACGTTTGAAGAGGCAGGAGCCTGTGGAACAGCTGCCGTGATTTCACCTATTTCTAAGATTGATGATTTGGAGACAGGCAAGAGCTATGTATTCTCTGAGGATGGAAAGCCGGGTGAGATGTCGAAGAAACTCTATGACACGTTGCGTGGCATTCAGTATGGAACTATAGAGGACAAGCACGGCTGGACAACAGTAGTTATTGACTAAATTAAATAATCACAAGTTTATGGAGAAATCCAGTGTTTACAAAGATCGTGCCCTTGCCTCGCTAAAAGGCAATTGGGACAAAGGCGTTATTGCCACTATTATTTATTGCGTAATCGTTCTTGCTGGTAGTTCTACTGTAAGTTTCCCCTTCGGGGAGTATACAGGTTCGGTACTCAGCAGTCTGTGGACTATTCTCTGCATACCTTTGTTATGGGGATTTGCCGTTTATTTTCTCCGTCTTATCCGTAGGGAAAATACAGATTATGCCCGTCTTTTTGACGGCTATACGGGCAATTGGCAGCGTATCTTCACGACCAATTTGCTCATGTATGTTTATATTATCCTTTGGACTTTACTTCTCATAATCCCTGGCATTATCAAGGCCCTCTCTTATAGTATGACTTGTTATATTTTGAAGGATGACCCTGAGCTTTCTAACAATGCCGCCATTGAGAAGTCGATGGCTATGATGCACGGACATAAAATGGAACTTTTCCTTTTGGAACTCAGTTTCATCGGCTGGGTAATCCTCAGCATGTTTACTTTTGGTATCGGTATGCTTCTCGTGGAACCCTATTTGCAGACTACGATAGCACATTATTATGAGGATCTCAAGAAGGAGTATGAGGGCAAGGTAGAATCTGCCACTGTAGAGTAACTCTATCGCAGCAAGGTGTTAATATTGAAAAGAGGAAGAAGCATTTAACTTCTTCCTCTTTTCAATATTTCAAATGTCTATTTTATGAAAGCCAGGTTCTGAACGTCTGTGCCATATTTTTCGGCGATGTTTTTCTCCTGCATTTTAAGGTTCCCGATCTTATAATCGATTTTGGCAATTCCGCCTTCGAGATTGGAGATCTCAGCCACCTCCAGAGACGGTTGGGAGTAAAGACCCGCCACCATGCCGTAATTCTTGTTCCGGTGAGCCTTGGCTTTTTCTAGTTTCTTGTACATATTGTTCTTTTCCTGTTCCAACTTGGCAATCTTCTCATTGATTTCCTTCAGCTGTTTCATGTCAGCGTCGTATGACGAACTGTTCGTGCTGCTCATCATGGCTGTATGACTGTCCGTGCCATGAGTGAAATACGTATCTTGGTAATAGTCTTCATTCTTGAAGCACCAATATGCCATTACTACTAGTCCTACCAGGAATAAGGATGCCATTGCCTTCTTACTGTTCGCAAAAAATTTATGAGTCTTCATAATCTTCTATTTTTAATGTTAATACTATGTTTGTTAATTCTGATGTTTTGTCGTTTTGACATTGCAAATATAGGATGGGTTACATTACATTCCAACTTTTTCCATCTTTTTTCCACTGTTTTATTGCGACAATACCCACTTAGATGTGACAATTTCCCATATACCCCTCAAAATTTGTCGCAAATGCTTTTTTTTAAGGACGGAATGATGCTTAAAGAAGAATTGACGAAATCCATTTGAGAAGTATTCCGTTTTTCCAGCATAAGCGTTTTATAAGTGCAAAAAAAGTGACAGAATGTTTGGAGGTTTCGGAATTTTTATTTACTTTTGGGGCAAATTATGACGATTTATTAACTCTTTAAATTTTAAGATTATGGGATTTTTCAGTAAATTAATTAACGCCATCAAAGGTGGCAACAAGGAAGAACTTGGCAAATTGGCTGATGAGGCTCTTGACAAGGTTAGTGACGTAGCTAAGGACTTGGGCGAAAAGATAGATGATGCCAAGGACGCCATTAACGAGAAGTATGGTGATGACATCAAAGCTGCCAAGGACAAAATCAGCGAAATAGCGGATACTGTAGGTGACAAGTTCGAAGAGGCCAAAGATGCTATAAATGAGAAGTATGGTGATGACATTAAAGCAGCCAAAGAAAAAATAAGTGAAATGGCCGATACTGTTGGTGAGAAGTTAGATGGTGCAGTAGATGCTATCAATGAGAAATATGGTGACGACATCAAGGCTGCCAAGGAGAAATTTAATAATCTTACAGAGGCTGTCGGCGATAAGATTGATGAGATGAAGAAAGCTGCTTCCGAAAAGGCAGAAGAAGTAAAGGAGGCCGCTGCTGAAGTAAAGGAAGAAGCCACCGAGAAAGTGGAAGAAGTCAAGGAGGCCGCTGCTGAAGTAAAGGAAGAAGCCGCCGAGAAAGTGGAAGATGTCAAGGAGGCTTGTTGCGAAGTAAAGGAAGCAGCCGCCGAGAAAGTGGAAGAAGTAAAGGAGGCTTGTTGCGAAGTAAAGGAAGAAGCCGCTGAGAAGGTGGAAGAAGTCAAAGAGGCTTGTTGCGAAGTAAAGGAAGCCGCTGCTGATGTAGCAGAAGCCGCTGCCGAGAAGGTCGAGGAAGTGAAGGAAGCTGCCGCTGAGACTGCTTCCGAAATCAAGGAAGAAATAACTGAATAGGATAGATGTCAGAGTGTGGGCACCAACTTATGAAGTAAGCCCATACAAGCATCCTCTATCAAATCGAGTGCAAACTCGAAGTCTCTCTGAGAACCATAATAAGGGTCGGGAACAGTTTCCTGGCCCTTATGTTTTTTCAAATAATCAGCCAGACATAGGAGACGGGCTTTAGATGTAGGCTGGCTGTTTTTCATACGTTGTAATGTAGCCATGTTTTCATGATCCATCCCGATGATATAATCGAAGTGTTCAAAGTCGTAGTCTCTGATTTGTCGGGCACGATGATTGAAAAGATAACCTCTTCGGTCTCCGCATTGGCGCATGCGTCTATCAGGAAGGTTACCTGTATGCCAGGAACCGATGCCGGCAGAATCAATCTCAATGAGATGTTCTATTCTGTATGTTTCCAATAAATGACGCATAACGCCTTCTGCAGCCGGAGAACGGCAGATATTGCCAAGGCAGATAAAGAGCAGTTTCTGTTTCATACTTGCAAAGGTATGAATAATTTGAGAATTAAGAATTAAGAATTAAGAATTATTTCGTACCTTTGCGCTCAAAATAAGAATAATATGGGAAAAGGAAAGCTGGCGAAGTTTGCCGATATGGAACGTTATGAGAATGTGTTTCAATATCCTTATAGTGTTATTTCGGACATTCCGTTCGAGATGAAGGGCCGTTGGCGTGAAATGTATTTCAAAAACGCAAACCCCATTGTTCTTGAACTTGGATGTGGAAAGGGTGAATATACCGTTGGGCTTGCTAAACTCTATCCTGAGATGAACTTCATCGGGGTGGACATTAAGGGCGCTCGTATGTGGACGGGTGCCACTCAGGCTTTGCAGGAAGGTTTGAAGAACGTGGCTTTCCTTCGTACGAACATTGAGATTATTGACCGCTTTTTCGATGAAAATGAAGTACAGGAAATATGGCTTACGTTCAGTGACCCGCAAATGAAGAATCCACGGAAGCGTCTCACCAGCACCTATTTCATGAACCGCTATCGCCATTTTCTCATCGATGGCGGTATTATTCATTTGAAAACAGATTCACGTTTTCTCTTTACCTATACTTCTTATATGGTGGACATGAATCATCTGCCCTTACTTTACAGGACAGAGGATTTGTATGGGATTTTAGAGGAGAGAAGAGAGAGAAAAGAGGAGGGAGAAGTGCTTGATCCTAAGATACTTTCAATCCAGACATATTATGAAAAGATGTGGATGGACAGAGGGTTGAACATCAGATACCAGAAGTTCCGCCTGCCTCGCAATGGAGAACTGACGGAACCTGAAATTGAAATAGAATTGGACGAATACCGCTCTTATAAACGCGACAAACGGAGTGGGGCAGAGCGGCATGTATAATCATTTTTTCTTGAGTCCGGCAACGTATTCTTTCAGTTCTTGTTTTTCGTCAAAGTGAATGGTATCTCCATTTACATCAAATGTAGAGACAAAACTGTCAATCATCCAATTTCCGTTTTCGAGGACTAGTTTCAGCGTCACATCTTGAGGCTCGAAGTTGTAAACGCGAATGACGGCCGTAGCAGTATTAGGCTCGATGTCGCTTACGGAAAGCACTTCCATTCGCAAATCCTTGTTATAGTCTTGTCCCATCACCCAATGGTCGTAATCAGAACCTGGAACATCAAGGGGAGTTTCATCGGGAGTTAGTTCACGGGCTTCCTGACGAAGCTTATTGTACTCTGTGGAAGTGAACTGCAGATAGTCATTATATCCGAGATCTTTTTTGTAATTTGCGTAGATAGTATCATATATTTGTGTGACACGGTTATTGATAAACGCCACCGCATGAATACTGTCATTAGCATCAGTTTGTTCTGATTTTGTAGAATTCTTTTGATTGCAGGCTGTCAGGACAAATGCCATGCAGATGAAAGAAAGGAAGATTCTGTTCTTCATTGTTTTTGGGTTTGAGGGTTTTTAGGCTCGAGGGCTGATAATGCCTTCAGGGTCTGTTTTAATATGTTCTTGTCGTCTATATGGCTTGCAATGTCGGTACATTTATCCAGATGTTTCCGTGCATCTGCTTTACGATTCATCTTTTTGTAAAGAATGCTCAACCGTTTATGATTGAGGCAGAGTGAAGGCAAGGCGTTCTTGGCCTCGAGTAGGATGTTGGATTTTTTGTAAGCAGATTCTGCTTTGGCATATTGGTTTGCAACTGACAATGCGTCTCCTTTCTGCGAGAGACGGCGGGCCATACTAATTGTATCGTTATTGGCAGAATCGAGGGAATAGGCTTTCTGAATATAATCCAAGGCAAGATCAGTACTGTCGAGGTGGGTAAGGATTTCGCATGCCATACCATAACGTGTGGAAAATTTTTTCGGCACTCCGAGGGATTCTTCCATTTCGATTGCCTTGTGGATGAATTCCAGGGCACGTTGCGGGTCATTTGCAGTCAGGTAAAGTGAAGCAAGATTGCTGTAATCACTTCCGATACGGCCGCGGTCGTTTCTGAGACTGTCGATGCGGAGTCCTCTAAGTGTATGTTCAATGCCTGATTTAATATTATCTGAACGCATATAGCAGAAAGACAATTGGGAGTGGCAGTCACTTTGCCCTGCAGAATCCTTGATGGCTTCATAGGCTTTCAGCGCTTTTTTCCCTACAAGTATGGCCTCCTGGTACTGACAGCTGTCGAAGAGCGCATAGCTTCTCTCCATCAGTGAATCAGCAGTAGCTTTCTTGGCTTCCTGCTCATTTCTTTTCTGAGTGACTGACGAGCAGTCGCACATAAAAAGGAGAATCAGTACCCAGACAATTTGGCTTCGAAGTCTTTCCATGGCAAAACGGTCATTCTTATTCAAATTCAAAATGCTGATAGTCTTTGGAATAACGCCAGTCACCGCCCCAGGAGAATCCTTCAGCTTTGAAGAGTTTATAGGCTAAATCCTGATGATCTATCTTGTAGGGTATGTCGTTTCTGGTGTCGCGACGGTAGGCATAGGCTTTCCCGTTTGAAGGAGAAACACCTCGACGGGTTACATAGGGATTATATCTGGTATTCAAGTCGATAGCCAGCCCTTGGGCATGTTTGGAGAGCGTTTTGCTTCCTTCGATGGTACGATAGTTGAATGCTGAGGTGTTGTTGTCTTCCATTGAGAGGATATCGTTACCATTGTAATCGTCAATGAGCACCATTCTCTCAATGCGATAGTTTGCCTCATAGAGTTTTCGGAAGATGCGCAGCACACGGTTGGCTATCTTTGTGTTGACTATCATTTCACCCAACTGCGTCTTACCTTCCGCATTCCAATGGAGTATTTTGAGATATCGCAGCGAACTGCGCTGAAGCGTACATCCCTTTTTCCATGACTTTCCTTGCATGCGCTTGAAAGTAGAATCGTTGAGTGGTTCTGCAGTGAAGCAGTTTTCCAATCCCGCTCTTTCAATTTCTTCCTTGGAAACAACAGTTTTAGCAACCCATTTCTGGGGGAAACCTTGAATGGTCTGTTGAGCCTGAATTTGCATCAGAAAAACCAAGCTCCACAATAGCAGGGTAGTCAGAACAGTTCTTTTCATGGCTACAAAGATACACTCTTTTTTCCATTCCTCCAAATTTTCTTCCTCTCATCAGTAAGGCAAAATAGAGGGATGAAAACCTGCCGTTGCTTAAATGCCGTGGAAGCAATGTAAGAATGCCATTTAAGCAACGTAAGAATGCCGTGGAAGCAACGTAAGAATGCCATAGAAACAAAGCCCCTTTTTAATGAATCATTTAAACTATCGGAAACAAATTTGCAGATGTGGAATAGTTTTTGTATTTTTGCATGCAAAACAAATAAAGATGACACTCTATCCAAAACTGATTATGGATGCGCTGGCTACTGTAATGTATCCAGGCACAAAG
Organism: uncultured Prevotellaceae bacterium; assembly: GCA_902784755.1. Classification (GTDB taxonomy): domain Bacteria; phylum Bacteroidota; class Bacteroidia; order Bacteroidales; family Bacteroidaceae; genus Prevotella. Next base: position 57,114 of record CACZVX010000001.1, read on the forward strand.
AAAAATCTCGTGGAAAGCGGGATGGTAGCTGACCAACCGGCTATTAACGGAATGAAAGTGAAGGTTATACTGGAATTCCCACGCGATACGGACCCCTTCTTGAAATCCACCGTGAAGGCTGCTGAGGCTGCCATACACTATCATGTGTCGAAAGACGTGGAAGTAGAAATCGTTACGGAATTCAAGTCGAAACCACGGCCTGAAGCAGGACATATGCTGCCGGGTGTGAAGAATATCATTGCGGTAAGTTCTGGTAAAGGTGGAGTGGGAAAGAGTACGGTTGCCGCTAATCTTGCCATTGCCCTCGCACGTCTGGGTTACAAGGTGGGTTTGCTCGATGCTGATATCTTTGGCCCTTCTGTACCCAAGATGTTCCAGGTAGAAGACGCCAGACCCTATGCCGTTCATGTGGATGGCCGTGACTTGATAGAACCGATTGAGAAGTATGGTATCAAACTGCTTTCCATCGGTTTCTTTGTGAATCCTGAAACGGCTACCCTTTGGCGTGGCGGTATGGCATCGAATGCCTTGAAACAGCTTATTGCCGATGCTGATTGGGGAGATTTGGACTACTTTGTTTTGGATACACCTCCGGGAACTAGCGACATTCATCTGACATTGCTGCAGACGCTGGCCATTACGGGAGCCGTGATTGTTTCTACTCCGCAGGAAGTGGCGCTTGCCGATGCCCGCAAGGGAGTGGATATGTATCAGAATGAAAAGGTGAACGTGCCTATCCTCGGTTTGATAGAGAATATGGCATGGTTTACTCCCGCCGAACTGCCAGAGAACAAGTACTATATTTTTGGAAAGGAAGGCTGTAAGAATCTGGCAAAGGAGCTGAATGTACCTCTGCTGGCTCAGATTCCGTTAGTGCAGAGTATCTGCGACAGTGGCGACAAGGGAGAACCTGCCGCCCTCAACGATACCATGACGGGTATGGCTTTCCTCAATTTAGCACAGGCGGTGGTTACCGTGGTAAATCGCCGTAACAAAGAGAAGCCTGCCACGAAGATTGTGGAGACTCACAGCTAATTAATTCACATTGATGGTTCCATCCCAATCGCCGTCGCCTTTCACTTTGATGGAGGGCGACGAACTGTTTGTGGTATCATCGAAAAGCACTCCGTTGTAAACCGATATCTTATTAACCTCAACGGGAATTTCCTCCATCACAGTTTCAGCAACCTCTGTACCGTTGGCATCAAGTGCTGTGATAGTCACTTTCAGTTTGCCCTCTTGGGCATGTGGGAAAGTATATACTTCGAAAACCTTTTGTCCACTGGCAACATCGCGGATTTCCGTCTGGCGGGAATTCACGGAGCCAAAGCCTGTAATGGCGCTGAAAGTACTGGAACCACCCGTATAGAGGAATTTCAGTTGTTTGATGTTTTCTGTCAGAGGCTGTGTAAGATTGAAACGAAGCATAGCAACGGCACGCTTGAGGTCTAGCTCTACGATCTTTGAATCATTCCCTACGGTGAAGGTACCATAATAATAGAATGTGTCTGTTACTTTGTTGTTGGGAAAAGTAATTTTCTCGAGGTCAGTAATGGTCGCGGTTCCAGTGCAGCTGTGCCCCATCACTACCAGCTGATAGTCGCCTTCGGGTAATGAAATGGCGGCTTCCCCGAAACCGGCATCGCCTGCTTGCTGTGAGATGTTCTTTTTTTTCTCACCATCTTTAAAGACAGCAAATTGAAGGCGCGAACATAGTTCACTCATCTCCGTGGAAGCTCTTGAAATAGTCGTGTTCTCAAAAGGAACCATTTCAATGCTTTTCACTCGCAACGTTACATTGCTCTCGTTTCCAGTTTTTGTTTCTTCTTCGGCGGTGTAACCCTTTTCACAGGCATTCATCGTCAACATTGCCAGGAGTATTACTGACAGTCGAAAAAAGTAAGTTTTCATTTTAGTGTGGGTTTTATTATTTGTGAATTACGATTCAGTAGCCTTTGTCTTGGCAGTAGCCACCTTCTTCTTCATCTCTTCGAGGCGCTCCAACGCATGGTGGCGGGTATGGAGCAATTGATAGCGGTACACGATGCAGGTGGCAAAGAAATAAATTACAACATGCAGCCAAAGAGCCTGATATTCAAATCGGACATCACTAAGTGTAGCATCCATCATGTTCATTCGCACATAGGCACGTGCTCCAAATGTACTGGGGAAGATCCAGGATACTCCCTGCCATCCTCCGGGAATGGAACTCTGCGGCCAGCTGACACCCGTAAGGAAAAGCAAAGGTATGGAAGTAAACACCACCAATAGTATCACGTTTTCGCGATAACGAACGAAGCAGCTGACAAACATTCCGAAGAAAATACAAGCCAGCAGATAGGGCACAAGCACTCCGATAAGTTCCCAGATATTGGCTAAAGATGTAAAATGGAACATCCTTGGTACTACCAGACATACATAGGCCGCCATGACGCTGTAAATCATGAAATAGCAAAGCGATTTGCCGCCTACGATTCTGAACAGGCCATTATAATGACGGGAGATAGGAACCAAATCTTTATAGCGGTTGTTTTCACGCGCAGTTCCTGCTGACAGTCCAATTCCAAGCAAAAGTGTCTGTTGCAGGATAAGCATGAGAACAGGTGGTATGATAAAGTTACCATAGCCGCCTGTAGCATTGAAGATTTGTACTTCTTCTACGGCAAGAGGTTTCGTGGTTATCTCGTCTTCACGATTTGTATAATTGCCACTCAGTTTGATTTGCATTTCTGAGTTTATGGATTGAGAGACGGCTGTAGCAGTCGAATAAATAGCTTTATAGGTAAGCATCAGACTCATATCGCAGTAAACGCTTACATGCGACTGTTCCATTCGCAAGACATTGGTCTCAAAATCAGAGGGGAAGTAAAGAATACCGTGGGCGATCTGCTTTTCTACGAGATCTTTTGCTTCCTCCATGTCATTACATTTGTAAGCTACTTTTGTATCTGGAGACGCATCGTATTGACGGATAAATTGCCGAGACAACTGGCTTTTTGACATATCAACCACCACTACTGGAACTTCACGGACCACCTCATTATTATAGACCCACGAATATAATATAGGATAGAGAATGGGAACTACGATGAAGAAAAGCAATACGCCCTCATCCTGGACAACGGATTTCATCTCCTTTGCCCAGATGTAGCACATGTCGTGCACACCTTCGTTAATCTGTTTAAGGAATGTATACATATTCGAGCATTGCTTTACGTATAGGCTTCATAACGAACAATGGCAGACAGATGAAGATGCCGAGTGCCATATAGTTGAACCACGCAATCTCCATAGGATAGCCATTGAAGATATTCAGCTGGTAAATCATGTAATAGTGGCGCAAAGGAAATAGTTGGGCCAATGCTGTGATGGGCGCATCCATGGCAAAAATCGGGAAGGCAGCTCCGCAGGCGGAGAATCCAAGTACACCCCAAAGAGAACAAATACTCATCGACATTCGGAGTGATGGCATGATACCGAAGATAAACACGCCAAACCCTTCTGATGAAAGAATAGCCAACAAGCCTAAAAGCATGATGAGCCATGTGCCTCCGGGATGCGGAAACTCCAGATATCCGAAAAGATACCAAAGGTAGCCATAGAAAATGACAAGCCAAACCAGTGTCTGTGGCAGGAATTTGCCAAGCATGGCTGCATAGATATCATTGCCGGCGATTTTCATCAGTTCCTGTGAGCGGTGGAACTTCAGTTCGGTTCCTATACTATAAGCTGAGATCAGGAAGACGAAAAGTAAGATGATACCCGGCACGATGAAAGTGGAGAGATATACGTTATAGTTAATCCAGGGATTACCCACAGGATGAAGATCCACGGCAATGGGCTGCAGGAAAGTCTGTATCTGCTGATCAGTATAGCCCTGAGCCTGCATGGTAGCTTGTCCTACGGCAGCAGAACCAAGTGTGGTAATGGTTTTCAAGTCACGCATAAGCAGAGCACCTGCCGTGTAATAAACACTGCTGTAATAGTAAGAAACCTTTGGTTGGCGTGACGACAGCAGGTCATCGGTGGTTCCCTTTGGAATATAAAGGAAAGCGTAGATTTTATTTTGTTGCATGGCTTGCCTGGCTTCTGTGGGAGTAACGTAGTGAGCCACTACTCGTGAAGTCTGGAAAGCATCCAGTTTCCGGACAAGTGAGCGAGTTGTTGTAGTGTTGTCCAAATCAACAATACCGACGGGCATTTCCTGTGGTTGTCCGCTATTCATCATCGACGTGAAAAAGAAGATGGTGAATATAGGGAAGATAATCATGCAAAACAGGTAAATAGGGGTCCTCGTCAGAATGCCGCATTCACGTTGCGCCACCCTGAGAATCCTTCTGATCGCACTGACCTTCTGTTTCATGAAAACTATGTTTTAGGTTTATGCCAATTACTAGCAACCTTAAACTCTCTAATTTCAACCAATTACTTATCTTTGATAATGAGCGACATTCCCGGACGAAGTCCCTCAAACTTTTCCGTTGGTCGAGCCTTAACTTCAAAGGTCTTGAGATCGTATTGTCCAGTCGTTTTTGTGGCTTTCCAAACGGCGAATGATCCTTGGTCTTTGATGTTGTATATCTTCAGCTTGAAGTTTTTGTTGAAAGCAGGGCTGAAAGCTGTGATCTCATCACCCACCTTCATGCCATTCAACTGGTCTTCACGCACATTGAATGTACCCCACATGTCGCTCATCACAGCAACGGACATGATAGGGGATCCAGTGCCTACCAGTTCACCGACCTTGGGATAGACATTGGTGACTTCTCCCTCCATCTGCGCTGTCTGCACAGTCTCATTAATATAGGAACTGACTTCTGCTACAGCACCCCGTGCACGGTTCACTTGTGCCTGAGCAGCAGCCTTATCTTCTTGACGTGCACCGGCAACAGCCATGTCATACTGGCTCTTGGCTGCCAATTCCTGTGCTTCCATTGCCTTATACTGAGCAAACGCTTCGTCGCGTTTCTGAGCAGTCATCACTCCTTCGTCGAAGAGGCGTTGAACACGGTCGTAACTCTTCTTGGCGATTTCTGTCCCAGCCTTAGCTTGTTGCCAAAGTTGATATGCGCCTTGAATTTGCTGTTGACGGGCTCCATTCTGAGCTTTGGCACTTAAAGCGGCAGCTGCGTCTTCCGCACTCCGAGCCTGCTGCGCCTTTGCTCTCACTTCAGGTGCATCAAGAATGGCAAGTGTATCGCCGACCTTCACGTAATCGCCCTCCTTTACACGGAGTTCGAGGATACGTCCTGGAACTTTACTGGAGACACGGTATTCTGTTACTTCTACTTCACCTTGAATATCATCAGGAGTTCTGCCGAGGGTAAAGAAACCGATAACGGCAACGATGACTACTACAGCCACAAATCCAATGATGGCCAGAAGAATGTTGTTATGTTGTTGTTTTGCTGACATCTTTATATAGAAATTTGCATTTACGATTTATATGATTGCGATTCTCTTCTAATTTAATATTCCAAGTGCTTTCTTTAGTCCAACCTGACTAAGCTGAACATCGGTTTGAGCATCTATTTTTTGGCTTTGAGCCTGAACCCATGCCGTTTGGGCTTCCATTACTTCAGTAGCTGTCATCACACCCTCATGGAAACCGAGATTGGCACAACGTAGATTTTCTTCGGCCTTCTCTACATTCTTGGAAGCCATAGCCAATTTTTTATTGGCTTCGCGTACCTTAAACTTGCACTGGGTTACCTGAAGCTCAATCTTTTCCTGTGCTTCCGTGAGTTCAAGATTCGCCATCGAGGCAGCAGCTTTCGTAGCACGTATCTTATATTCGCCTTCCATCCAATGCCAGAGTGGCACGTGAATAAGCACGCCGACGTTCCATACGCCGCCGAACTTCTTCTGGAATCCGTCATAGAGATTAGGATTAGTGGCCAGATAACCACCTGTAAGTGCCACATGTGGCAAATAAGCAGCACGCACTACTTTGGTGGTCTGATGCGCTATGTCAACCGTATTCTGGAGCATTTTCAACTCCGGACGGTTCTCGAGTGCGGTCTTTAATTCAACATCGACTGCTGTAGATGTTATAGCAAGATCCTCTTTGTTTTCGTCTGCAAGCGTGATATCAGAGTCTATAGGTAGACCACAGAGTTGGCAGAGTAGCATCTTGGAAAGAACCAATCCATCTTGTGCCTGTGTGACGTTCATTTCGGCTTCATTTACTTTTACTTTTACTTTCAGTCCATCAGCACGAGTGGCCACACCTTCACGAATCATTTTTTCCACATCACCGTCTAACTGTTTCACCACCTCTAGATAGCTGTTGGCTAGCCGTTCTTTTTGGCGCACGCTCACAACCTGCCAGTAGGCCTGGTCAATGCTGTAAAGTGTATTCTGTAAGGTGGATTCTGCGCTATTGGCCATCATGTCTTCTGTGATGTCGGCAATCTTGTTTGCAGCAGTTATGGCACCTCCCATAAAGATTGGCTGACGTACCATTACTGAAACTGCAAACATGTTTCGGTTATCTGTACGAAAGGCATCTGTAATGTGTTGTCCAATGCCGTTAAGAGCAGTAGCAGCCTGCTGCCCGTAGGTAGGTCCGTATTGATTAATCAGCTGACCAAACTGCTGGGCCTGTTCCATGGTGATAAGGCCTTGTTGCACCAAACTTGTGATATAGGAAGATGCCTGCTGACTGATGTTGCCAACCAAGTTACTGCCCATATTGTTAAGGGCCGATTTCTGGTCGTTGTTTAGAAGTGAAATTTCCTTACTAACGAATTCATAGCCGCCTATGGCGCTAACCTTAGGCAGATATTTGGTCCGTAATGCTTTGCGTGTGTTGAGCGCAATGTCTTGCTTTAGCTTTGAGATGCCCATTTGCTTGTTGTTGCGGAGTGCCATGGCACGGCAACTGTCTAGTGTGAGCATCTGTTGTGCCTCTGCAGGAATCAGAGAGGCTGCAAATACACAGATAGATAATATTTTTTTCATATATTAGTTAAATGAAAAACTTCTCGAGCCGATCAGACTTCCGTCGGAGAAGATACTCACTTGATAGTTTCCGTCGCTGAGGAACTCTTTAACGTTCCAATAAGTCGTTATGGGCGTTTCCTTGCCGGTGTATTCCACTTGTTTCTTCATGGAATACTGTAGGGTTCTGTTCTCATAGGGGAAAGTGCCGCCATTGGTAAGGACACTTCCATTGGGCGTTGTAATACGCACATAGACCTGTCGGATACCGTTTTGGGCAGTTACGTTTTTAGCCAATGAGAAATCCACTTGCAGATTCTTTGCCTTGCTTACGCGTTTGGTTGGTTTGTCACGTTTGTCTAGCAACTGCATTTGAATATTGATGGCATCCAGCTGTGAGGCTATGGCCACTTTTTGAGAGAGGTCTTCGTTGTTGGCATTCAATGATTCTATTTGCTTGGTAGATTCCTCCAACTGACCTTTCACCATCAGGTTTTCTGCCTGGAGGTTCTGATTGAGTCTGTTAAGAGAGTCAATCTCCAACACGTAGCTGCGGATGACGGCTCTACATGTGGCCAATTCTTTCTTCAGTCGGGTAATCTCTGCGGCGTCTGAAGCCTTGACCTGCTGCAGTTCCCTTAAGAGCTCCTGAGTGCGGAGCTGCTCTTTGGTTAACTGTGCCAGAATAGAATCGTTGTTGATTTGAGTTTTCAATTCACTATATTGGCGGCTGAACTGCTCGTATTCGCTTTCCATTTCCTTCTTGTCTAGTTCAGCGAGTTCTTGCATGGCAGCATTTTCCTGTTTTTGTTCATTGAGCTGTAAGGCAAGCCAGGTCACACCTCCTGCAAGAAGCAATGCGAGAACCACCAATGGTATCAATATCTTTTTCTTCATTTTTTGTATACTATATGAGTTTTCAGATGCAAAAGTATCTTTTTTATTTTGAAATGGCAAAGAAAAAACTTCCATGAAACCTTTAATAAATTAAAATTTAATATTTTTACGGAAAAAAGGGACAAATTTAAAAATTATTTCATATATTTGTCGCACTAAAACTACTCGCTTATGGGGAAACATGGTTTTTGGTATGAAGCATTTCATCTATATTGTGATGGATTCCGGCAGATGACGCTGGGTAAGACCCTGTGGCTGATTATTGGCATCAAACTATTTATTATGTTTGCTATCCTGAAAGTTTTCTTCTTTCCCAATTTCCTCAAACAGAATACCGAAAAGGGTGGGGAGGCTGATTTCGTTACCACGGAGTTCGTGGAACGCAGTCTTGAATAAACAGAAAATGATAATTTAAAATCCTATTAGATATGATGAACGACTTACTATTAGCTGTAGATCCCAGTACGATTGATTGGTCGAGAGCTCAGTTCGCTTTGACGGCTATCTATCACTGGCTTTTTGTTCCGTTGACCTTGGGACTAGCTGTATGCATGGGAATCATGGAGACCTATTATTACCGAACGAAAGATGAGTTTTGGAAACGAACCGCCAAGTTCTGGCAGAAACTATTCGGTATTAATTTCGCCATGGGTGTAGCTACAGGTATTATCCTGGAGTTTGAATTCGGTACGAACTGGAGTAACTATTCCTGGTTTGTGGGCGACATCTTTGGTGCGCCACTGGCTATCGAAGGTATTGTGGCCTTCTTTATGGAAAGTACTTTTGTGGCGGTAATGTATTTTGGCTGGAATAAGGTTTCCAAAGGTTTCCATTTGGCTTCCACGTGGTTGACTGGTCTGGGTGCAACGATTTCAGCATGGTGGATTCTGGTGGCCAATGCTTGGATGCAGTGTCCTGTGGGCTGTGAATTTAATGCGGATACTGTACGTAATGAGATGGTGTCTTTCTTCGACGTGGCTTTGTCGCCATTTGCTGTCGTTAAATTCTGCCATACTGTTATTTCGGCATGGATTATCGGTGCTATTTTTGTTGTTGCCGTGAGTTGCTGGTACTTGATGAAAAAGCGTGAGACTAAAATGGCTTTGAAGAGTCTGCGGATAGGTGCTGTAGTTGGATTGGTGGCCTCTGTGCTGGCAGCAGCAACCGGTCATATCTCAGGTGAACAGGTAGCGCAGAAACAACCTATGAAGCTGGCAGCTATGGAGGCACTTTATAATGGTGGCGTTGACCAAAGTCTGACGGCTGTTGCCTGGGTAAATCCATTCAAACAGCCTGATTTTACAGTTGAAGAAGAACCACCGCTCCGTATTGCCATGCCTTATGCCCTTTCTATTATGGCTACGCGTGATCCTCATGGATTTGTGCCTGGTGTGAATGATCTGCTAAATGGCTATACGCGTCCTGACGGAACCGTAGAACCTTCGGCAGACGAGAAAATCGCGATGGGCAAGAAAGCTATTATGGCTCTTGCTGCTTACCGACAGGCTAAGGCGAAAGGCGATGAGGCTACTGCCGCCGTGCAAGGACAGATTATCAAGGATAATTTCAAATATTTCGGATATGGCTATATCAAGGATAAAGCTGAGCTGGTTCCCTATATTCCAGTCAACTTCTGGGCTTTCCGTCTGATGGTGGGACTTGGGTGCATCTTCATTCTTTTCTTTGCTGTCATTCTCTTTATGGACTGGCGTAAAAAAGACCTTGCAAAACTGCCCAAATGGCATTATGTGGTGGCCATTGTACTCGTACCATTATCTTATATTGCTTCAGAGAGCGGATGGCTTGTCGCTGAGTTTGGTCGTCAGCCTTGGACAATCCAGGATATGCTGCCTGTTTCTGCTTCTATAAGTGACATTCCTTCGGGTAGTGTTGCACTCACTTTCTTTATCTTCCTCGCACTTTTCACGACGATGCTCATTGTGGAACTCAACATCCTCTTCAAGCAGATTAGGCGTGGACCGGGAGAATTAGTTTAGAGTTTAGAATTATGAATTGTTCTCACTACGTTGTGATTAAGAATTTTGAATTAAGAATTTAGCATTAATAGTTATGACATACGAATTTCTGCAACATTATTGGTGGTTTCTCGTTTCCCTGCTTGGTGCTCTCCTTGTCTTCCTGATGTTCGTTCAGGGTGCGAACTCCCTTATCGCTTCCCTGGGTCGTACACCTGAAGGAATGCGTATGGTTCTCAATTCTACAGGCCGGAAATGGGAGATTACCTTCACCACATTGGTTACTTTTGGTGGTGCATTCTTTGCCTCTTTCCCATTGTTCTACAGCACCAGCTTCGGTGGTGCCTATTGGGTGTGGATGCTCATTTTGCTCACCTTCGTGCTACAGGCTGTGAGTTATGAATTCCAGAATAAACTCGGTAATATTCTTGGCCCTAAGACATTCCGCACTTTCCTTGTGCTCAACGGTGTGCTCGGACCGTTCCTTATCGGTACAGCTGTTGCCACTTTCTTTAACGGTTCCAATTTTCTCATTGAGAAAGCTTCGCTGATGGATCAGATGCAGCCTATTATTAGCCGCTGGGCTAATGCTTCCAACGGTTTGGATGCAGTGCTCGATCCTTGGAATTTGATACTTGGTTTCGCTGTTCTCTTCCTAGCTCGTGTTCTTGGTATTCTTTATGTGATGAATAATGTAGCCGATGAGGATATTCGTAGCCGGGGGTCCGTTCGTCTCGTGGGAAATACGGTGGCTTTCCTCATCTTCTTCCTTGCTTTCGTTATCCGTACATTGTTGAAAGATGGTTATGCTGTTAATCCCGAGAATGGCGAAATCTTCATGGAACCCTATAAGTACTTCAACAATCTGATAGAGATGTGGCCGCTGCTCATCATCTTCCTTATCGGTGTCGTTGGCGTACTTTATGGAATTGGCCGTACCATCTGGAGTAAGACATATATAAAAGGTATATGGCCTGCAGGTATTGGAACTGTTCTCACGGTTTTAGTATTGTTGCTTATCGTAGGATGGAACAATACATCTTATTATCCGTCGAACGCTGATTTGCAGAGTTCTCTGACTATCCAGAACAGTTGTTCATCGGAGTTTACCTTGCGTACCATGTTCTACGTTTCATTCCTTATTCCGTTTGTACTGGCATACATAGCCTATTGCTGGTATTCTCTTGATAAAAAGAAAATCACCAAGGAAGAAATCAAGGAGGGAGAAATATATTAAAATGAAAAAAACTTTTGTTGTCTGGGTACTCTGTCTACTGGCTGTGAGCGCCCAGGCTCAAGATCAACGACCTGTCGTCGAATTGGTAACCGATAGTGGCACCATAAAGATAGCACTCTACAACGAGACGCCTCTTCATCGTGATAATTTTCTGAAATTGGTGCGTGAAGGTTTTTACGACGGAGTGCTTTTCCATCGTGTTATCTTCAGTTTCATGATTCAGACGGGTGACAGTCTTTCACGCCACGCTGAACCTGGAAAAATATATGGCGATGGTTTCTATGAAAAGTATAAGATTCCCGCTGAAATACGCTATCCGCAGTTGCTTCACCGCCGTTGGGCAGTAGCTGCCGCCCGTGAGGGTGATGAGAATAATCCGCAGATGGAGTCTTCGATGTGTCAGTTCTATATTGTTTATGGCCGCCGTTTCAATGACGACATGCTTGATGAGCAGCAGGAACGGCTCGATCAATACACGAAAGGCCGCATCCAGATGTCGCCGGAGACTCGTGAGATTTATAAGAAATATGGGGGAACTCCTCACCTCGATGGGCAGTACACCGTCTTCGGAGAAGTTATAGATGGTAAAGATGTCGTGGATAAGATTCAGCGCGTTGCTACGGATGAGAATGCCCGTCCTTTGGATGACATCCGTATTCTAAAGGCTACAGTCGTTGAATAGTTTTAGATGTCCGTTATAAAAAAAGAATCACAGCAAGTGTAATCCTACTGTGATTCTTTTTGTTTTGTTATACTGTCGGACTAAAATGTACAAGGCAGAGCTAGCAGCTGATAGTAAAGTGTGCGTGCCATTCTTTTTTGTCCGTTGTCATTGGGATGAAGTCTGTCCTTATCGTGCCCGAAATAGTTGTCTGCTTCGTGCATGGGAAAAAGACCGCTGGTAGCATTCCAGTCAATTACGGGTACAGCCCAGATGTTACCAGCCTGCTTCACACAGTTCACGAAATCGCTCACGAAGTCACCTTTGTCGTTGGCGAAATCTTCAGTTGGTTGCCAGTTTTTCTCGTTAGCATAGAATCGTGCGCGATGGATGGGAGTGAGTAATACAATCTGTTTGTCAGGATACATGCGTTTCAAGGAATCAAGGGCAGTGTTGATTCTTCCGCGGAAGGTGCTCTCGTCAAAGTTAATGGTGCGGTGGCGACGTGTTTCCCAATGACGAGTTGAACCACCGTGGGCATATTCCACGCTGTCACAAGTCACCTGATACCATTGTCCGAGAGGAACACCATTGTTCCAGTCATTGGTACCCATGAAGATAAGGATGGCATCCACGCTGTCGCCATGCTCTTCCTTTAGTTGGTTAGCTTGTCGGATTACATCGTTCCACTGTCGCCCGCTCACTCCATAGACGTAGGGTGTGATGCCAAGCCAATCCTGCAACCATCCCCAGTATTTCATTTGTGAGGCTTTGTTACGAGGGTCGGTAATCGAATCCCCCAAATAGGCAACGCGTTTCCCTTGCCAGGGATGTGCAATGAAATCTTGTGCCATGGTAGGCAGGCTTAATGCCATGCACAAGGCGAGAATCAAAGACTTTTTCATATTGTTATTATAATTTGTTATTAGATGTAGCTTTTTGTAGTATCCCTATCATAATATGTTTTCATCCAATCAGTTGTTTGATCTGAGACTCCGAAGCTTGCGGCACAATGATTCTGAAATGGTTCAGTAGCCGTTCGTAGGATTCTTCTGGCGTCCGTTCACATTGGCAGGATTCCTTTCCATAGAGTTGTTCGGGAGTAGTTAACAGCGACCATCCCCATCCGTATTCGTGATTGTGGCGGTCGCGGGGATACACGAAGTCCTCGGTGACAATGCGGCAAGCCATCTGCAGACGGGTGACATAGCCGTCAAACTTACTGCGCATCTTAGGTCCCGTAAACCCGCAGGCTGCACGTAACTCACGAGTGATGAGGCTGCCGTTCTCACGTAGGATGTTAAGAATACTGTCTTCTATAGTTCCTTCCTCAGGTTCCGGATGCAGGCTTCTGCGGTAGTTGCAGAAATCAGACCACCATTCGCGTGTGATAAAACCAGCCTTCTTATTGAAGAATTTGCCATAGATAAAGCCCCCCTCGGTAACTGCGGGCCCTTTCCATTTCCACATGGGCCAGTCCCATCCGCCGTCAGGAAGAATCACATAACGGCAATCGTCTGCTACCACGTCTTCGGCAGCAAATCCCCATATTCCGCTGTTCAGCAAGGGCAGAAAACCAATCTGCTGAATATAGGCTATGAGTTGGGCACAGGAATGGATATCCGTCATAGTCCGCATATTTGTGGCAAAAGTAGAAAAAAAAGTTCAAAATCTATACTTTTATTCTTTTTTTTCAGGTTTCTGTTAAAAAAATATTGTTTTCCTTATCGAGAATTATACGTAATTCTTCAAAAATCGAACTTGTGCAAAAGATAGAATGCTTTTTATTTGAAATTATTTGCTGGCGAAAAGTTTTTTATTTACTTTTGCATCCCAAAAATAGTAATAAAGTGTAGTCGTATGCAAAAAATACTATTAGCAGACCGCCAGGATATCACTCGTGCAGGCATGCAGTTTGTATGCCTGGGGATGAATGATGTCGACACCAAATACGTGGAAGACAAGGCGGAGCTAATTCTTTCCTTAAAAGAAAGTCCAGAGGCAGTTGTGGTATTGGACTACACTCTTTTTGATTTCAACGATGCCGACGAGCTGCTTATTTTCAATCTTCGTTTCCCCAATGTACGTTGGGTCCTTTTCAGTGAAGATCTTACTCAGGATTTCGTGAGGCAGATTGTCGCTTCAAGCAATCAGTTTTCCGTCGTTCTTAAAGAAAGCCCGATGAATGAGATTCGTGAGGCGCTTCGCTATGCCATGAGTGGACAGCGGTATATCTGTCAGCGTACGGCTGAACTACTGCTTTCACCACAGGTATCTTTATATGATGATATAAAGTTGACGAAAACCGAGACTGAGATTCTAAAGGACATTGCTTTGGGCATGACGACAAAGGAGATTGCAGACAAGCGCATTTCCAGTTTCCATACGGTGAACACTCATCGCAAAAACATTTTTCGCAAATTGGGCGTCAATAATGTTCATGAAGCCACCAAATATGCATTGAGAGCTGGCTTGGTGGATTCTGCGGAGTACTATATTTGAAGATTGGGTCATTAAGGTCTTTGACCTTAAAGTCAGGACAAAAGAAAAAACCAAGACTGTTTCACAACAATCTTGGTTTTGGTTTTCTAACTAACTTATTATCAACTATTCATTACTCATTTTCTGGGTGCAAAATTACGATGAAATATTTAATGTTGTATCATTTTAATGCAAAAATCTTACGTAAACGTTTGCATAAACCAAATATAATTGTTAATTTTGCAATGTACTTAGCAGAAAGAAGCCGCTCAACGGCCATCCAATTTATTATCGACTACTTATTATGAACAAGAGAAGAACATCGCTAAAAGACTTGGCTGCCCGTTTAGGTGTCAGCATTGCTACTGTTTCGCGTGCCTTGCGTAATTCTCACGAGGTAGGCGATGAAATGAAACAGAAGGTTCAGATGCTGGCCAAAGAGATGAACTACCGCCCTAATCCCTTTGCACAGAGTTTACGCAAGGAAGCTCCCCGCATTATCGGTGTGGTGGTTCCTAATTTGGTAACTCATTATTATGCGGCTGTCCTTGATGGAATAGAAGACTATGCTCTGAAAAAGGGTTATTCCGTAATCAGTGCTAATTCTCATGAAGACCACGCCCGTGAAGAGTTGGCTATTGATAACTTTATCAATATGCACGTGGAAGGCATTATTGCCTGTTTAGCGCAAGACACTGTTGACTACAGCCATTTCAAGGAAATCTATGAGATGGGAATACCACTGGTGTTTTTTGCCAGAACTTGTCTGCCTGAGCTTTTCTCCAGTGTGGTAGGAAATGGAGATGTAGCAGCCCAAGAAGCCACGCAACACCTTATTGAGTCGGGTTCCCGGAGAATAGCCTTTGTGGGAGGTCCCAATCATCTGGATATGGTCCGCCGCCGCAAGCATGGCTATCTGGAAGCTTTGCGAGAGAACAGGATTGCGATTGACAGGTCTTTGGTGGTTTGTGACAAGATTGACTATGATGTAGCCCGTGAGCGTACATTGGAGTTGCTAAAGCGCGAAGACCGTCCGGATGCTATTTTGGCTTTTAACGATATTATTACCTATGCAGCCTTCGATGCTATCAAGGCTTGCGGATTGCGTATTCCTCAGGATGTGGCTATCATTGGTTTTACCGACGGAGACACATCTGCCCATGTCACTCCCAAACTCTCCGTGATTATGGATCAGGCACACGCACAAGGTTCTAAAGCCTGCGAACTGTTGTTGGAACACATCAATGGTGACAAGAAGATTAAGAAGGAGGTCGTCCCCATGATTCTGAAAATTCGTGAGTCTAGCGAAAAACGTTGAGGAAGTTTTAATCGTTCTCAAAAAAAATAATGTCAAAAATTTTTTCTTTTGATATTTTATTGTTATATTTGCGGCGTTAGAAGCCAATTATTCGTATGAGGTCATTACAGTCTCGCTATCTGTTAGTGGTTCTTGTAACTTTTATCAGCGTATTAGGCATTCATGCAGAAGCTACCTATGAATTCAGGAAGGTCAGAGCTTTTGAAGGAATGTCAAATACACAGATTTATTGTATGCTTCGCGACCATCAGGGATTCATATGGTTTGGTACAAGTTCCGGATTGGAACGTTATGACGGCTATCATTTCAAGACATTCCATTCCCATTCTTCCGACATTCATTCGCTTCTTGATGATGGCGTGGATGAGATTTATGAAGATCAGTACGGACTTCTCTGGCTGCATACTACACTGGGATATTGCGTCTATAATCCGAAGACGGAGAAATTCGACCGCACTCCGGAAGAATGGATGAAGACTGCAGGCATGTACGGAAGGCCCGACCGTTTGTTTATTGATTCCAAGAAGAATATATGGATTGTGGTTAACGGTAAGGGTTGCTATTATTTTGATGGTACAGCCCACAAGCCCTTCCTTTTCAAAATGGGTCATCGCAAAGGGGATATTCCTATTGGAACGGTGATGGGAATCACGGAGACCAAGGGTACGGTGGTTCTCATTTATAACGATGGCGCTATGGTACGTTTAGATGGTCACCAGAAGAATCCCCTTTGGATAAATACTTATCTCCCTGAGCATCAGTCTCCAAAGGGAGAAGCCTATAAACTTTTCATCGACAGTCATAGCAATTATTGGGTGTCGGCCATGAGCATGACGAAAGTCTTTTCTCCAAGCGCCAACAAGTGGTTTGATACGCCAGCTCAGTGGTTGAGGAGCATAGGGGCTGAAACTTCCTATGAGCGAATTCTCGTGAAGGATATCAAGGAAGATTCTCAGGGACGTATGTGGATAGCTACAGATCATGACGGACTGTTGCAACTCAACTGGAAAACAAAGAAGCTCCTGGAGTTCAGGAATGACAAGAACGATGACAAATCTATTCCTGAAAACACCTTGAATTGTCTGATGGTTGATTCCAACGGTGCCCTGTGGATGGGTTCCTATAAGAATGGTGCGGCATATTACTGGGATTACCTTTCCATATTCGACTTTGAAGATTTGGGTGATGTGAATACCATCGTTGAGGATCAGGACGGCAACTGGTGGATAGGGTCGAATGATCAAGGCGTTATATGCTATAACCCGTTGACAAATAGCCGGCAGCATTTTACGCACCTGCATACAAAACTGTTAACGGATGTCATCGTTTCAGGAATGAGGGCCAGTGATGGTTCCCTGTGGTTTGGTAGCTTTAATGGAGGATTGACGCATTATAAAAATGGCGTATGGACCGCCTACCATAAAAGCAAGGGTGGACTTGCCAGTGAGAGTATATGGTCGTTGGCAGAACTTCCCAATGGACAGATTGCCATTGGCACTTTGGGGGCGGGCTTTCAGTTTCTGAATCCTGTCACGGGTGAGTTCCGCACTTATAATCAAAGCAACTGTGACATTGAGTCTGATTATGTCTCCTGTGTGACGATGTCAAAGAGTGGCAAGTTGCTGTTAGGCCATTCACAGGGCTTCTCTGTTTTTGATCTGACAACGGGGAATCTGGAGAATCACAAGCGCACAAAATCCGGAAAACTTTTCCTGAGTCTGCAGGTTAATCAGATTTTTGAGGATACGCGTGGCTTGGCATGGATTGCCACCAACTCAGGATTGAATATCCTCGACAAACGTAATGATGATCTTTATGAACTGAATTCCGATAATGGTCTTGTCGGAACGATAGCCTGTGCCGTTACTGAGGACCATCATGGAAACATATGGGTATCCACCGACAAAGGAGTCGGTCAGATTTCCGTTTCCCGGCATGACAATGGCTATGAGTTTTCCGTCGTGAGTTACAATAGTCTCGACGGCTTGCAGGAACGGCAGTTTAATTACCGTTCTATCTGTACGCTGCAGAAGGGCGATATCGTGATTGGCGGACAGGAAGGTGTGAATATATTCCCTGAAGGCCGTAAGGAAGCCGTTCAGGCGAAGTCGGAAGTGATTTTCAGCGACCTTATTCTTTTCGACCATCTGCTGGCTGTCGGTGAAGAATATGATGATCATGTGATTTTGGACGAGGCGCTTAATTTGGATCGTGAGATAGAACTTCGTTCTAGCGACAACTCCTTTACGATTCAGCTGGCTTCCAGTACCATTGTGGTACCCGCCCGCAAACGTTTCTATTACAGGCTCAAAGGTCTCTCCGATAAATGGATGATGACACCTCCGAACAACAACGAGGTGACCTTTACCAACCTTTCTCCCGGTACTTACACTCTTGAAGTTAGAATCGTGGGACGTGATGGCCATATTTCAAAGGATGTGAGTTCACTGAAGATTAAGGTGAATCCGCCGTTCTATATGTCCGTTTGGGCTTTCATGATCTACACCTTGCTTATCCTTGGAACGCTTTTCTATGTCTTCCGTCTGTCTGCCCGTCGTCAGGAGGAGCGCTTCCGTGTGGAACAATTAGAGCGTGAGCGTGTCCGTGAGAAGGAGGTAGATGAGATGAAGATGAAGTTCTTCACCAATGTTAGTCATGAGCTTCGAACGCCGCTGATGCTGGTGCTTCAGCCTTTGGGACAAATGCTGAAGAAGGAGGACGACGCAAAGAAAAAGAAGAACCTTGAGATGGTTCACCGCAATGCCACCAAACTCTTGGGACTTGTCAATCAGCTGTTGGATTTCAGAAAGCTGGAGGCCAGTCGTATGAAACTGAATCCTGTCACTGGCGATATCGTTTACTTCATCCGCTCCATCTGCCGTTCTTTCAAACTTTTGCAGGAGAAGAACATTCATCTCACATTCTATTCTCCCATGAAGTCGCTGGTCATGTCTTTCGATGACGACAAGATGGGCAAGATTATGAACAATCTGCTTTCCAATGCCTTCAAGTTTACCGAAAGCGGGGGACGTGTGGATGTCTCGATGCTCGTCGTTCCCAAGTCTGAGGAGAATGGCCAGAAGGAAGACATGCTTCGCATCAGGGTGACTGACACCGGCATTGGCATTTCAGATGAAAACAAGAAACGCATCTTCGACCGTTTCTTCCAAGTGGAAGGTCAGGATGTCAATACTAATGGTGGCAGTGGAATCGGTCTCTCCATGGTGAAGGATTACGTGGAGATGCATGACGGCAATATCATCGTCAGCGATCATGCTGACAGGGGGACGGTCTTTACGATTCACATTCCTATCCGCCACGATGTCACCTTGTCTCATCTGAAGAAGGATGAAGACATGGATACGAATAACCTTGGCTACATTGCCAACGATGCTACCATCCATGATGGAAAGGCCCAGAGTAAGTCTGTTTCCCAGGGTAGGGAAGTGACAGGGCGCGGCGAATATGAAGTGCTGTTGGTTGACGACAGTCAGGACTTCATCGACTTCATGACGTCAGTGATGAGTGAATACTATCGCGTGCGTGTGGCCTTCAACGGTAAGGAGGCGATGCAGATGATTGAGGAGAAGAAACCCGACATTATCCTGAGCGACGTCATGATGCCCGAGATGGATGGTCTTCAGCTTTGCAGGGCGGTGAAAGGCAATCCCGAGACTGAGAAGATTCCTTTCGTCCTCCTCACGGCCCGTATGGCACAGGAACAGAAGATTGAAGGCATGGAGAGTGGCGCCGACGACTATATCACCAAGCCGTTCAATTTTGATTTGCTCATTTTGCGCATCTCCAATTTGATTAAGTGGCGCAATTCTTCGGGAACCGCTAAACTGGATCCGCAAGTCAGACAGATAGAGATTACTTCGCTTGATGAGAAACTGGTGCAGGATGCCACCACTTATGTGGAAGACCACATCAACAATCCCGATTTGTCTGTCGAGACGCTTAGTGAGGCCATGAATATGTCGCGCGTTCATCTATATAAGAAACTGCTCTCGCTGACGGGTAAAACGCCTTCAGAATTCATCCGTCTTATTCGTCTCCACCATGCAGAACAACTGTTGAGGCAGAGTCAGCTTAGCATTGCCGAGATTTCCTATAAGGTGGGATTCAACAATCCCCGTTACTTCTCCAAGTATTTCAAGGAGATGTACGGTATGATGCCATCACAGTATAAATCCGCAAAAAAGGAGTGATTTAACAAATTATATACAATTTCTTAACGCATTCATTTCTCATATCGGTTTTTTAGTGGTATCTTTGCAGCGAAAAGGTTTAACTTTTCCTTGCAATGACAATCATGCGTTTAATCTATAGCACAAATAAACCGAAATGAAATTTACTAAACTTTTACTATCAGTTGTACTGTCTTCTAGTGCCCTTTTTGCACAGGCTTCAGTGACAAAGGACGGAAACCGTGTAATGCTTAAGTTGGATAATCCCGCAAAAAATGGCCCCGCCTTGGTTTGTCTGGAAGTCATCAGCGACAACATTATCCGTGTGCAGGCCACTTCTGAAAATCAGTTGCCGCAGAAGCAGCAGAGTCTGATGATTGTTCCCCAGACCTCAAAGGCCAAGTTTACAACTACCGAAGACGATAATTCCTACCTCGTGAAGGCCCAGAACGTGACGGCTCGTGTGGATAAGAAAAACGGACGCGTCACTTTCTTTGATGCCCAGGGAAAACAGCTGGCACAGGAGGCTGAGGACGGAAAGACCTTCAAGCCTTTCCGTGTTCCTGAACGTGAAATCGGTATCGGAACGATTCCCGAAGAGCAGCGCAACGGCCTTTCCTGGACCCTGAAGTTCAATCCCCAGCAGGAGGCACTTTATGGTTTGGGACAGCATCAGGCTGGGGAACTCAATATGAAGGGCAAGAACGAAGACCTCTTCCAGTATAACACGAAGGTGAGCATTCCTTTCGTGCTTTCCACCAATGGCTACGGCATTCTGTGGGACAGCTACAGCTATTGCCGCTTTGGAAATCCTAAAGATTACCTGCAGCTCAACCGTGCTTTCAAGCTTTACGACAAGTATGGTAAGGCAGGACATCTTACGGGAACCTATGTGGATAAGAATGGCAAGAAGATTGTACGTGGAGAGGACTCCATCTATTTCGAATTCGATACCCCTGCAGCTTCTGCCATTGCCAATCAGACAGAACCTGGAGGCATCAAGAATCTCCCGAAGGACTTCCGCATGAAGGGTGCCAATGTAGTCTATGAAGGTTTCGTGGAGGCTTCCAAGACCGAACTCTATCAGTTCATTCTCTATTATGCCGGTTATATGAAGGTGTATATCGGAGGCGAGGAAGTCGTTCCCGAGCGATGGCGTACGGCCTGGAACCCTAACACCTGGAAGTTCACGGCTCCATTGAAACAGGGAGTGAAGACGCAGCTTCGCATTGAGTGGCAGCCCGATGGCGATGTCTCTTATTGCGGTCTCCGTGTCTCTGAGCCTCGCAGCCGACAAGAGCGTGAGCAGCTTTGCATCTGGAGTGAGATGAGTCGCGACATGGATTATTATTTCATTGCCGGCGAGAACTTCGACAAGATCATTTCCGGCTATCGCACCCTGACAGGTAAGGCTCCTGTTTATCCCAAATGGGTGCTCGGTTTCTGGCAGAGTCGTGAGCGCTATAAGACACAGTCTGAAGTGGTGGAGACCCTCGCGGAGTTCCGTAAGCGTCAGATTCCCGTGGATAACATTGTACAGGACTGGAACTACTGGAAACTGGATTCTTGGGGTGACCACACCTTTGAGGCTTCGCGCTATCCTAATCCACAGCAGATGCTCGACCAGGTGCACATGATGGGAGGTCGCTTCATGATCAGCGTATGGCCGAAGTTCTACGATACTGTAGATAACTACAAGGCCCTCGATGCCAAGGGATGGATTTATCATCAGGCCATAAGCGACGACATCCACGACTGGTTGGGCTTCCGTGGCTCTTTCTATGATGCCTATGATGCTGGTGCCCGTAAGATGTTCTGGGATCAGATGGACAAGTGCCTCTATTCGAAATACAACAAAGGCATCGATGCATGGTGGATGGATGCTTCAGAACCTAATGTGCGCGACTGCACCCCCATGTGGTATCGCAAGGCTTTGAGTGGTCCCACGGCCATGGGTTCTTCAACGGAATACTTCAATGCTTACAGCACAGTGAATGCTGATGCCATCTACAACGGGCAGCGTTCCGTCTTCAAGGGTAAGGCCGATGAGCCTCGTGTCTTCCTCCTCACCCGTAGCGGCTTTGCCGGAGAACAGCGTTACTCTACAGCCACTTGGAGCGGTGATATTGCCACCCGTTGGGAGGATATGCGCGCGCAGATGACGGCAGGCCTGAACTATTGTATGTCGGGAATTCCTTTCTGGGGTATGGATCAGGGCGGCTTCTGTGTGGAAGACCGTTATGTGGCAGCTCAGCAGGTGTTCGACAAGACAGGAGTGGAGAACGCTGACCTCACCGAATGGCGGGAGTTACAGGCACGCTGGAACCAGTTCGGATGCTTCATTCCGCTCTATCGTGCGCATGGTCAGTGGCCGTTGCGTGAGGTTTGGAACATTGCTCCTGAGAATCATCCCACCTACAAGACCATCCTTTACTATGACAAGCTGCGCTATCGCATGATGCCTTATCTCTACAGTATGGCAGGATGGGCGCATCTTTCTGACTACACGCTGATGCGTGCACTTGTGATGGACTTCCAGGATGATGAGCTGGTCTATGACATTAAGGACCAGTGGATGTTTGGCCCTGCCTTCATGGCTTGTCCTGTGGCTCAGTACAAGGCCCGCAACCGCAAGGTTTATTTCCCCAAGGCCAGCGGCTGGTATAATCTCTATGACGGTGAGTTCATCGAGGGTGGACAAAGTCTCATTGTCGATGCTCCCTTTGAGCAGATGCCCGTCTATGTACGTGAAGGCTCCATTGTTCCCTTCGGTCCTGAGATTCAGTATGTGGATGAGAAGCCTGCCGACAACATCACGCTTTATGTCTATGCCGGAAGTGATGGCAGCTTCCTGCTCTATGAGGATGAAGGCATCAACTACAACTACGAGAAAGGAAAGTTCGCCACTATTGATATTCGTTACGACGACGCCTCTAAGACCGTCAGCTTCGGCAAGCGTCAGGGCAGTTTTACCGGTATGCTGAAGAGTCGCACTTTCAACATTGTGCTCGTCTCCAGGGACAAGCCGCAGGCCCTCGATTTCAATGCAAAGGGTAGGGTGGTGACCTATACCGGAAAACCATTGCGTGTAACGCTTTAAAACGCTCGAAGATGAAAAGAATCTGCACACTGCTGTTCATCCTGGCGACTGTCTTTCAAGTAGGACAGGCACGCGAACGGATATGCTTTGATAGTGACTGGCGTTTTGTGTTGGCTGATTCCACGCAAATGTCAGCAGTTGACTACGACGATTCCCATTGGCGTGTACTTTCCCTGCCTCACGACTGGGCCATTGAAGGCGACTTCTATTCCGGTCATCCTTCAGGTGCCGGAGGCGGTGCCTTGCCTGGTGGCGTAGGCTGGTATCGGAAGCATTTTAGAGTTGATAGTTTAGAGCGTAGAGTTGAGAGTTATGATTACTCTAAACTTTCTCCAATAAAAATAGAGTTCGACGGTGTTTACATGAACTCCACCGTTTATGTGAATGGCCGGAAAGTGGGCTTCCGTCCTTACGGCTACAGTTCGTTTGAATACGACATCACGGAATACCTTCGTGAAGGCGATAATGTCATCGCTGTTCGTGTGGACAACAGCGACCAGCCTAATTCCCGCTGGTATAGCGGTTGTGGCATCTACCGCCATGTATGGCTGACGCAGGTGAGTTCCACCCATGTGGCTCATTGGGGGACCTATGTGACTTCTTCTTTGTCAAAAAACAATAAATCAGCTATTTTCAACGTTATGGTAGAAGTAGCGAACAAGACAAAGGATACCCAGGTAACTAATATTCTGTTGGATGCGAATGGCCGTGAGTTAGCGAGAAAAACCGCCACAAACGGTAATCATAACTCTCTACTCACCACTCTAAATTCTACACTCTCCATTCAGAATCCTCGTTTGTGGTCACTCAATGACCCTTATATCTATAAGGTTCGCACCGAAATACGTGTTGGTGATAAAATTGTTGATGTATATGAAACTAACACGGGAGTGAGGAGTTTCCGCTTTGATCCCAAGGCGGGCTTCTCACTCAATTTGAAACCCATGAAAATCAATGGCGTCTGTGAGCATCACGATTTCGGCTGTCTGGGCGCTGCCCTCAATGAAGATGCGCTCCACCGTAAACTTCTGAAACTGAAACAGATGGGTGTGAACGCCATCCGTTCCTCTCATAATCCTCCGGCTCCCGAATTACTCAACATGTGCGACACCATGGGACTCATCGTCATGGATGAATCATTCGATATGTGGCGGCGCAAGAAGACGCAGAACGACTATGCCCGTTTCTTCGACGAGTGGCATGAGCGTGACTTGGCGGATCTGGTGAAGCGCGACCGCAATCATCCGTGCATCCTGATGTGGTCTATCGGCAACGAAGTGCTCGAACAATGGTCATCGGCTGAAGCTGATACCCTGACGCTGGAACAGGCAAACCTCATTCTCAATGCCGGACGCGATGCTTCCACATTGGCGAAGGAAGGAGAACTCAGCGTGAATTCACTTCTGACGCGCCATCTGGCAGAAATCGTGAAAAAATACGACACCACCCGTCCGATTACGGCAGGATGCAACGAACCCAATCCCAACAACCATCTCTTCAAGAGCGGGGCTATCGACATCATCGGTTTCAACTATCATCACCAGTGGGTGAAGGATGTACCGCAGAATTTCCCCGGCAAGCCTTTCTTGATGTCTGAGAGTGTGAGCGCCCTGCAGACGCGCGGCTATTACAAGATGCCTTCCGACAGCATCTATGTGGCTCCCAAGGAGTGGTGGCTGCCTTATACCGACCCCACTTTCATGTGTTCGGCCTACGACAATATGCACGCTTCCTGGAGCTCCACGCACGAGGAGACGTGGGATGTGGTGAAGCACACGCCTTATGTCTGCGGACAGTTCATCTGGACAGGCTTCGACTATATCGGAGAGCCTACGCCTTATGGCTTCCCTGCACGTAGCTCCTATTTCGGCATCATCGATTTAGCCGGTTTTCCGAAGGACATTTATTATATGTACCAGAGCGAATGGACGCAGAAGCCTGTGCTCCATCTGTTCCCGCATTGGAACTGGCTTCCCGGACAGGAGATTGATATGTGGTGCTACTACAATAATGCCGATGAGGTGGAGCTCTACATCAATGGAAAGAGTCAGGGGGTGAGAAAAAAGACCCCCTCTAGCTCCTCCAGCATAGGGGAAGAACAGGAAGCCCCCCTAAGCAGGGCCGATGGGGGATCTCCCTACCATGTTTCTTGGCGTGTGAAATACGAGCCTGGCGAAGTGAAGATTATCGCCCGTAAGGCTGCGGTGAAGAACGGCTATCCGGAGATCTGTGCGCATCAGACCATCCGTACGGCAGGACAGCCCGATCATCTGCGTCTCACTTTCGACTACAAGGGCAAGACCACTACCTTCGTGAATGTGGAGGTTGTGGATAAGGACGGTAATCTCTGTCCATGGGCAGAAAACCAGATTTATTTCGAGACCACCGACGGTCTGAAGGTCATCGGCACCGATAACGGTTGTCAGACCTCCATGGAGCGTTTCAAAGATCCTCACCGCAAAGCCTTCTTTGGCAAGTGCCTGGTCGTCTTGCAAGGCAAAGGAGAACTTACGGCACAAGCCCAAGGCCTGAAAGACGGAAAGTTAGAAGTGATAAGTGATAAGTCAGAACGTCATCGTTAAAAACTATGTTTCTTTGTGTTCCGTAAAATAAGTCATAGTAAAAAAAGTAACAAAAATAACCATGAAGACAAACATCTTACGTGTCGGCGTTATTGGCGCTGGAGTGATTGCAGGAAAGATAGCTTCCACTTTGAAAGATCTGGAAGGAGTCGCTAATTTTGCCGTGGCCTCAAGGTCACTCGAAAAGGCTGAGAAATTCGCCGCCCAATGGGGCTTTGAGCGTGCTTACGGCTCCTATGCCGAGTTGCTTGACGATCCCGATGTGGACCTTGCCTATATCGCCACACCCCACAGTCATCACTTCGAGGTGACGCGGGAAGCCATCCTCAAGGGCAAACCCTGTCTTGTGGAGAAGGCTTTCATGGCTAACTACCGACAGAGTAAGGAAATCATCGATTTGGCCCGTGAGCGCAAGGTGTTTGTTGCAGAGGCCATCTGGACGCGCTATCAGCCAGCCCTTAAGATGATTAAGGACCTTTTGGCCGCGAATCGAATCGGCAAGCCTCAGTTCATTACCGCTTCCATCGGTTATCCCATGCTTCATAAGGAGCGCATTCTCCGTGCCGATCTCTGTGGCGGCGCCCTCCTGGATGTGGGTGTCTATGCCATCAATTTCGTACGTATGTTCTGCGATGCCAATATAGAGCGTATCCATTCCCAGTGCACAAAGTCCGACACCGGTATGGACCTTCAGAACACCGCCTCCTTCGTTTTCGAAAACGGTATGATGGCCAACATCCAGTCGTCGGCAACGGTGGTAGGTGACAACCAGGGCATCATCTGGGGAACGGAAGCCTGTCTGGCTGTGGACGACATTAACAATCCGCAGGTCATCAGCATCTACGGTCGCAATCATGTGTTGCAGAAGGAAATCCGTGTGCCTGCCCAGATCACTGGTTATGAATACGAGTTCCTGGCTTGTAAGGAGGCCCTGGCCAACAACTTGACCGAGTCCCCCTATATGCCCCTCGATGAAACCCTCACCATCATGCAGATCATGGACGATTTGAGGAAAGAGTGGGGCGTCGTTTATCCGATGGATTAATAAAAGAGACCCACCTAAATCCTCCCTGTATAGAGGCCTCTTTTTCAGTGGCCTCCTTATCAAGGGGCTCAAAACGTCATAGTCATCGTTTAAACCATACAATATGAAAAAGTTAATTGTCCTTTTACCTTTTTACTTTTTTACCTTTTTACCTTTACATGCCCAGATTCAGACCAATGGCGGCGTGCAGTATCTGATGAACGTGCAGAGAGACATGTCAACGGATTTCTCCGACTTGTCCAACACCTATTTCCTCGCCGACAGCCTCGCCTCCTTCGATGCTGCTACGGCCACAGGACTCGTGAAATGGGATCGCTACCGCCTTTCCCCGCGTCAGGCCTTCAATCTCAACGGCTATTGGCCTGTCAGGATGCAGATGCTCGACTTCCCGTCCACAGAATACGATAACGACCCACAGCTAAATATTCATCTGAGCTTCATCTCTCCCCGCTGCATCCGACTCACGATGCTCACCTCTCCTGTGGAGCCTAAGAACGAAGACGCCAGCGACCCCATGTTCGCCCCAGAATTCCTGCAGAAGATGGCTTCCAACGGTTCTCCTTCTGCCAGCGAATGGCGTTCCATAAGCAACGGTTCTGCCATCGTCTATAAAGGGGAATTTGGTTCGCTAGAGATTCAGCGCTATCCTTTCCGCATCCTCCTTCGCGACAAAAACGGAAAAATCCTGACACAATCGCGTCATATCATCGACAATGATTCCACACAGATCAAACTCCTGCCATTCTCGTTCATCAAGCGTGGCAGCGACAATTCCCGTTCCGTGAATCCTGTCTTCACTCTCGCTCCTGGCGAACATATCGTAGGCTGCGGAGAATCGTTCACCAAACTCGATAAAGTTGGGCAGAAACTCCATCTCTACGTCACCGACCCACAGGGTCCTGAGAGCGACGGCATGTACAAGCCCATTCCCTTCTTCTTCTCCAGTCGCGGTTATGGCGTCTTCATGCACACCTCCGCACCTGTCACCTGCGATTTCGGAGCCTCTTATATAGGTGCTTCCCGACTGTTCATGGGCGATGAGAAGATAGACCTCTTTCTTTTCTTCGGGGAACCCAAGGAGATACTCGATGAATATACCGACATCACCGGCAAATCGCCCATGCTCCCCCTTTGGACTTTCGGCACGTGGATGAGCCGCATCACCTATTTCTCACAGGAAGAAGGTCTCGACATTGCCAACAAGCTCCGTCAGCACCGCATCCCGTCGGATGTCATCCATTTCGATACTGGGTGGTTCGATGTCGATTGGCAATGCGACTATGAGTTTTCCAAGAACCGTTTCAAAGACCCCGTCGGTATGCTGAAAAAGATGGATAAAATGGGCTTCCGTACTTGTCTTTGGCAGCTACCTTATTTCACCCCCAAGAACCGCTATTTCCATGAGATTGTTGAGAAGGGTATGCACGTCAGGAATGCCAATGGTGGAATGCCTTACGAGGATGCCGTGCTCGACCTCAGCAATCCCCAGACCGTCGAGTGGTATCAGTCCAAAATTGGCGGTTTGATTAAGCAAGGCGTCGATGTCATCAAGTGCGACTTTGGCGAGGCAGCCCCCTTCAATGGTGTTTATGCCAGCGGCAAGGGCGGATTCTATGAGCACAACCTCTATCCTTTACGCTACAACAAAGCCCTCTGGGAAGGCGTCCAAAAGTACACTAATGAACGTGAAAAAAGTAATCATAATTCTACATTCTCCACTCTACATTCTCCATTACCAGGAGTCATCTGGGCACGAAGTGCCTGGGCTGGTTCCCAGCGCTATCCTCTTCATTGGGGCGGTGATGCTGCTACCACCAATATCGGCATGCTGGGCGATCTCCGCGGCGGCATCTCCTTCGGATTGAGCGGCTTCTCCTTCTGGAGTCACGACATGGGCGGTTTTGTCACAGCTTCTCCCGAGGATGTCTATCGTCGCTGGTTGCCTTTCGGCTTCCTTACTTCCCATACCCGTGCCCATGGCGCACCTCCCACAGAGCCCTGGCTCATCTCCGATTCCTTCACGCAGGCCTTCCGTGAGAGTGCCGAACTCAAGTACCGCCTCATGCCTTACGTCTATGCACAAGCCAAGGATTGCACCGAACGCGGTCTCCCCATGGTGCGTGCCCTTTTGGTGGAATATCCCCACGATCCTGGCGCCTGGCTCGTAGAAGATGAATACCTTTTCGGCAGTCAGATTCTCGTTGCACCCTTATTGGAGAATTGCTCTAGCCGTACGGTGTATCTACCTCAAGGTAAATGGATTGACTATCAGAGCGGAAGTGTTTATGAAGGCGGTTATCAGCAGATAGAGTCTGGTAAGATTCCTGCTATTATCCTCGTACGCGACGGCTCCCTCATCCCCCATGTGCCCGTGGCACAGCACACAGGAGAAATCGATTGGTCGAAGATTGAGTGGAAGGCTTACAAGGCAGAAGCCCAGCGCTGTGAAGGTCTCCTCTTCCGTCCAGGAGATACCTCCCTTCAGCGAGTGGAGCGATAGTTTACGAAGAATCATTGACGCGAAAACCACTTGTTGGTAGTTATTTGAACTTATTGCGAGTTATTTGAACTTATTGGAACTAATTGGTAGTTATGAAGGCCTTCCGTTGCTTAAATGACGTAGAAGCTTTGCAAGAATGCCATTGAAGCAAGGTAAGAATGACGTGGAGACAATGCAAAAATGGCGGAGAGAGGACTTTAACGCTTAACCAGCGTGTCAAGGCGATTAACCAGTAGTGAAGCCGAATTGTGTAAGTTTAATAAAAGAGCCCTGACAAGTCTATGACAGACGTGCCAGGGCTCTTGATTTATTGTCTCAACTTCGCAAGTTCGAGTTGACCAGTTATCTTTTATCTTACTTTCAGATTGTCGAATTTTGCCATCCAAATACTAAATGCAATACCTGACATAAACATAACTGCTAATGAAATTGTTGTTACCATGATTAAATCTCCTATTTTTTACTAATTATTATATTGTTTTATTTTGACACTGCAAAGGTACGGCAGATTCTGCAGCCCTGCAACAATCGGTTATGAATTCTTATGAACGTTGCACTTCAAGAAAAACGAATTGCAGCTATCGAAATTCTCGATAGCCAACACTTAATTTCTTTCATTATTATTTTGATATTTGTGGGAGATAAACTATATTTGCAAACGATATGGAACTGAGACAACTGAAATCTTTTATCCATCTGGCAGAAACGCTGAATTTCTCCACGACTGCCAAGGAATTGTTTATCACGCAGAGCACTCTCTCGCACCAGATCCTGCAGCTGGAAGGGGAACTGGGGCAGCCGCTTTTCTACCGCAACAGTCATGAGGTGACGCTTACGGAGGCTGGACAGACGCTGCTGCCCCTGGCAAAGGATACCGTGCGTTCGGCTGAACACTGCCAACTGCGTATGGATGAACTGAAGAATGTGATGAGCGGTGAACTGAGAATCGGTGTGACGTTCTCTTTCGTCAGCATCATAGCTGCCACGGTGAAAGCTTTCCTGCACGAGCATCCGCATGTGGGAATCAACGTGACGCAATCGACGATGGCGGAGCTGATAGAGCAGCTGACGAACCATGAACTCGACTTTGTGGTCTCCTACAAGCCCATTAAGAGCAATCCGAAGGTGGAAAGCCGCGTCCTCTTCCAACATCGTCTGGCGGCTATTGTCAACGAGCATCATGCACTGGCCAAGCACGACAGCATTACGCTGGAAGAGCTGCAGCGCTATGATTTGGCCTTGGTGCGTAAGGGTACCCGTGCCCGCGATACCTTTGAGCGCATGGTGGCTGGAACTGACTTTCAGTACAAAATCAAGGTGGAAATGAATACGGTGTATCTGCTCTTCCGTATGATCAGGGAATCGAACTACGTGACGGTGCTCAGCGAAAGTACTACGGTTCATGAACAGGGTTTGAAGACGATTCCCATTGTTGAAAGTGACTCTCCTGAGAACATAATGCTGGGCTGTATTCATCTGCTGAAGAATGCCTATGTGAAGAACTCTTCCAAGGAGTTCATCCGCATACTTGGCGAGAGTACTTTTACCCGTTTTGGCAATTCTCTATAATAATCCAAGATGAAAAGAATTCTGATTATCCTTTTAACGATGATGCTCAGCTCTTTGTCATCAATGGGGCAGAGACTTGCTGCTGACCCTAAGAAGGACCGCCACGAACAGAATAGCCTTATCAGCTGCCCCGACTCCAACCACCCCCACATGATTGACCTGGGTTTGCCTTCCGGCACGCTGTGGCAGTGCTGCAACGAAGGGGCATCGAAGCCTGAGGACAATGGCTGCTACTACCGATTCGGGCAGGTGCCCACGGCTCCGTCACAGGATCAGATTGAGGAGTTGTTGAATAACTCTGTCTATATATGGACCACCTTCCATGGTGTCAGTGGCGGCTTGTTCACAGGAAAGAATGGCAACTCTATCTTCCTTCCTGCTGTAGGCAGCATTATATATGGCGCGCTTAACAACGTGGGGGCGGAAGGCATCTACTGGTCGTCTACGACCTACAATACGAAAAATGCTTACGAGCTGGACTTCAATTTATACTTTGCGCGCTGGGACAACCGGAAAGGAGGATTGAACCCCAGAGACCGCTGGCTGTCTGTACGCCCTGTGCGTTAAAGCTGCATGAACGAGGGACGAAATACCTAACTAAATATTAATTACTAATTCAATTACTAATGAAAAAACAAGCATTAATTATGATGTCGTGTGTTATTCTCACAGGATGTAGCATGAATGAAAAGAGTATCGACGTGGCGGATGTCACCGGTCAGATGACGCAGGAGGAGAAAGTGCACTTCGTCATTGGAACGGGTATGTCGGGCCAGAGTGGCGACAATGCCGTAGTGGGTAAGACGAAGAATCTGGTTCCGGGTGCGGCTGGTACTACGTATCCCCTGGAACGCCTTTCCATTCCTGCCATCGTGCTGGCTGACGGTCCTGCAGGTCTTCGTATTGATGCCCACAGGGATGGTGATTCCGCAACCTATTTCTGTACACATTTCCCCATAGGTACGCTGCTGGCATGCACTTGGAACGAGGCGCTCGTGGAAGAAGTGGGCAAGAGCATCGGACAGGAGGTGAAGGAATATGGGGCAGACGTGTTGCTGGCTCCTGCTCTTAACATTCACCGTAATCCCCTCAACGGCCGTAACTTTGAATACTACAGCGAGGACCCGCTGGTGGCTGGTAAGACGGCTGCTGCCTATGTGCGCGGTGTACAGGCGAATGGGGTAGGTACGAGCATCAAGCACTTCGCTGCCAACAATCAGGAGACGAACCGCATGGCCAACAATGCGCGTATCAGTCAGCGGGCGCTCCGTGAGATTTACCTGAAGCCTTTCGAGATTGCCGTGAAGGAGAGTGCCCCCTGGACGGTGATGTCATCGTACAACTACCTCAACGGGCAATATACCTCTGAGAGCAAGGAACTGCTTACGACGATTCTCCGTGACGAGTGGGGCTACAAGGGAACCGTGATGACCGACTGGTTTGGCGGCAAGGACGGTGCCAAGCAGGTGTGGGCAGGTAACGATATGCTGCAGCCCGGCAAGGATCAGCAGTTTACAGACATCATGAACGGTCTGAAGTCGGACAGCCTCGACGAGAAAGACCTCGACCGCAATATCGGGCGTATCCTGCAACTTATTGAGAAAACCCCGCGCTGGAACGGCTATAAGTATTCCAACCATCCTGATCTCGAAGCCCATGCCAAGGTCACGCGGCAGTCGGCTGTGGAGGGTATGGTGCTGTTGAAGAACGACAACCAGACGCTGCCCCTGGACGCTGCCGTGAAGAAGGTGGCACTCTATGGCTGCACCTCTTATGATTTTATTGCCGGCGGAACGGGTTCGGGTAATGTGAACCACGCCTATGTGGTGTCGTTGACGGAAGGCCTGAAGAATGCGGGCTATCAGTTGGATGACACGATGCAGAAGGCTTACGAGGACCATATCGCTGCCGACAAGCAGCGGCAGGAGGAGGCTCGCAAGAAGGACAAGAACCCCTATGCGGCCTTTATGCCTTTCGACTTGCCACCAGAGATGACTTTCCCGAAGGACCAGTTGGCTACACAGGCTGCTGCCTCGGATGTGGCTGTGATTACCATAGGACGTGTGTCAGGTGAGTTCAAGGACCGTACATCGGCTGATTTCAATCTCACGAAGGAAGAGCGCCAGCTTATTGAGGACATTACCGCCGTATGGCATCAGGCCGGCAAGAAGGTGGTGGTGCTGCTGAATATCGGTGGTGTTATTGAGACCGCTTCGTGGAAGGATGCTCCCGATGCCATCCTCTGCGCTTGGCAGGCAGGACAGGAAGGCGGCAACAGCGTGGCTGACGTGCTCTCAGGCAAAGCTTCACCCTCTGGAAAACTCACGATGACGTGGCCTGTGGCCTTTACCGACCACGCCTCTTCTGCCAACTTCCCCGTTGACAAGACGGCCGGTCTTGCCCTTGGAGGCTCTGAGAAGAAGAGTGACGTGAAGGACGTGGACTTCACCAACTATGAGGAGGATGTCTTTGTGGGTTACCGCTATTTCGACTCTTTCGGCAAGGAGGTATCCTATCCCTTCGGCTATGGCCTTAGTTACACCACCTTCGAATATGCCGATGGTGCCATCAAGGACAAAGGCGATGCCTTTGAGCTGACCGTGAAGGTGAAGAACGCCGGCAAGGTGAAAGGTAAGGAAGTGGTGCAGGTGTATGTGATCGCTCCCAATGCCCAGCAGGCAAACAAGCCCGAGAAGGAACTGAAAGCCTTTGCCAAGACAAAGTCGCTGGAACCTGGAGAAGAGGAGGCACTCACGATGCGTGTGAAAAAGTCTGACTTGGCCTCTTTCGATGAAGCCAACTCCCAGTGGAAGGTGGATGCTGGGGAATATTCGTTCCTTATCGCTTCCTCTTCCCGAGATGTGAAGAATGAGTTGAAGGCAAAGGTGGAAGCCTCTGTGAATAAGGTGAACGACGTCCTGAAACTCGATGCTCCCCTGAACAGGTTACATCGTTGATTATCGTTTACGAAAGTTGAGCATATTTTTAATTTCTTTTATGATATTATTTGCAAAATCAGAAAAATATATTACTTTTGTGGTGTTATTTGCTTTAATCAAGATTATTTATTTTAATTTTTAATATTATAAGGTATGAAAAAACTAATGTTAATCATTGCTGTGATGATAGGATTTGCAGCAAACGCGCAGGCTCAGAAAGGTGCTTTCGAACTGGGTGGAAGTGTTGTTCTGGGAACAGGTGATGATTTTACAAACTATGGTCTGGGTGCTCGTGTCCGCTATTCCTTCACTGATCATTTCCGTGGTGACCTCAACGCTGACTATTTCCTCAAGAAGGATGGCATAACGATGTATGACCTCAACGCGAACCTTCATTATCTGTTTAATCTTGGCGATAGTGGCTTCAGAATTTATCCGCTGGCAGGTATCGCACTGGTACATGTAGAGGCTGATGGTGTTGAATATGACGACCCTCACGTTCACGTAAAGTATAGTGGTGCTTCAGATACTGACGTTGCCTTTAATCTTGGAGGTGGTATTGAGTTCCCCATCGCTGACCGCTTGAGAATTTTCGGTGAGGCCAAGGAGATGATCAAGGACGGTTCCCGTTTCTATCTCTCTGCAGGCATTACCTACACTTTCTAATCAGAGATACCCCTTCGATCCCTCGTAAAAAGAGGGACTTCGATCATAACTTCAGCCGCTGCCCGAGTAAGGTAGCGGCTGAAGTTTGGCATAACCCTGCATTATAGCCGTCCCTTATGAAGGGACTCTAAATGTTCTGCTCTCAATTTTCCGTAACTTTAGATAAGTTACTTACACTCGGAAATGAAAAGAAAAACAAATTTTTCTTTTGCATTCCTCTCGTTTTTCCGTAACTTTGAATAAGTTACTCCATTTCGGCATAAAAAAGAAATTAATTTCTTTTGTTCTGCTCTCAATTTTCCGTAACTTTGTCCCCCGAAATGGAAAGTATTCAGAATATTGTGGAATTTTCGCAGTGGCCGCTGCTGACGGCTTTCGTGCTGGGCATACTGGTTGCCTTGCATCCTTGTCCGATGGCAACGAACATCGCGGCGATGGGATATATCGGAAAGGATGTGGAGAACCGCCGGCAGGTGTTTGTGGACGGACTGCTCTATACGCTAGGGCGCACCATCAGTTATTCGGTGTTGGGAGCCGTGCTCATCGCGCTGATAAGGGGTGGGGCAGAGCTGCTGAACTTCGGTGAGGCGATGTCGGAATGGGGAGAACGCATCCTGGGACCGCTGCTCATTGCGATAGGCCTTTATCTGCTTTATAACGATTTGCTTCATAAGCACGATCATGTACCACATCTGCCTTTCGGTGGGAAGAAGGCAGGGCCAGTGTTGCTGGGCTTGCTCTTTGCCTTGGCTTTCTGTCCGGAGAGTGGTGTGGTGTATTTCGGTATGCTGATACCGATGTCGGTGGAGTCGAGTTACGGCTGGCTGTTGCCGGTGGCTTTTGCCGTGGGGACGGGTCTTCCAGTGATAGTGATGGCATGGGTGTTTGCCTACAGTCTGAGTTCGTTTGCGAAGTTGAATAAAGGGATGCAGACGGTAAAGGCATGGCTGACGCGCATCATTGCCGTTCTATTCATTCTGGCAGGTGTGTTCTGTCTTCTGTTTTAACCGTAACTATGACCATGACCATGACTATGACGTTTTGAGCCCCTTGATAAGGGGCGGCTCTAAAGCAGGGATTATTTAACGGAACACGAAGACACAAAGACACAAAGTTTTGACTATGACTATGAACGAAGTCCAAAGCGAAAACGAGAGCTATGACGGTAATTTAAGCGATTACTAAAACGAAAAACGAAAACAAGTAGCAGGATAATTGCTGATTCGGGTAGATAAAATATGTAAAATTATTTTGGGCTTTCACCTATTTTATTTATCTTTGTGCCAAGAACAGACATGTTTTTTATTAAGCAGTTATGATCATGAAAGAGGGATTTTTGAAAGGACTCGGTCTGCTGCTGGTGCTTTGCTTCTCGTTGGCAACTTCAGGGCAGGAGGTGGAGCGTGCTGAAATGAAGCATGCTGTGAGTGGTGTGGTCACTGATATGCGTGGCCGTAAGCTGCCTTATGTGAACGTTCATGTGACGGGTGAGCGCGTTTCCACGGTGACAAACGAGGACGGTTTCTTCACTATCAAGACGGTGAATGAGGCCAAGGTGATTGTTCTGACGCATGTGGGTTATCAGACTCAGCACTTCGAAGTGCCTCAAGGACAGAATGAAGGCCTGATTATCAGGATGAAACCAAACACGGTGATACTTAAAGACGTGGTGGTGAAATCGGGTGATGCCAAGCGCATCTTTTATGAGGCGATGGATAAAATACCAGAGAACTATGCTGATCATCCGGAAATGATGAAATGCTTCTACCGTGAATGCGTGCAGAAGCGTAACCGCTATATTAATATCGCAGAGGCTGTGGCCAATCTCTATAAGCCTTCCTATCATAAAGTGTACGACCTTGGACGTGTGTCGATAGAGAAGGGACGGCGACTGGTGAGCCCCAAGACGTCGGATACGCTGGGCGTAAAGATTATGGGTGGTCCGAACACACCGATTTTCCTTGACTTTGTAAAGAATCCTGATATCTTGATGAATCCTGAGGATTTGTCGCACTATGGCTTCTCACTAGAAGACCCCGTGATGACGGACAACAGACTGCAGTTCGTAGTCAGGATAATACCTCTCTATTCTGCTCCCTGGGCCTTGTATGAAGGGGTGTTCCACATTGACCAGGAGACACTGGCGTTCACACGTGCGGAGCTGTCGTTAGACATGAGCGACAAGGAAAAGGCTACACGCAGCATATTGGTGAGAAAACCTGCCGGCGTGCACTTCAAACCACGCGAAATGAGTATCACGGTGAGCTATACGACGAAGGAGAATGTGACGCGCATCAACTATGTGCGCACACTGTTCCGCTTCAATTGTGACTGGAAGAAGCGACTCTTCTCCACATCGTTTACGGCCATGAGTGAACTAGTGGTTACTGACTGGACAGATCAGGATGTACATCCTATCAAGGGGCGTGACTCCTTCTACCAGCGGGATGCTTTCTTTGACCATGTGGATTATTTTGACGATCCCAACTTCTGGGATGCCTATAATATTATAGAACCCACCGAAAGCCTGGAGGACGCTATCGGAAAACTACGGAAGAAATATTGAGCGTTTTTTTCTTGAACACAAAACACACAGAAAAAGTCCACTATCCGCAGCCTGCAAAATTCACAGAATTTCTCTGGAGCAGATTCTGTGAATTTTGTACTCCATAATTATCTTCTGTGAATTCTGTGTTCCAAATTACCTTTTGTGAATTTCATCATTCTGCGCCAACGTAATATGATTTCGTGAATTTTGTGTTCTATAATATCTTTTGTGAATTTTGTGTTCTAAAATCACATATCGCGGTCAAGCCGGTCGCGCCACAGGTACTTGCGCGTCTCATGAACGATGATGCCACTGAGGAAGAGCAGCGAAAGGAGGTTTGGAATGGCCATGAGCGCATTCATGCAGTCGGCAAGATTCCATACGATGCTGAGATTCATGATGGAACCCACGAAGACTGCAACGATATAGAGCACTCGGTAATAGACTGTCCAGCGACGGCCTTTGAGATATTCTACAGCTCTTTCACCATAAAGCTCCCATCCGAGAATGGTGGAGAAAGCGAAGGTAAGCAGACCGAAGGTGAGCAGCGGCGCGCCGATATAGGGAATCTTCGAGAAAGCCATCTTGGTAAGTGTGGCTCCGTTCTCGTAACTGATGTCGGGATAGGCTATGACGGAACTGACAATAACCAGTCCTGTGAGGGCGCAGATAACCACCGTATCCCAGAACGTACCACTGGAAGAGACGAGCGCCTGACGTACGGGATTGCGGGTCTGTGCTGCAGAAGCCACGATGGGTGCACTACCCATACCTGACTCATTGGAGAAGAGTCCGCGAGCAATACCATAGCGGGCAGCAAGCATTACGGTGCTTCCCACAAAGCCACCACCGGCAGCCTCAGGAGAGAACGCAGCCTCGCAGATAAGTTTGAGCGCCGGCCATACATAAGGGGCATTCATGATGAGGATGACAATACAGCCGATGACATAGAATATGGCCATGAAAGGCACAAGCATGGTGCAGACACGGGCGATACTCTTGATACCTCCCAAAACCACAAGACCAATAAGGACGGCAATGACCAATCCGGTAATCATGGGATCAATCTGATAGGTCTCAAAGGTGAGGGTGGCAATGGCATTCGCCTGTACGGTATTACCGATTCCAAAAGAGGCAATGGCGGTGAAGACGGCAAAGAGTACAGCCATCCATTTCCATCCAAGGCCACGTTCCAAAGCATACATAGGACCACCCAACAAGCGGCCGTCTTCTGTCTTCACTCGATATTTCACGGCCAGCAATCCTTCGGCATATTTCGTGGAAATACCAAAAAGACCCGTAAGCCAACACCACAGAACGGCACCGGGACCTCCCAATGCGACAGCAGTGGCGACACCCACGATATTACCTGTTCCGATGGTTGCTGCCAATGCTGTAGCCAAGGCTCCAAACTGACTCACGTTGCCGGCAGCATCTTTATCTCGGCTTACCGAAAGCTTGATGGCTGTCCACAGATGGCGCTGAGGGAAACGGAGGCGTATTGTGAGGTAAATATGAGTGCCGAGGAGCAATATAATCATGGGCCATCCCCAAAGCAGGCCGCTGAGGTAGGTGAAGAAATCGTTGAGTGTTTCCATATAATTATCTTATAGGGCTTATTGGCTATTCAAAAACAATCTTTACATTCTCGTGACCCATAGAACGCATGAGCTGGAAGAACTGGCGGGTCGCATTCTGCTGCGCGCTGTTGATATTTGTAGTGGTTAAACAACGCTGCTTCATCTTCGCAACGGCCCGTTGATACATGTCTTCGCGCGTCTGATCGTCCCAAGAACCACTCTCATAGAACGACTTTGTGCGGGCTTCGTCGATGAAATCCTCATCGAGCAGTTCGATGGGCGGGAGCGTCACCACCAGCGTATCCTTGTTCTTCTGAATGAAATGGGGCTTTGCCTTATGCATGTTGATGCCCAGACGGAGATTGCCGTAATAGATGCGTATGAGCTCGTCGTCGCTGAAGAATCCGCGGCGGAGGGTGTCGATCATTTCCTCATCAGCGATGCTGAGAAACTCCCATTCGCCGATTTGCTTCATCGACTCTATCTGTGTGGGAGTGACATCGATGTCGCTATTTACATCGAGACTTGCACTGGAGTTGGTGATGGCACGATAGGAGAAATAGAAAATGGCAGCGATGAGGAGGATGATGGCCGTGCAGATGATGAGCAGCCACCTTCCGATGGTGCCCAGGATGTTGGTCTTCGGCGCCTGGTATTCCTTCTTTATGGGTTCTATTTCATTCATATTATGAACTTTGTTCATGAATTTAGCACTTGTCAATTAACCTTTCCTCTTTCCTCTTTCCTCTATCTCGCAATAGATCTGGAGTCGAGTAGTGAAGGCAGATCATCCAATGTGAATTCCTTGCGGAAGGTGATGGTGATGTCTTTTTCCTGGTAGCCCAGTTGCATGATCATGGGAATAAGCGTATTTGCGGCACTCTCCTGAGCCATGTCTATAATGCCCAGTTTTGGGATGTCGTTGAGGATGGCCGCACGTCCCTGTTTCTCGTAGTCAGCCATTTCCTCATCCGTGAAGTTGCCGCGGAGGATGCTCACTTGCTTCTTGATCTCCTGATGGTCAATCTTACTGGAAGTGAGTTGCACCTTGGGGTCGGGGAGTACCACCTCTATCTTATTGCCCCGACGGCGGATGTTCTTCTTAGAGAAATCGCTGAAGTCTACATAGGCTTTCAGCGTCGCATCCATGGGAATAGCAATGCGGCGGTTACCGAAAGGAAGTGTGATATTGAATTCCTGGGCGAGGAAAGTGCCCTTGAGTTTCATCTGATCGTCGTGGGTGACAATTTTATGGAGATGATATTCGGCTGTATAAAGTTTGGAGCACTTTTGAATCTGCATGACCATCATGGGAATGGTGTCGAGCGGTTCCACGCGTGCTTCCGTCTTCTCGTTGTTGCCTCCGCAAGCCGTCAGTAGCAGAAGCAGCATTGATATGTAGCAAATGGATTGTTTCATACGGATGCAAAAATAATAAAAAATCTCCATTGAAGATACTATTTAGTTCGTTTTTTCGTTTTTTATAAAACTTTTCGGTGTGATTCGCATCAAAATGAATAAGATGAAACGTTACCTATTTATATTAATGGCAGCTGCAGCCATGCTGACGGCTTGTCAAGAGAAGAAAGAGAGTACAGTAATCATTGCCCCGAAACCAGAGCCCGTGAAACCTTCAGGTCCTATTCTGATGCAGGACATGAAGGCGGAAAATTCCGTGGAATGGATAGGCAAGACCTATAAGGTGATTGTTAACCGTAAGGTGGACCGTGAACTGCCGATGGTGGAAGTGGAGCCGGGCAAAAAGGCTTATGACAACCGCATCTCACTGACTATTGTACGTCCTGACGGAACGGAATTCTTCAATAAAGAATACACAAAAGCAGCCTTTATGAACTGTCTGGACGAAAATACCAAGAAGAACGGCGTTCTCCTGGGTATTGTATTGGATCGTGCCGACGGTGATAATCTTATCTTTGCCGCCAGCGTAGGCTCTCCCGACGTGTTGAGTGATGAGTTCATCCCGATGGTGCTCACCGTAGGCCGTATGGGTGATGTCAACATTAAGCGCGATACCACGATGGACACCAGCAACGACCAGGAGCAGCAGGAAGAGGACTAGGGCGTATAATCATTTCCCCCAATGGGGCGCATATTTTAGGGTGTAATCCTGTAATCCTGTAATCGCTTGTGAACGGGGAAACATCCTTTGTTCATATGATTTCTTTTATTTAGAAGTACTTA
>CACZVX010000002.1 GCA_902784755.1 uncultured Prevotellaceae bacterium
GCCTTCTACACATTCCTCGACGAGCTCTTTGCTAACTAATTGTAGAGACCATCAATCTCTCATTATATAACAATGTCCCTGGCGGTGTCTACATCGTCGGGGACATTTCGTTTGGTAGCTGTATTCACTTCTTGACGGCAACATCATCGGCAAGGTAGATGACGAAACCCTCGATGCCAAAATGGATTATTTTTTTTCGGTATTTATGAAGTTTGTTATATACTTCATCCGTGACAGGATTCAGCCGAATTATTCTTTTTATTGAACCTATTCCAACATGTCCTTGATTTGGTCTTCGCTCTTACCCGTCAAGTTCATCGGCTCCTGCCAGTTGGCTTTGGGAGCAGAGGGACGCAGATACTTCATCGTCTCACCCTTTCCGCTGCCACCAGAGGTGAAGAAGGGGATGACAGTCTTTCCTGTGAAGTCGTACTGCTCAATGAACGTGTTGATGATGGTCGGAGCGATGTACCACCAGATGGGATAGCCCACGTAGATGGTGTCATACTTCGCGATGTCTTCCACGCGGTTTTTGATGGCAGGACGGCTTGACTTGTCGGCCATCTCCACCGACGAACGGCTCTGTTTGTCCCGCCAGTTGAGGTCGGCATCGGTGTAGGGCTGTTCAGGTTGAATCTTGTGGAGGTCAGCCCCTACGATGTTTGCCAGTTTTCTGGCAGCCTCGGCTGTCGTTCCCGTGGCAGAGAAATAGGCTACTAATGTCTTTGACGGTTCCATACGCTTTTCTTGTTTTCCCTGTGCACAGGCGGCCAATACAACAACGGCGGCCAGTGTAAGGATGGTTGTTACTCTTTTCATTTTTTTACAGTTTGATTACTTAAATTCCTTTACCCATCTCGTAAGCCTCGGTGAAGGCGGGGAGGTTCCGCACGTCGCCCTTGGCTTCAGCACCG
The DNA here is from genome assembly GCA_902784755.1 of uncultured Prevotellaceae bacterium. Lineage (GTDB taxonomy): Bacteria > Bacteroidota > Bacteroidia > Bacteroidales > Bacteroidaceae > Prevotella. The sequence continues at coordinate 915 of CACZVX010000002.1, forward strand.
GCACCATAGATGCGATCCTTTTCGCGAATGGCATTAAAGCACAAGGCGAAGCCGTGAAGGGCGTCCATCGTATATTCCAGATTCTTGCGGTCATCATCGGCAGCGGTGAGCATATAGTAGAAATCCTTATCCCGCATCCGGTCGTAGAGCGGATTACAACGGTCGAGGAACACCTTCATCTGTCCCGAGACGCTGTAGTAATAGACAGGTGTGCAGAAACAGATGACGTCGGCCTCCATCAGTTTCGGCAGTATGTCGTTCATCGGGTCCTTAAGGACGCACCTACCCGTTTTCTGACAGGCTAGACAGCCAATGCAATAGTTCAACTTCAGGTCTCGCACGAAGATGGTCTCCACCTCGTGGCCTGCTTCCTCTGCACCCTTGCGGAACTGCTCCGAAAGGATGTCAGAATTCCCGTTCTTTCTCGGACTTGCCGAGATAATCAAAACCTTACTCATAGTTGTTTGTTCCTAGAATGTTTTCTTTCCGTCTTTGATCAGAAAGCGCAAACGCTTCCTGGAAAATCCATCAGCGAGTATCTGTTCACGATACTCGTTTGCAAAATTACAAAAAATCCGCAAAATAACGTGTAATCATTATGCAATTATCTTTTTACCATTCCGAAGGATAATACCGCGAGTGTCAGCGAGTATTGCGCTCTTTGTCACACCGCCGATGATAATATTGATTTTCATATCGCTTTGAGCAAAGAGTTGTGCTGCCATCAGCAGCACAACAAAAATTGAAAACATTCTCTTCATCTTAATTATTCCTTGAAAAACTTTTCCATTTTGTCGAATGGAATCACCTTCTTCTCGCCGCCGTCATGGAGGTCGCAATGCGAGGCAATGGGGATGATGAGCAATTACTTCATATCAGAGTTCTTTTTCTTATTTTCCAATTAGGGATTTCCCTATTCCATTTTAGGGAAATTTCACTTGTTGGTTTGAAAAAAATATTTATCTTTGCCACCAGAAATCAATTTAAGAAGGATAAAGAAATATGAAGAAGGTATTTGTTTTCACATTGGGTGCTGCTCTCTTGCTCAGCAGTTGCGACACTTACACCGGAATGGGCGCTTATACGGGTGCTAACATCGGTGGCATCTTAGGCTCCGCTATTGGTGGCCTGAGTGGTGGTTGGCGTGGTAGCGATATGGGCACATTGATAGGAATGGCTGGTGGTGCCGCAGTGGGTGCTGCCATCGGTTCCGCAGCTGATCAACGTGCTAATGAAGAATATGCTGCCAGGGCTGAGGAACGTGCTGCAGCCCGCGAACGTGTCCGTCAGCGTAGAGATAACGATCGGGATATGATCGGAAATCACCGTTACGACCAGACTGACGAAGGTGGTTACTACGATCCCAATAACGGTGGCGACGACCGCATCGATTTCAAAGTCGGTGGTAACGACCGTAATGATGAGGAACTTTCCAGCAGCGTCTCTCGGGTTCCCGGGCTTCATGCAGAAAGGGATGGCATTTCTATCAGCAACGTCCGGTTCTATGACGGAAACGGCGGTGATAATGTCATAACAGCAGGTGAGCTTTGCAAGATCTCATTCGAAGTACGCAACACCTCAAACAAGATGCTCTACAATGTAAGTCCGATGGTTTATGAAACCAGTCGCAACCGACACATTCAGGTTTCTCAGGGCATCAGCGTTGAGCGTATTGCTCCAGGTAGGGGAGTGCGCTATACGGCTATGGTCAAGGCAGACGATCGCCTGAAGGATGGTTCGGCTTATTTTACCGTTTCGGTGCATAATCCCTCAACGAATCGAAGTGTTTCGATTGATAATATCGAAATCCAGACACGGAGATAGTTTCTAAACGTTTCCTAAAAAAATGAATGGCGTACATCATCACTGATGCACGCCATTTCTTATTAAAATAAAAAACGAAAGGAGTAGACGACCTTATACGATGCCTTGAGCCATCATGGCATTGGCAACCTTCATGAAGCCGGCGATGTTGGCACCCTTCACGTAGTCGATATAGCCATTGGGCTGACGTCCGTACTTCACACAGGCCTCGTGGATACCTGCCATAATATGATGCAGCTTTTTGTCAACTTCCTCACCTGTCCATGCAATACGCTCAGAATTCTGAGTCATCTCCAGACCAGAAGTTGCTACACCACCAGCATTGACTGCCTTACCAGGAGCAAAGAGTTGTCCGGCGGCAATAAACTTGGCAACAGCCTCGGCTGTGCATCCCATATTGCTGACCTCTGCAACGCACAACGGCTTGTTGGCGAGAATCATGTCGGCATCAGCACCGTTGAGCTCGTTCTGGGTAGCGCAAGGCAGATAGATATCGGCCTTCTGCTCCCAAGGCTTCTTGCCCTCGAAGAACTGTGCGCCTTCAAACTCGTCAGCATAAGGCTGGCAGATGTCGTTACCTGAAGCACGGAGTTCAAGCAGATAATCAATCTTCTCACCGCTGATACCTGCAGGATCATAGATGTAGCCGTCAGGACCGGAAATGGTAATGACTTTAGCACCCAGTTGAGTGGCCTTTGTGGCTGCGCCCCAAGCAACATTTCCGAAGCCTGAGATTGCAACAGTTTTGCCCTTGATGTCAAGGTTGTGTGTGTTCATCATATGGTTGACAAAGTAGAGAGCGCCAAAGCCAGTTGCTTCCGGACGGAGGATAGAACCGCCCCATTCGAGACCCTTTCCGGTGAGTGTGGCACCGTGGAATTGTCCGGTAATCTTCTTATACATACCAAAGAGGTAGCCGATTTCACGACCTCCCACACCGATGTCGCCTGCGGGAACATCCATATCAGGACCAATCACCTTGTAGAGTTCCAGCATAAAGGCCTGGCAGAATCGCATGATTTCAGCATTGCTCTTACCGCGTGGTGAGAAGTCACTGCCACCCTTACCGCCACCCATTGGCAATGTGGTAAGTGCGTTCTTGAAAGTTTGTTCAAAACCGAGGAATTTCAGAATGCTGAGGTTCACCGAACGGTGGAAACGAAGACCTCCTTTATAAGGACCAATAGCACTGTTGAACTGTACACGGTAACCAATGTTTACCTGAACTTCGCCCTTGTCGTCAACCCAAGGCACACGGAAAGTGGTGATACGCTCAGGTTCCACCAAGCGCTCAACGATTTTGGCTTTCTCAAATTCGGGGTGCTGGTTGTAAACATCAACGATAGATTCTAAGACTTCCCTCACGGCCTGAAGGTACTCTGCTTCACCGGGGTGCTTTGCCTCCAGATCTTGCATAATTTTCTCAACGTTCATAATAAATAGTATTTATAGTTAGACTTACATTTTGATAGATTTTGTATTGCAAAGTTAGGGTTTTTTATTGTAACGTCCAAGATTTTTCATGGGAATTTTCATCAGAAACTTACTTTTTGTCAGCTGCTATACTTTTCATAGATCTTTTGACATGATTTCTTTCAGATTTTCCATAGTTAACACACTGGACGCTCTACCCCAAAGTCGTTGTATTCGGATGTGTTCGTTTGTTGGGACAAATATACACATTTATTTTGAAATAGGTACTTTGTTCTCGGATTTTTTCTGTATTTTTGCATCAAAATTTTAGATTCTATGGAGAATAGCATTCCACAGCAGTGGAACAAGTTCATATTGAAAGATGTGTCGTTTGTGAATCTGATGACACGCCGCATCTATAACGTGCTCATCATCGCCAATCCCTATGATGCCTTTATGCTTGAAGACGATGGGCGTGTGGATGAAAAGGTGTTCAATGAATACACGGAACTAGGTCTGCGCTACCCACCGTCGTTCACACAGGTGAGTACCATTGATGAGGCCGCTGCTGCCCTACGTACCACGAAGTTTGACCTCGTGATCTGTATGCCGGGTAATGCCGATAATGATGCTTTCGATGTGGCGCGTGATGTGAAGAAGCATTTCCCCGACATTCCCTGCGTGGTGCTGACACCTTTTTCGCATGGTATCACTCGTCGCGTGGAGAACGAGGATATGAGCATCTTCGACTACGTTTTCTGTTGGCTGGGGAATACCAATCTTATTCTCTCCATCATTAAACTGATAGAGGACCGCATGAATCTCGAGCACGATATTCAGGAGGCTGGCGTTCAGATGATCCTGCTGGTGGAGGACTCCATCCGTTTTTATTCTTCGGTGTTGCCTAATCTCTATAGTTATATCTTGGCTCAAAGCCAGCGCTTTGCCACGGAGGCCCTGAATCCTCATTCTGCCACCCTTCGCATGCGGGGACGCCCCAAGGTGGTTTTGGCACGTACCTATGATGAGGCTTGGAGTATATATAAGAAATATGCCAACAATACACTTGGTGTGATAAGCGACTGCCGCTTCCCTAACCACGAGCCAGACCGTTCACTTGGAGGTGGACTTGCCGCTGAGAAAGATTCTGAGGCAGGCTTCCGTTTGCTAAAGGCAATTCGTGAAGACAATGAGTACATCCCGCTCATCATGCAGAGTTCGGAAACGAAGAATCGTGAGCGGGCCGAAAGTAACCGCATCGCCTTTGTGGACAAGAACTCGAAGAAGATGAACATCGACCTCCGCAACCTGCTGGCGGAGCATTTCGGTTTTGGCGATTTCATCTTCCGTGATCCTCAGACCAAGCAGGAAATCATGCGAGTGAGGAATCTGAAGGAGTTACAGGACAACATCTTCACCATCCCCAATGATTCCATGCTTTACCACATCAGCCGTAACCACATGAGCCGCTGGCTGTGTGCTCGCGCCATCTTCCCCGTGTCTAACTTCCTGCGTACGGTCACTTGGCATAAACTCCAGGATGTGGATGCTCACCGTCAGATCATCTTCGATGCTATTGTGCAGTACCGTCGGATGAAGAATTTGGGCGTAGTGGCACTTTTCAAGCGTGACCAGTTTGATGCCTACAGCCATTTTGCCCGTATCGGTGACGGTTCTCTTGGAGGTAAGGGCCGTGGCCTGGCTTTCCTCGACAATATCATCAAGATGCATCCTGAGTTCAATGACTTTGAGGACGTGAAAGTGAGCATCCCCAAGACGGTAGTGCTCTGTACGGATGTGTTCGATGAATTCATGGATTCCAACAATCTCTATCATATCGCTCTAAGTGATGCCTCCGATGAGGAAATTCTGCAGCATTTCCTGCGTGCCCAGTTGCCCGATAAGTTTATTGCTGACTTCTTCGCTTTCTTCGACGCCACACGTTCACCGATAGCTATCCGTAGTAGTTCGCTGTTGGAGGACAGTCATTATCAGCCTTTTGCAGGTATCTACAGCACTTATATGATACCTTATCTCGAGGACAAGTATCAGATGCTCCAGATGATGGCTGCTGCCATCAAGAGCGTATATGCTTCCGTTTACTATAAGGATTCGAAGGCATACATGACAGCTACCTCGAATGTCATCGATCAGGAGAAAATGGCAGTTATCTTGCAGGAAGTAGTGGGCAAGCAGTACGGCAACCGTTATTATCCCAACATTTCGGGCGTGTTGCGCTCGCTCAATTATTATCCTATTAATGACGAGACGGCAGAAGAGGGTATTGCCTCTCTGGCACTCGGGCTGGGTAAATATATCGTAGATGGCGGTCAGACGCTTCGCGTTTGTCCCTATCATCCTACACAGGTGTTGCAGATGAGTGAAATGGATATGGCTCTCAAGGAGACGCAAACCCATTTCTACGCACTCGATATGGAACATACCGGTTTGGAGTTCCAAGTTGACGACGGTTTTAATATCAAGAAACTGAAAGTAAAGGAGGCTGACAAAGACCAGTCGGTTCGCTTTATTTCTTCTACCTACGATTTCTCAGACCAGCGCATCTATGATGGCTATTATGAGGGCGGTCGTAAGATTATTTCTCTGAACGGTGTGTTGCAGCAAGGTGTTTTCCCGTTGCCCGAACTTTTGCAGATGTCGATGAAGTATGGCTCTGAAGGCATGCGTCGTCCGGTGGAGATAGAGTTGGCTTGCACCCTTGACGACACCGCGAAACGCGATGAAGATGGAAAGATGCATGTTGGCGGTGAGTTCTATCTGCTGCAGATACGTCCTATCGTGGATTCCAAGCAGGTGCTTAATGAAGACCTTTCACAGATTCCTGACGATCAGTGTTTGCTTCGCTCCCATAATTCGCTGGGGCACGGCATCTCGGAAGATGTGATGGATGTAGTCTATGTGAAGACTGGCGAAAAATTCTCCGCTCAGAACAACCCCTATGTGGCTGAAGATATCGAACAAATCAATCGTAAGTTTCTGGCAGAAGGCAAGAACTACGTGCTCATCGGCCCGGGCCGTTGGGGATCCAGTGATTATTGGCTGGGTATTCCCGTGAAGTGGCCTCACATCTCGGCAGCCCGTGTGATTGTAGAGGCGGGGTTGGAAAATTTCCGGGTGGATCCATCACAAGGCACCCATTTTTTCCAGAATCTTACTTCTTTCGGCGTGGGCTATTTCACGGTAAACAGTTTCAAGAATGAAGGTATTTACAATCAGGCTCTTCTCGATTCTATGCCCGCTGTGGAAGAAACCCAGTATGTACGTCATGTCCGTTTCGACCGTCCCCTGAAAATCATGATGGATGGAATGAAGCAAGAAGGCGTGGTAGTTCTTGGCTAATTCCTTAAGGACCTTAAAGATCCTAAAGTCCTTATTTTTCCAAAAATGACTTACGAATTCAAAGGCATCAAAATACTAATCTCCGACGTGGAGCCATTGCTCGATGAGCAGACTTTTCAGTGGAAACTAAAAAGCGTTTCTCCTGAAAGGCAGGAGAAGGCTGTCCGCTATAAGTTCCCGAAAGGTAGGGCGCTTAGTCTCGGAGCTGCCTTAGCCTTGGATGAACTCTTGCAGCAGCGTGGTTTGCGGGAATATGACCAGCATTATCTGACTGGCCCCCATGGGAAGCCTTCGCTGGCAGACCATCCCGATATTCATTTCAGTATTTCTCATACCTCCCACTTCGTGGCATGCGCGGTGGCTGATTTTGAGATAGGCATAGACATCCAGCATCTGGTAAATGCTAATGAAGCCTTGATGCGCCGCGTACTGTCAGACGAAGAATTTGAAGGGGTGATGTTAAAGGAAGGCAAACCTCGTCAAGAACTTTTTGCCCGTCTATGGGCTTTGAAGGAATCCTATCTGAAAGCCGTAGGAACAGGCATCACCGATGATTTCCCCGCCTTTTCCTTGGAGAATGACACCCCGCGACTCATCAATCGTCCCGGTTCCTTCTCCTTCTATGAATTCGACTTCCCCGATGGCAAAGGTGCCTTGTGCAGCCTTGATAAGGGGTTAAAAGGTTAAAGGGTTAATCGCCACTTCGTGGCTGTTTAAAGGTTTAAACGTCTTTCGTCCTTCCTCCTTTAACCAGCCACGAAGTGACGCTTAAACCCATACCCAAACCTTGACATAAATCAAGAAATGAATATATTACAAAGATTTAAACGGTTAAAAACTTGTGAGTTACATGAAATCATGGTAATTTTGCATCGTGTTTTTCATAGTATTAGATTTAAGGTTAACAAGGTAGGAGTACGGCGGTACTCCATTTTTTTTGCCCTTTTTTCTTATAAACCTAAGAAAAGCGTTCTTTCTTCATTTTGTTAAATCGAAAAGTAATGTTTTTTGCCAAAATGCTTGCAAATAAAAAATAATTTAACTATTTTTGCGTTCAAAACATAGAACTTCATTAACTTTAAAATTGTTGTCTTATGAAAAAGTATTTGGCAGAAGCAGTAGGCACGATGGTGCTTGTACTGATGGGTTGCGGCGCAGCCGTATCTCTGGGTTGTAACAATGCAGATCCCGAAACAGTAGTAGGAACTGCAATGGCCTTTGGTTTGGCAGTCGTAGCGATGGCTTACACCATTGGAGGTATCTCTGGTTGCCACATCAATCCCGCTATCACATTAGGCGTTTTCCTGAGTGGCAAGATGAGCGGTAAAGACGCTTGCGGCTACATGTGCGGTCAGGTTATCGGTGGTATCATCGGCGCGCTCATTCTCTTCATCCTCACCTCTACTTCAGGTTTGGTGGGTACTGGAGCCAATGACCTGCAGGCTAACGGAGCCGGCACAATTCCTGTTCTGGGTGGTCTGCTCGCTGAGATTTTCTTCACCTGCGTATTCGTGCTCGTAGTGCTGGGCGCTACCGCTAAGACAAACGGTGCTACCAACAATTTCGCTGGTCTGGCTATCGGTCTTGCCCTGGTGCTCGTACACCTCTGCTGCATCCGTTACACAGGAACATCTGTGAACCCTGCCCGTTCCATCGGTCCCGCTCTCTTCCAGGGAGGAACAGCGCTTACAAACCTTTGGATTTTCATCGTTGGCCCGCTGGTAGGAGGTGCTTGCGCTGCAGGTATCTGGAAGGCAATCGAAACAGAGAAATAATCGATGGCTTCCCCAAAAGATAACGGAATATTCCGTCGTAACGGCATCAATTATTTGGTGCCGTTCGTTTTAATTACCACACTTTTCTTCCTCTGGGGATTTGCCCGAGCCATTCTTGACGTGCTCAACAAGCACTTCCAGAACGAGCTCAGCATTTCCATCACACAGTCGTCCCTGATTCAGGTGACTACTTATCTGGGCTATTTCCTGATGGCCATTCCCGCCGGACTCTTCATCAACCGCTATGGCTACCGCCGTGGCGTGGTGTTCGGACTGTTGTTGTTTGGTTTGGGTGCCTTGGCCTTTGTACCGGCAGAAAGTGGAGGCTTCTTCGCCTTTGTGGCGTGCCTCTTTGTCATCGGCTGTGGTCTTACCTTTTTGGAGACAGCAGCCAATCCATACAGTACGGAGTTAGGTTCTCCTGAAACAGCTTCCAGCCGTTTGAATCTCTCCCAGAGCTTTAACGGGATGGGATCACTATTCGCCACCTTTGCCATAGGTCAGTATCTATTTAATAAGGTTGGCAATGTCACCACACCCTATTTAATTCTAGGCATCCTCGTACTGGGCATCGCTGTCGTTTTCTCCAAGGTCAAGTTGCCGGAGATTATTAACGATGACGATGACCATGACGTTGAAAAGCTTGGCGGCCTTTCCAATATCCGAGAACTTTTCTCCAGTCATCCCATGTTTGTGTTGGGACTATTCTCGTTGTTGGCCTATGAAGTGGCAGAGATATCCATCAACAGCTATTTCATCAATTACGTTACGGGAAAAGGATGGATGAACGATAGTGTGGCCAGTATAGTGCTCACGATAGCTTTAGCCTTTTTCATGGTAGGGCGCTTTGGGGGTAGCTGGATCATGCGACGTGTCAGCGGAGAGCGCATGTTGCTCATCTGTGCGGCAGGAACCGTCTGCTGTATGATTTTGGTACTGCTGAACCTCGGTAAACTCTCGATGGTAGCATTGATCGGTAATTACCTCTTTGAGGCTATCATGTTCCCCACCATCTTCTCTTTGGCGTTGTCGGGCTTAGGGCGATTGACAAAGAGTGCCTCTTCGTTGCTGATGATGACCCCAGTGGGAGGTTGCGGTTTTCTGCTGATGGGCTATGTTGCCGATCAGACCAACCTGACAATACCTTTCATCATCCCCTTATTGGGTTACAGCCTGATTCTTTTTTATGCTTTGCGGCTACAAAAAACGCGATAATTGTTGTTTTTACACATCTATATTTAATCCACTTTCGCAAGAAGGTGGATTTTTTATAACTTATTGATATTCAACGAGAGATGTGGTTTCTGCCATTTGGAGAAATCCACTTTCTTGTTTTATTCCATTACAAAGTCTCGATTCTTCTATTATCTTTGCATCGCAAATCTTTCTCTGAGCCTATTAGATGCTTGGAACTGCTACAGAATAGCCTTCGCCTATAATAACGATTATTCATTATTCTATTATAACTAATAATTAAAAACCAAAGTATGAAAAAAAGCAGGTTTCAAATTTTGTTGTTGGCATTATTTATGTCCATAACAATGTTTGCCCAGAAGCAAGTCTTCACGGGTACTGTGGTGGACAGCAATGGCGAGCCCGTTATCGGAGCCAGTGTTGTTCAAAAAGGTTCGTCCAACGGTTCTATTACCGATATGGATGGTAATTTTTCTGTGAATGTAGAGCCAGGTCAAGTGCTGACGATTTCTTTCGTCGGTTATAAGACTCAGGAAATCAAGGCAGCTCCCAACATGCGCGTTACCTTATTAGATGATGCAGCATTGCTGGAGGATGTGGTGGTAATCGGTTACGGTGTTCAGAAGAAGAGCGTCGTGACGGCTTCCATCGCAAAGGTCAGCTCGGAAGACCTCGAAGGTAAGACGCGTCTGCGCGCCGAAGATGCCCTGAAGGGTATGGCCGCCGGTGTGAATGTCACCTCAGCTTCTGGTCAGCCAGGTTCCAAGTCGATGATCCGTATCCGTGGTATCGGAACCATCAACGACTCTAATCCTCTTTATATTATAGACGGTATGCCTACCGATCAGAACGGTATGGAATCAATCAACCCTTACGATATCGAGTCGATTGAGGTGCTGAAGGATGCTGCATCGGGTGCCATCTATGGAGCCCGTGCCGCCAACGGTGTTATCCTTGTCACTACCAAGAAGGGTAAGCTGGGCAAGGCCTCTATCAACTATAACTTCTCCTATGGCTGGCAGTCAGCCTGGAAGAAGCGTGATGTGACGGGAGCTACCGACTATGCCATCCTGCAGAACGAGCGTTCCGTACAAACCGGCTCTGCTCCTCTCTATGCTGATCCTTACAATCTCATCGATGCCAATGGTGACCCCATCAGGGGCTTTGGTACCAACTGGCAGGATCTGCTCTTCAACGACAATGCACCTATCCAGCAGCATGACCTCTCCATCAGCGGTGTCTCAGAGAAAGTAAACTACTACCTCTCGCTGGGCTATTTCACACAGGAAGGTATTGTGGGCGGTAACTATGGACAGTCTAACTATGACCGTCTGACACTGCGTTCGAACAACCAGTTCAACCTCTTCGACGATTCCAAGGAGCGCAACTTCCTGAATAAACTCGACTTGGGTGCAAACGTATCTTATATGCGCGTGCATAATACAGGTATCGACGCCAACTCCACATGGGGCTCACCCCTCGGCTCAGCGCTCTATCTGGCTCCTACACTGCCTGTTACGCTGACACAGTTGGGTTACGAGGACGACGGTACCGCCCGTTATGCTCAGGCCATGATCGACCGCTACAGTGCCTATGACCTCTACTACGATGCCAACGGCAATCCTTATACGATTCCCGGTTATGTGGGTAGCTATCAGGAGCAGAACAACCCCATCGCCATGATGCAGGGCAACCCCTCTAGAAACTGGAGCCACAAGTTCATGCCTAAGTTCTCGCTCGACCTGCAGTTGTTCGATGAACTCAGATATCACTTCACCTACAGTGCCGAGCTCTCTTTCTGGGGCTACGATGCAGCGACCAAACAGAAGTACTATCTCTCTGGTAACAACAATGCCGACCATACTTCGGCTACCTCTTATAAGGGTAATAACACTACCTGGCAGATTGAAAACACCCTGACCTACGACAAGATCTTCGGCAAGCACACCATCGGTGTGGTGCTCGGACAGTCGGCCCTGAAGTTTAAGGGCGATGAGCTGGGCGGTTCTCACTGGAATCTGGTGAATATCGACAAGCCCTCTATCAACTATACCACAGGTGGCGATCTGGAACTCTCTACCGATGCAGATGGCAAGGTTACAGGTGCCAAGAGTTTGGTTGGCGCATGGGGCGGCCCATATACCCAACACCGTTTGTCTTCACTTTTTGCCCGTCTGAGCTATAACTATGACGAGCGCTATATGCTTCAGGCTACCATCCGTCGTGACGGTTCAAGTCGCTTCGGTGCCAACAATAAATATGGTACATTCCCCTCGGTATCTGTTGGTTGGAACATCATGAACGAAGACTTCATGAAAGACACCCGCAGCTGGCTTAATAACCTGAAATTCCGTGCTAGCTGGGGTAAGAACGGTAACGATAACATCGGAGATTTCGCCTATACCACACTGACTGCAACGGGTGCTAGCAGCAACTATTACTTCGGACGCACTGCTGCGATGGTCTATGGCTCGAAAGCTAACCGCCTCTCCAATGAAGACCTGAAATGGGAGGAGAGTGAACAGACCGACCTCGGCCTCGACTTCGGCTTATGGAACAATAAGCTGACATTCTCTGTGGATTACTATATCAAGAAGACCAACGGCATGATCATCGAGATGCCTATTCCCAGCTATGTTGGTGAGGCTCGTCCTTTGGCCAATGTCGGTGACATGAAGAACAGCGGTTGGGAGTTTGAACTTGGATACAAGTTCAACGTTGCCGATGCCCATTTCGCCATCAAGGGTAATGCTTCTTATCTGAAGAATGAGCTGAAGAACCTCGGTAACGATACCGGTTTCCTCAACTACGGCATCTCGCAGTTCAGCGACGGCGGTACCCGTGCAGAGAACGGACAGCCGTTCCCCTTCTTCTATGGATATAAGACAGCCGGCATCATCCAGAATGCTGCCGAAGCTGCAGACTACAATAATAAATATGGTACCAGCAAACAGCCAGGCGACTTCCGTTTCGTGGATACAAACGGCGACGGTAAGATCAACAGCGACGACCGTACCAATATCGGTAATGGTGTGCCCGACTGGACCTTCGGTCTGAACTTCGATGCCGAATGGAAGGGCTTCGACCTGAGCGTCTTCTTCCAGGGCGTGAGCGGTGCCGACGTGTTCGATGCTACCTACCGTCAGGACATTGCCTCCGGTAACTATCCCACCTGGGTGCTCCAGCGTTGGACAGGTGAAGGCACTTCGAACACTGTACCTACACTGGGTAAGTCGGAAAACTGGGTATGCAGCGACATGTACATTCAGGACGGCAGCTACCTGCGCCTGAAGAATATCACGCTGGGCTACACCCTGCCTCGCAGCATCACGAACAAGATTAATATCAGTCGTCTGCGCATCTACGCCCGCGCTGAGAACCTCTTCACTTTGACCAAATACTGGGGCTTCGATCCTGAAATTGGTTCCGGTTCTACCTCTCTCGGTGTCGACTATGGAGTCTATCCGCAGGCACGTACCTACACCGTTGGTTTCAATATCTCACTCTAAACATAAAAAGAATATACAATATGAAAAAGCATATTATCATCATAGCAGGTTTCTGCGCAGCAGTATTGATGCTGGCATCCTGCAGCGACGAATTCCTGGAGGTGAAGAATCCAACGGGAGAGCCTCTGGAAGAATACTACACCACCGAGGAGACACTGAACGAGGCCCTTACCTCGGCCTACGCTCCTCTGCACTGGCCCGACTGGGACGGCACAGCCTACAACGATCTCACGGTAGACGGCGAGATTATGGGCGACGACTTCTGGGTAGGCGGTGCCAATGCCACCGACAACGAGCACTGGCACAAGCTCTTCAACTTCGAGGGCAACGGCAATCAGACTTTGGCTACCCTTTGGGGCGATTTCTACAGCGGCATCAAGCGCTGCAACGACGCCATCAAGTATGCAGGATGGCCAGGCAAGGCCAGCGACAACTTCCGCCGCTCGATGGAGATGCAGGCCCGTTTGCTCCGCGTGTACTATTATAATATCCTGTGGCACTACTATGGTAACGTGCCCTTCTATCTGGAGAACCTCGCTCTGCCTTACACAGCCCCACAACTTACAGCCGACGAGATTTATAACCAGTTGCTCCCTGAACTGGAAGAGATTATCGCTTCGAATGTGCTGCCTATGCGCTGGGAGGCTGCTGAGAGCGGTCGCGTCAGTCAGGCATTCGCCTACATGCTCTATGCCGAGATGGTGATGTACCAGAACGATGCAGCCCGTCTGCCACAGGCACTGAAGTATATGAAGCAGATTATCGGCGACAGCAGCTATTCGCTGAATCCCGATTTTGCCGACCTTTGGTCGGAGAATGGTGAGTGGTGCTCAGAGAGTATCTTCGAGATTAATTACAATGACGATCAGGCACAGCGCGACTGGGGTGATGCAGCCATCAATGCCGGCGGTACGGTATTCCCCACACTCTGCTCTCCCAACAGCTGGGGTGGCGGCGAAGGCTGGGACAGCGGTAACGATGGCTGGGGCTTCCTCCCTGTGAAACTTGAAACCTACAATATGTATGCCGAAAACGACAAACGTCGTGACGTGACCATCTGGGACGTACGTGGCTACACCTATACCGAACGCTATCAGGACACTCACCTCTGGCATGGCAAGTATCGTCCGCAGTCTGCCAACAATAAGGACTGTCCCACCTCAAAGAACTTGAACTATAACAACAATAAGCGCATCTACCGCTATGCCGAGACCTTGCTCAACGCTGCCGAGCTGCTGCTTGAGACAGGAGGCAGTGCATCAGAGGCCGCCGGTTATGTGAACGAGGTTCGTGCCCGTGCAGGACTTGAGGCCCTCACCAACGTCACTCTCGACGATATCCTCAACGAGCGTCACCTGGAGTTCTGCGGCGAAGGCAAGCGCTATTTCGACCTTGTACGTGCCGAGGGCATCAGCGGTGTCACCACAGAGAAGGCCACCGTGAAGCTCGTGCCCGACACCTACGGCTATCGCACCAACTCTTGGACTCCCAGCAAGAAGCACATCCCTCTGGCACAATCAGAGCTTGATGCCGACCCAACGCTGGTTCAGAACAACTATTAATACGACAAAGAATATCACGAATTAAACGATTTTTAGAATATGAACAAGATATTTCAATTAGCAGTAGGAACTTTGTTCGCAGGCTTGGCCTTGACGGCTTGCTCGCCCGACAGTTTCGACGGAGCCGATCCTAATGGGAAACCCACGGTCAGCGGTACCGACTTCCAGATGACCGTCGACCAGGAGACCAATCAGATGGTGGCTACCTATACCCCTGCCCCCGGCACTTATCCCATCTGGATTCTCAACGGCACACAATATTCCACGCTTTCCGAAGTGGGTTACAATAATCCCGAGCAGGGAACCTACACCGTAGAGCTGAAGTTGGGTAACCGCAACGGTATCTCGGATGCAGGACTGAAGAAGGAATTTACCTTCAACGAGACAAAGATCGACTATTCGGCTGATTTCCGCCGCATCTGCAATAAAGAATGGCGTATTGCCAATAGGGAAGTGGCCCACATGGGTTGCGGTCCTGCCGGTACAGCAGCTACAGAGTGGTGGGCAGCGCAAGCAAACGACAAGAAGGACTTCGGCGTATATGACGACCGTATTACCTTTACCGCTGAAAACCGTAAGGGTGGAACCTACACCTACAATGCCGGTGAAGACGGCATGACTTACGTGAACAAGGGAACCAAGTGGGCCAATAAAGCCCCTGAGGATGTTGACGTGGCACTGGGCAACCAGACTGCCTCATGGAGTTTCGAAGTCTACGATTGGGAGGATGCCGATGGCAACGTCACCAAGCAGACCTATATCCAACTGGGTGCAAAAACCTTGTTCCCCTACATATCGAGCGATGCTCAGTACGAGAATCCCAAATTCCGCATTGAGACTCTGACAGCCACCAAGATGGTGCTGGTTTACGATTCTCCTGACCGTGATATAGCCTGGCGCTTTATCCTGACCAGTGCTGCTGATGAGCGCTTGGTAGAGGAGAGCGGTTTCGATGCCAGCAGTGACTTCAACCTTTGGAAGGGTGTTACACCGAACATATCGTTCTACTTTGCCCCTGGTTGGTCACCTGATCGTACTGCTGAAATGCAGGCCAGTCTTGTTGCAGGTAACAATGACTATACTGTTACTGTGCCCGATGCTTGCTTCGACCGCTGGCAGGCTCAGATGCACCTTCATACTGATCTTAACATCAATGCTGCAACCAGCTATGACTTCTCCGTCATCTTCAGTGCTGATAAGGATATCGACGGTGTGACCGTGAAACTCACCGACGAGACGGATGCTGATGCCATCATCGATGTCGATAACGTCAGTCTGAAGGCAGGTCAGGACTATGTCTTCTGGAAGAGCAATATTCCAGGCAAGGATCTCTCGAAGGTGAAGTTGGTATTTGACTTCGGACACGCCACAGAAGCAACGACTATCAATATTAACAATGTGGTGCTGAAGGATCATGCCAACAACGACGGTACAAAGATTCCTGAAGAAGGTGGCGGTGGTGACACACCAAAGATGGATTGGGATTACGAGAGTGGTGCCAACTTATGGAAGGCTGTTGATGACGGTTCGCTTTTCGATGCTTTCGGATACTATTTCGCCGACAATGGCTGGGGCGCCATCTCCTATAATGAGGCTACCCACAGCAGCGACATCTATGAGATTACACTGCCTGAAGGTCTTGGAGGCACACAGTGGCAGGGACAGTTCCACATAGATACCAAGTTGACAGCCAGTGCTTCTAAGGCTTACAACTTCTACATGGTGATGGAGGCTGATGCCGATTGTCCGAATGTAACCATCAAACTCACCGACTCTGGTGACTCAAACTATTTCTGCGAAGGACGCCATAACTTGAAGGGCGATGTTCCATTTATTTTCAAATTGGAAGGAGCAACTCTTAAAGAAGGTGCCGATGCCACAGCTATCCGCCTGTTCTTCGACTTTGGCGGTTCGCCTGCAGGTACTCATGTTAAGATTAGCAAGATCTATTTCGAAGAGGCTGTCAGTCTGAACTACGATGATGCCAGCAACCTATGGAAGGCTGTTGATGACGGAACCGTAGGCAGCTCATTCGGCTACTACTTCGCCGACAATGGCTGGGGTGCCATCTCCTATAATGAGGCTACCCACAGTGGCGACACCTATGAGATTACGCTGCCCGAAGGCCTTGGTGGCTCACAGTGGCAAGGTCAGTTCCACATTGATACCCAACTTACGGCTTCTGCTTCGAAGCAGTATCATTTCCAGCTGGTGATGGAGACCGATCAGGATTGTCCAGGTGTGACAATTAAGCTTACCGATTCGGGCGATTCCAATTTCTTCTGCGAAGGTCGTCACAACATCAAGGCTGATGAGCCTTACGTTTTCACCCTGAAGAATGCTACCCTGAAAGAAGGTACCGATGCATCAGCTATCCGTTTGTTCTTTGACTTCGGAGGCTCACCTGCAGGTACCAATGTGAAGATCAGCAAAATTATCTTTAAGGAAGCACAATAAATGAAAAGGTTCATGCTTAATACATTCCTGCTCACTCTCGCCGTAGCCCTTTGGGGCTGCGGAGGGAGCGACAATGACGACACGCTGCCTGTTCCTAATGTCAGCATCACTGTGTCGCAGACCAGCATAACCGCGCCGGCCAGCGGTGGCACCTACACCGTCAATGTCACTACCACTGGCAAAGAGTGGGGCGCCTATGCCGACAAAGACTTTATCAAGTTAGATATGAAGAATTCGGCTGCCCAGTCGGGCACACTGACGGTTTCGGTTCCTGCTAATCCGACGACCAGTGCCCGCACGGGCACCGTCACGGTCATTTCAGGTCAGGCCCGCCAGACCATCAGCGTCTCGCAGGAGGCTGCCGCCGAGTCTGCATACAATGCTCCCGAAGGCTACCGTCTTGTATGGCAGGACGAGTTCGACAAGGGTTCCGAACTGAATGCCAGCGATTGGACCCATGAGGTTCAGAGAGACCACTGGGTGAACAACGAATTGCAGAACTATGTGAACCATAAGTCGCCCGACGGCAAACTGGTCACTGAGATCAAGGGCGGTAAGCTGCGCATCAACTGCTTCAAGGAGAACGGCAAGGTGTATTCCGGTCGTGTCTATGCTCACGTCAACGAGGGCTGGCAGTATGGATACTTCGAGGCCAGCATCAAGCTGCCTAAAGGCAAGGGCACTTGGCCTGCCTTCTGGATGATGCCCGTGGGCAACGACTGGAACACCAACCCCTGGCCCATGTGTGGCGAGATTGACATCATGGAGGAAGTGGGCGTTGTGCCTAACGAAGTGTCGTCAAGTGTCCACACGCAGGACTACAACCACACCAAGAACACGCAGAAGACGCACGCCATGACGATTGCCGACGCTGAAGGTGCCTTCCATACCTATGCCCTGCTCTGGACTCCCGATGAGATTACGACCTACGTCGACGGCAAGGAACAGTTGCACGTCACGAAGGCTGTACTTGGCAGCGGTCACAACCAGTGGCCCTTCCACTATGCCTTCTATCCCATCTTCAACCTCGCATGGGGTGGCGACTGGGGCGGCATGAATGGCGTTGACGAAAGTGCACTTCCTGTCACTATGGAAGTTGATTATGTCCGTGTGTTCCAGAAGTAAGAATACGATTCAAACAGGAGTGGGTATGAATAAATCGGTGTTTGTTCTTAGCAGTAAATATGAGTATGTCTTATGGGCTCTTCTAACGAGTCTGTTCATGCTCACTCCCATTTTCTCCAAGGCTCAGCAATACAAGCAGCTTACGGATGTTCCTACCGTTTATATCGAGACGGAGAACAATCAAAGCATTACCAGTAAGGAGGATTATATCAACTGCACCGTGATCTTTGTGGACGGCGGTGAGGTGACCGCCTATCCCAATATTCAGATTCGGGGAAGGGGAAACTATGGTTTCTGGAGGTAACAAACAATAATGCCAAGGAAGTCTTTATTTTTCCACGTCGCGAGGCATCATGTATAACCTCTCGATTGCTCAAAGGTATTTATATCTTAAAAGGGAAGAAGATAATTAGATAGCAGTATTCTTTTCATCTTTTAATAATTACACAAGAAATATGAGAAAATTGTTTTTCTTGCTGACCGTTGTGTGCTGGCTGACAGGCAGTATAAGCTGTGAGGCAAAGGATACGAAGTTTGTCCATGTGGACGGTGTGAATCTGGTGAAGCCTGATGGCGGGAAACTGTTCATTCAGGGTACCAATCTGGGCAACTGGCTCAATCCTGAAGGGTATATGTTCGGACTGAGTAAGACTAACTCCGCGTGGATGATAGACCTGATGCTTCGTGAGGCTATCGGTCCCGATGAGACTGCGGCATTCTGGCAACAGTTCAAGGAGAACTACATCACTGAGGCCGACATCCGTTTCATTGCCTCTACAGGTGCGAATACAATTCGCCTGCCATTCAACTACAAACTCTTTACCGATGAGGACTATATGGGGTTGACCAATAACCTCGGCGAAGGATTCCGGTGGATTGACAAGGTGGTGGAATGGTGCCGGAAGGCAGGACTTTACCTGATTCTCGACATGCATGATTGTCCGGGTAGTCAGACGGGCGATAACATTGACGACGGCTTCGGTTATCCCTGGTTGTTCGAAAGCGAAAAGAGTCAGCTGCTGTTCTGCGATATCTGGCAGCAAATTGCCCGCCGCTATCGTAATGAGACCGTGATCCTCGGCTATGAGCTGATGAACGAGCCGATAGCTCACTATTTCAAGAACAAGGAAGAAATGAACCAGCGTCTTGAACCCCTTTACAAACGGGCGGTGAAGGCTATACGCAGCGTTGACAGAAATCATGTGGTGTTGTTAGGCGGGGCCAGATGGAACAGTGATTTCTTCATGTTCTCCGACTGGACCTTCGACAATAATATTATGTACACCTGCCACCGATATGGCGGCGAGGCTACAGCAAAGGCTATCAACGACTACATCAGTTTCCGCGACAAGACTGGACTTCCCATGTATATGGGAGAGATAGGCCATAACACCAACCAGTGGCAAAGCGATTTCGTCAAGGTGATGAAGGACAATAATATTGGTTATACCTTCTGGCCTTACAAAAAACTCGACGGATCGTGCATGATGGGCATCAGCCGTCCTGAGCTGTGGGATAGCATAGTGGTAAAATTCTCAGAAGCTGAGCGCACCACCTATGCCAATATGCGTGAGGCCCGTCCTGACCAAAAACTCTTCCGTGAGCAGCTCAAGGCATTCATCGTGAATTGCCGCTTTGAGAACTGCCTAGAACAAAAAGAATACATTCAATCAATGAGATTAAAATGAAGAAAAAGAGAATAATTTCCGTTTTGCTGCTTCTTGGCGGCATGTGGCTTTCCGTGTCAGCACAGACGAAGCCTATATATCTCGATGAGACGAAACCCATTGAGCAACGCGTGGAGGATGCCTTGCAGCGCATGACGCTCGACGAGAAGATTGCCGTGATTCATGCCCAGTCTAAATTCTCGGCTGCTGGTGTGAAGAGATTGGGCATTCCCGATATGTGGACGGATGACGGACCTCATGGTGTGCGTCCTGACGTGCTTTGGGATGAGTGGGTACAAGCTGGCCAGACCAATGACTCCTGTGTGGCTTTCCCTGCACTCACTTGTCTGGCAGCTACCTGGAATCCGCAGATGGCGCGCCTCTATGGTGAGAGTCTGGGAGAAGAAGCCCTTTACCGTGACAAGGATATGATTCTGGGCCCTGGTGTCAACATCTTGCGGACACCGCTCAACGGACGCAACTTCGAGTATATGGGTGAAGACCCGTTCCTGGCTTCCCGGATGGTGGCGCCCTATGTTCAAGGATTGCAGTCGAAAGGCATCTCTTCATGTGTGAAGCACTATGCGCTGAACAACGATGAGACTTATCGCCATCAGGTGAACGTGAAGGTCAGCGACCGTGCCCTTCATGAAATCTATCTGCCTGCTTTCAAGGCTGCTGTCCAGGAAGGAAAGGCATGGGCCATAATGGGTGCTTACAATTTGTACAACAATCAACACAATTGTCACAACGAAATCTTGCTGAATAACATTCTGAAACGTGATTGGGCATTCGACGGAGTAGTTGTTAGCGACTGGGGTGGTGCTCATAATATGGATGAGGCCATTCGCAACGGTCTAGATATGGAATTTGGTACATGGACCGACGGTTTGACGATGGGCGCTACCAATGCCTATGATAATTATTATCTTTCCCTCTCATATAAAAAAGCCATTCAGAATGGGACTTACACCGAACGTGAACTGAACGATAAAGTGCGCCGCGTGCTGCGTCTGCATTTCCGTACGACGATGAACCGTCAGCGTCCTTATGGTGCCTTGTGTTCTGATGCGCATTATGAGGCAGCCCGAAAGATTGGTACGGAAGGGATCGTACTGCTGAAAAACAGCCCCTCTTCCCCCAAGGGGGAGCGCATACTGCCCCTGACTGCTGAGAAACTTTCGGGGAGCTCTATCCTTGTCGTCGGCGAGAATGCCATCAAGCCCATGACGGTGGGTGGTGGCTCTTCTTCGTTGAAAGTGCAGCACGAAATCTCTCCGCTTGAGGGGCTTCGCCGTCAGTTGGTTATGCTTCAATCATCCTGCAAAGTGGATTTTGCCCGTGGTTATGTGGGTGACACCACCAGCTTTTATAATAATGTGAAGATGAACGTGGATCTGACAGAAAGCCGTCAGCCGCAGGAACTGATCGCAGAGGCGGTGGAGAAAGCCAAAGGTGCAGACTATGTGATTGTTTTCGGAGGACTCAATAAGAGCAATCATCAGGATTGCGAGGGCACCGACCGTGAAGTTTATGGCCTTCCCTACGGACAGGACCAGTTAATAGAGGCTCTTTCTAAGGTTAATAATAGGTTAGTTTTTGTGAACATCTCTGGAAATCCGGTGGCTATGCCATGGCGCAAACAGGTGGCAGCCATCGTCCAGGGATGGTACATCGGTTCTGAAGCAGGAAATGCTTTGGCAGATGTGATTTTAGGCCATGTTAATCCTTCAGGCAAACTGCCTTTCACTTGGTATGATGCACTCGAGGACTGCGCAGCCCACGCGCTGAACACTTACCCCGGCACATGGCGCTCGGATGGCAGTAAGGTTATCGATGAAGAATACAAGGAAGGCATCTATGTGGGCTACCGTTGGACTGACCGTCAGAAGAAACGCCCTGCCTATGCTTTCGGACATGGGCTGAGCTATACCACCTTCGAATTGTCAAAGGCCGTGGCCGACAAAAAAGAAATGTCGCTTTCAGACAATATTTCCTTTACTGTTCAAGTTAAGAATATAGGAACGATGGCAGGAGCCGAAGTCGTGCAGCTGTATGTCAGCGATAAGAAGGCTTCCGTTGACCGTCCCCTGAAGGAGTTGAAGGCCTTCCAGAAAGTGTTCCTGCAACCCGGCGAGAGCAAGGAGGTCAGACTTACGATCGGTAAGGATGCGCTGAGTTTCTATGATGAGGCCATAGCTTCTTGGAAGGCAGAAGCCGGACAGTTTGAGGCTTTGATAGGAACGGCTTCTGATCAGATTTCTTCAAGAGTGAAATTCTCATTGAAATAATATAACGGAACACAGTGACGATAATGATGACTATGACAATGACAATGACTTTGACAAAAAAACGCTGTGTCTCCGAGTCTCACTGTACAAAAAAATACTGATTATGAAGAAAAAGTTGATGGTGGTGGTGTGCTTTCTGATGATTTCGCAGGGCTTTGCCTTCGGGAAGTCACCTAAGAAAAACGTGCAGCCCATGAAGCCCATGAAAGAGTTCATCGACGACCTCATGTCGAGAATGACCTTGCAGGAGAAAATCGGACAGTTGAACCTTCAGGTGGCTGGTGATATTGTAACAGGAGGTGCCGTGAACACCGACGTTGGCCAGAAAATTGCTGCCGGCCAGATGGGTGGTGTCTTCAACCTGAAAGGTGCCGACAAAATTCGTGAGCTGCAGGATGTGGCGGTGCAGAAGAGTCGTCTGGGCATTCCCCTCATCGTAGGCATGGATGTGATTCATGGCTATGAGACCATCTTCCCCATTCCGCTGGCCCTTTCTTGCAGCTGGGATTTGGAAGCCGTGGAACGGAGCGCTCGCATTGCTGCCAAGGAGGCCAGTGCCGATGGCATCAACTGGACTTATTCTCCCATGGTGGACATCTGTGTGGATGCCCGTTGGGGACGTACGGCGGAGAGCAATGGCGAGGATCCCTTCTTGGGTAGCCGCATTGCGGAAGCCATGGTGCGCGGCTATCAGGGCGACTATTCCAAGGTTGACAACATCATGGCCTGTGTGAAGCATTTTGCCCTCTATGGTGCGGTGGAGTCGGGTCGCGACTATAATACGGTGGATATGAGCCGCGTGCGCATGTACAACCAGTATTTTCCTCCCTATAAGGCGGCTGCCCAGGCCGGTGCCGGTTCGTTCATGTCGTCGTTCAACATTGTCGATGGTGTTCCGGCTACGGCCAACCGATGGCTGATGAACGATGTCCTTCGTGACCAGTGGAAATACGACGGTTTCGTGGTGACTGATTATGGCAGCATTGGCGAAATGCTCAACCATGGAGTGGGGGAGGATCTTCAGCGGGCTTCTGCTCAGGCTTTGCGGGCAGGAACCGATATGGATATGTGTACCGAAGGTTTCCTGAAGACTTTGGAACAGAGTTACAACGAGGGACTTGTTTCCATGGCTGATATCGATTTGGCTTGCCGTCGTGTGCTGGAAGCAAAATACAAACTGGGACTTTTCCAGGATCCTTATAAGTATTGCGATGCCAGGCGTCATGCCAAGGATGTCTTCACGGCAGAAAACCGTCAGGCTTCCCGTGATATCGCTGCCGAGACCTTTGTCTTGCTGAAAAATGAGAAAATGAGAAATGGAGGAAATGAGAAATTGTTGCCGCTGAAGAAGGAAGGCAAGATCGCGCTTATTGGTCCGTTGGCGAATACCCGTTCTAATCTGGCTGGTACCTGGTGCGTGGCCTTTACGCCCGAGCGTTACAGCACGCTGAAAGAAGGTCTGGAGCGTGCCGTTTCAGGGAAGGCTCAGATTCTCTATGCCCAGGGCTGTAATGTCTGCCGAGATGAGGCTGAACAGGTTGCCGGTGAGTTTGGCAAGACCATTCCCCGTGGCGACGATGCCCGGATGAAGGCCGAGGCGCTGACCGTTGCTCAGCAGGCAGACGTCATTGTCTGTGCGATGGGCGAGACGGCCGATATGAGCGGTGAGTCTTCAAGCCGTAGTAAGTTGGAACTTCCCGATGTGCAGCGTGAACTGCTGGAAGCGTTGGTGAAACTTGGCAAGCCGGTTGTTCTGCTTCATTTCTCAGGTCGTGCCACGGTGCTCTCATGGGAACAGCAGCATGTAGATGCCATCATGAACGTATGGTTTGGTGGTTCTGAGGCTGCCGATGCCATTGCCGATGTGCTCTTCGGCGACAAGGTGCCTTCCGGCAAGCTGACGGTCACCATGCCACAGTCGGTAGGACAGGTTCCGCTTTATTACAATCATCTCAACACGGGCCGTCCGGTGGCAGAGGGAGCCGACCGTTATTTCAAGTATCAGAGCAACTATCTCGATGTCCGCAACGATGCGCTCTATCCTTTTGGCTATGGACTTAGTTACACCACGTTCCAGTATGGCGACGTGCGGCTCAGTAGCAATGAGATGACCAGGAATGGAACTGTAGAGGCCAAGGTCACCGTTACGAATACAGGCAGCCGCGATGCCGACGAGGTTGTGCAACTCTACATCCGCGACGTGCAGGCCAGCATCAGCCGTCCTGTGAAGGAACTCAAAGGCTTCCAGCGCATTCATCTAAAGGCTGGTGAGAGCCGTGAAATCTCGTTCCCCGTCACTCGTCAGTTGCTCTCTTTCTACGATGCCGAGGGCCGTGAAATCCTTGAGACGGGCGAGTTCCATATCATGACGGGACCCGACAGTCGGAATGTAAGTATGGCGGTGCTGAACTTGAAGTAAAGGTAAAAAAAGAGGAAATCAGTAATGGTTTCCTTTTTTTTGTATTTTAAAAAGTTATATCTGCTTTTGTGCTCGCTTATTCGTATCTTTAAATAAGATACTCTCGCTCGACAAAACAAATTAAAATAAATTTTATTTGCTTTTGTCCTCGCTTATTCGTATCTTTGCAAAAAAGATTACAAATGGTGAGACTATTTAGATTCCTAATCTTCTTATTAGCGGTATTTCTGTATTCACCTCAAATCTACGGCTACGACATCGACAAGCTTTGTGCGCCTATCGATGAGGCGATTCTTCGTTCTCCGGAATATGTGGAAGCTTACGAGGAGAAGATCACGGCAGCCCGTTACGAATATGAGCACGAAGACGATGTGAAGCGGAAGTTTGAAAAAGGCTTTCGCCTCTATGAGCTGTATCGTCCGTTTGTGGCCGACTCCGCCATGTATTTCCTCCATCATTGCATTTCCCTGGCTGAGCAGACAGGCAACCGCTCTGAGGTTGTGCGGTGCAAGTCGTTGCTGGGCCTGCGCTGTTCCAATGTGGGCATGTATGACGAGGCCCTGCTCATTCTCGATTCCATTCAGACCACGGGTGTTGACAAAGAGGTTTTAGGTATCTATTATCAGGCGTATAATAATGTTTATAGCGAACTGGCTTATTATACACGCATGGAAGACATGCGCGAGACCTATCTCCAGAAGACCCGGCATTACGAGCAGTTAATGTACCGGTATCTGCCCTCAGATGCCGAGGCTTGTTTCCTGCGACGCGAACAGCGCGCACAGGGTGAGCGTAATCTGGAGGAATCTATGCGTGTGAACGACGAATGGCTTCGAACGGTAGAAAAAGGTTCCCACCCCTATGCTTTGGTGGCCCTTTACCGCTATATTGAATATAAGGAACGCCGCGATACGGTCCAGATGATGCAATGGCTGGTGGAAAGCGTGCTGGCTGATATTCGCAATAGCGTGATGGATCAGGGCTCCATGTGGGAACTCGCCAATGAACTGATGCTCAATGGCGATTTTGAACGGGCTTCGCGCTACATCGTCTTCACCAGTGAGTGTGCCAACCGCTACGGCTCCCGACAACGCAACTGGCAGATTTCCCCCTTGTTGAGCGATATCGCCAAAGGCTATAAGGCTAAGAGTGAACGCACCACCCGCCAGTTGCGCTGGCTGTTGGGTGTGATTAGTGTGCTGGCCCTGCTGCTGCTCGCCGTCCTCTTCTTCGTGCGTAGCCGCAACCGTCAGCTGCGAATTGCCCGGAACGCGTTGAGTGGCAAGAACAAGGAACTCTCAGAGGTGAATCTCCAGCTTTCCGAAGCCAATCACCAGCAGTCCCTGCTCAACACGCAGTTGAAGGCCCTCAACGGCGAACTGGCACAGTCGAATGCCCAGCTTTCCGAGTCCAACCGCGTCAAGGAAGAGTATATCGGACGCTTCCTGCGTCTGTGCTCGATGTATATCGACCAGATGGACTCTTTGCGTAAACGCGTCAACAAGCTCACCAAGAACCGTCAGTTTGAGGAACTCTACAAGATCACGCGTCCGCAGGAATTCCGCGACAGGGAACTCGAAGAGCTGTACGTCAATTTCGACAGCGCCTTCCTCCATCTCTTCCCTAATTTCGTGACTGATTTCAATCAGCTGCTGCGCCCCGAAGAACGCATTGAAGAACTCGAGGAAGGCAAGCTCCCCACGGCCATCCGCATCTTCGCCCTTATCCGTCTCGGTATTGAGGACAGCGGCAAGATTGCCGAGTTCCTCCACTATTCCGTCAACACCATCTACAACTATCGTGCCCGTGTGAAGAACGGAGCCATCCGCGACCGTGAGAACTTCGAGAAGCATGTCAAGGAAATCGGAATGCCGCGCTGATAATTTGTAATCTGCATTTTGCAAAAATCGGAACGTCAAAGGGTCGAAATGCAAATTTTCTGAAAATAAGGTACGGCAGCGATTGAAAAATTCCCCTTTTGCTTTGTTGTAAAAGCAGAATTTTGTATTTTTGCGCTCACAAAGAATATTACTCATTAAACTCATAAACTTAAAAAGAATTATGGTAAATTACAAAGATCTTGGTTTGGTGAACACCCGTGAGATGTTCAAGAAGGCCGTTGCCGGTGGTTATGCTATCCCCGCATTCAACTTCAACACCATGGAGCAGATGCAGGCTATCGTACAGGCTGCCGTTGAGACGAAGTCACCCGTTATCATGCAGGTGTCGAAGGGTGCCCGCAACTATGCTAACGCTACCATCCTGCGCTATATGGCCGAGGGTGCTGTGGCATATGCTAAGGAATTGGGTTGCGAGAAGCCCGAAATCGTGCTGCACCTCGACCACGGTGACAGCTTCGAGCTCTGCAAGGATTGTATTGACATGGGCTTCTCTTCAGTGATGTACGACGGAAGTTCTCTGCCTTACGAGGAGAACATCAAGATTTCACGTCAGGTTGTTGAATACGCTCACAAGTATGATGTCACCGTTGAGTGTGAGCTCGGTGTGCTCGCCGGTGTTGAGGATGAGGTGGCTTCTGAGGTTAGTCACTACACAAAGCCCGAAGAGGTAATCGACTTTGCTACCCGTACAGGCTGCGACTCGCTGGCTATCTCTATCGGTACCAGCCACGGTGCTTACAAGTTCAAGCCCGAGCAGTGCACACGCGACCCGAAGACTGGCAAACTGGTTCCTCCTCCATTGGCTTTCGACGTGCTGCATGAGATTGAGCAGAAGCTGCCCGGATTCCCCATCGTGCTCCATGGCTCTTCTTCAGTTCCTCAGGACGAGGTGGACACCATCAACAAGTATGGCGGCAACCTGCCCGATGCTGTAGGTATCCCCGAAGAGCAGTTGCGTGAGGCTTCGAAGAGCGCTGTCTGCAAGATCAACATCGACTCTGACAGCCGTCTGGCCATGACCGCTGCCGTTCGTAAGTATCTGGCTGAGCATCCCGACCACTTCGATCCTCGTCAGTATCTGAAGCCTGCCCGCGAGAACATGAAGAAGATGTACATCCACAAGATTGTTGATGTGCTCGGTTCTGACGGCAAGCTCGGATAATCCTGAATAACGCTTTTTATAATAAGGTGGAAATGTTAAAAATGCATTTCCACCTTATTTTTTTGCCCGAAAAGTTTGGAGCGTATTGGGATTTGTATTACTTTTGCAGTGTAATAGCAAAGTAGTACACTAAAACGCTAATAAATATGATTGAAGTAAGTAATCTCAGTTTCAAGTATCCCGGCCAGCAGGAGCCGGTGTTTACGGATTTCAGCCTCAGGTTGGAGCAGAACAAAGTCTATGGACTTTTAGGTAAGAACGGTACGGGCAAGTCTACGCTGCTCTACCTCATCTCTGGTTTGCTGCGCCCCGAGGCCGGTTCCGTGTGTTGCGACTCAGTCGCAACATACAAGCGACAGGTGGAGACGCTGCAGGAAATATTCCTCGTGCCAGAGGAATTCGACCTGCCGTCGATGTCGCTCGAGAAATATGTGAAGCTGAACGCACCGTTCTATCCCCGCTTTAGCCGCGAGGTGCTGGAAGCTTGTCTGAAGGATTTCGAGCTGACCACCGACCTGAAGTTGCAGGCGCTGTCGATGGGACAGAAGAAGAAGGTGTTCATGTCGTTCGCCCTTGCTGCCAACACCCGCTATCTGCTGATGGACGAGCCGACCAACGGACTGGATATTCCCTCGAAGTCGCAGTTCCGAAAGGTGGTGACGCAGAACATGAACGACGACCGCACGATGATTATTTCCACCCACCAGGTGCACGACGTGGAGTCGCTGCTCGACCATATCCTCATTCTCAGTCAGCGCGAACTGTTGCTGAATGCCTCGGTGGCCAACCTGACGGAGAAGTATGTATTTGAATACCGGCCGGTTGACGACCATTCAGCCGCGGTCTATAGCGAGCCCTCTCCGCAGGGTGTTGCTGTGATGGCCGAGCGCCGCGAGGGTGATGCTGAGACACAGCTGAACCTGGAATTGCTCTTTAACGCCGTAACGAAACAACGCATCTGATTTTTTCACGACTAAAAAGAATTGTTATGAAGAACTTCGATTTACAACGCTTTGGTAGCGTCTTGCGGTTCGACTTCGCCCAGAATCGCCAGCAGTTGCTGAGGGACGTGCTCGGCATGCTGATGGCCTATCTGTTCTTTTTTTGGTTTGACCATAACATCGGCATGAGAGTTGACAGAGTGACTGATTGGGAATTGCATATCAAACATATTTGTGAGGGCATTGGCATCTTTAGCGTTATTGGTCTCTACATCTACATGTTGGCCACAGCCAGCACGCTCTATTGGAGAGAGCAGAAGAAGGCAAAGCGCACGGCATGGCTAATGCTGCCCGCCACGAATATGGAAAAGTTCCTGTCGCGCTGGGTGTATATGTTTGTAGTGTCGCTGGGCGGCTTCCTGATGTTCTTTGTGGCCGATGCCATCCACATGGCATGGCTCTGGATGACCGGTAAGCCCGTCATTGCCGCCACGGCCTATTTCCTGAAGAACTTTCCGCAAACGTCTAGTATTGGTCCTCATGCAACATGGCTGAACGTCTTGTGGAGCTATTGTTTCTTTATGTCTATTCATGCTTTCTTCCTCTTAGGCAGCATTCTTTTCCGTAAGTACCAGCCTGTGGTCACCGCTCTTGTCGGCATTGTACCGTTCCTTGGACTTGTTCACTTTATGACCTACGACCAGCCGTACATGCGCGACATTCCCTACGCTTGGTATCTCGGCTTTATGTCCGTCTTCTTCGTTGCGCTCACCTGCGTCTTCACCGTTCTGGCCTACCGGCTTTTCTGCCGCTGGCAATTAGCAACCCGTAATTTTGTAAATCTGCCATGAATAATCAGTTTTCCTTCTGCCGTTTCTGGCATGTCCTCGTATGGACGTTAGTCTACCACTGGCGCCAGTTGCTGACGCTGTTCAGCGTAGCCGTCATTGCATTTGCCACTTTTGAGATGTTTGCTTGTATCCAAGCTCGGAATGATTATGCGTATAAGGTGTCATTAATGCATGAAAACGAAACGGTACTAATCAATAGCGCATTGCGTGGTGCTGCCTCGTCATGTGCGACTGTTGGTGCAGTATTGCTGTGCATCGGTGCCGCCTTTGCTTTCTACCAATTGCATCACCGTAACGAGAGTCGTCGATGGTTGATGCTGCCTGCTTCGAACATGGAAAAATTCGTGGCCCGTTGGGTGGTTTACGTGCCCGTACTGTTCGTGATTTATGTGGTGGCCTTCATGCTTGGCGACCTGCTGCGTATGGCTGTCTGGCCCGTATTCTCCGAAGAAGTTAGTTTTCCCACGGCCATCCCGAAGTTTTTTTGTGTCATGAAGTATTTGGTGGTGTGGACGAATCCGTTTCATCTCGAAAAGATAACTTTGATGTGGGGCCTTTTCTGGTTCTTCCATGCGCTGAGTCTGTTCTCGAGTGTATGGATAGGTCGCTGGGCCTGGCTGTTTGTCACCGTGGTGTTCTTTGCTGTGATAGGTCTTTTCATCCAGATCAACTATCAAGGTGGGATTGTTACGGTGTTCTATCTTTTGGCCGTTGTGCTGGCGATTGTCGCCTACTGGCTGTTCTGCCGCTTTCCCAAATACAAACTGTTTCACAATAAAGACTGACTATTATGGCATTTACCAACGATAAAGCAATATACCTGCAGATGGCAGACCGCCTCTGCGATGAAATCCTGGCGGACACCTACAAGGACGATGACCGTATACCGTCGGTCCGCGAGTATGCCGTGCTGTTGGAGGTGAACACCAACACCGCCGTCAAGGCCTACGACGAACTGGCTCGTGCGAACATTATCTATAATAAGCGCGGTCTGGGCTACTTCGTCACCAAGGGGGCGAAGAAGCAGATTATGAAGGAGCGTAAACGGCAGTTTATGAAAACGCATCTGCCAGAGCTGTTCCGACAGATGCGCCTGCTGGGCATTGACATCAAAGACGTTGACGAGGCTTGGGCAAACACATAGTTTGCAATACAAGACTTCTCAACGATAACAACAAAGGAGGGTATGTCATGATAGACATACCCTCCTTTAACTGTTTTATGGTCTCGTAAAAATCTAGGTCTTTTTCGTGATTATGGGTTCAGATGCCAGCGGAGTCCGAACTCGATGCCGGGACTCAGCGGATGTTCTTTGTAATAGTGCTCCAGCCCCGTGCCGTCCTTGAAATAATAGTCGAGACTCGGCTCCAGATAGATGCCCAACTGCTTCGTGGGCTGATATTCAGCGCCTAGGGCTGTGTTCACAGACCATTGTAGGGGCTTTTCGCCGTCGGGGTGCGAATTGATTTTGGAATCTCCGCTTTTCTGTGAGTTTTTCACTACTTTCTCGGCCATTGCTCCAGCTGAGGCATACAGGCGGAAATAGCTGTTCTTCCATATTTGGTAGCTGATGCCCAACGGAATGCCGACGTAGTGGAGCCGCTGCTCGATGGCGGGTTGCTGCCTGTTCACCAAAGTGAATTCCGAATAGAGATAGGTATAGGTGATACCAGTCTGCAGCGCCCACCGTTCGCTCAGTTGATAACCTATTTTCAGGCCGAAGCGGATGGGCAGACGGTGGGAAGCCTTTATAGGAGTCTCGTTCTGAGGGTTTTCCCCACCATTATATTGACTGATGGGTGAGGGTGACAACGGGTCGCTTTGGCTGATAGGATAATGGTTATTTTGCTGGTGGCTATTGTCTGCCAGGAGTCCTCCTGAAGCATGGAGCCCGAACGACCATTGATGTGGCGACTTGCCTTCTTCGGAATAGGGCTTTCCGTCATTCTGCTGATACGTCGGGGTGGGGGAGGAACTCGCCTGCGCAATCCTTCTGGCGGTTTGTGCGCTTGCCTGCGAAGTCTCGGCGGTTTTTTCGTCAGCTGTTGTCTTGGTCATCTTCTCCTCCGCGATAACCGGGGTAGCTGAAGGCTCCAGCGATTCGGTTGCTGCTAGCGCTGTTTTGCCATTGGCGGGTACTGCCTGGGCCAGAAGAGAGCTCATACGGGGGATAGCAGGCTCTTCGCCGACGGGCTTTTCTTCAGGCGTTTGCTCTTGGGCTGGTGCCTGATGGCTTTCCGCCTTTTCAGCGATGTTTACGGGTGAAGAACTGGTTGCGTCATCCTTGAAATCATAGAGCGCGAAGAATCCGGCCAATGCCAGCAGGGCAGCGGCGGCA
Organism: uncultured Prevotellaceae bacterium; assembly: GCA_902784755.1. Classification (GTDB taxonomy): domain Bacteria; phylum Bacteroidota; class Bacteroidia; order Bacteroidales; family Bacteroidaceae; genus Prevotella. Next base: position 32,704 of record CACZVX010000002.1, read on the forward strand.
GCAATCCATCGCTTCGAAAGTGGGGAAGAAGACTTGCGGACAGACTTCTCAGCAAGGTTCATCTGCTCGCTGATGCCTTCCCAAAGTCCTTCCGGCGGAGTCATCTCGTGATGCTCCAGTCGGGTCTTCAGTTTATCTGTCCATTCTTCTTTCATTCTTTCTTGTTCTTTAAATCCTTGATTCTTTTAGCCAGCTGTTGTTTTGCAAAATAGAACTGAGAGGCTGAGGTGGATTCCTTGATGCTGAGCAATTCGGCAATCTGACGATGCGAAAGCCCTTCAAAGACAAAGAGATTGAGTACCGTTCGGTAGCCGTCGGGGAGTTCACGGATGAGTTGGTGCAGTTCGTCGTCGGATATCCTGTCCAAATTGACCTCCTCCTCATCAGGTAAATCGCGCAGAATCCTTTCATCTTCCACGAAGAGCATCTTCTTCCGGCTTTGCAGGAAATTGAGCGACTCATTCACCACGATTCTCGTCATCCACGCCTTTAGCGAGTCCTCTCCGTGGAACTTGAACGTAGAGAGCGAGGTGAAAATCTTCACGAAACTATTCTGCAGCACGTCCTTCACATCGCTTTCCTGAGCCACATAGCGGTAGCATACCGACGTCAGTATCCCTACATAACGTTGGTAGAGTAGGCCCATCGCCCGCTGGTCGTTTTGCAGTATGCGCGCTACGAGTTGCTCGTCCATTTAAAGATATCTTCTGCTTATGAAACAACGAAATTACAAAATCTTGTATGAAAAACCAGCCTTTTAGATTCGTTAACTTTTCCTCGTGCGAATTTTAACATTCCGCCATACAAGATTTCTCCCTTTTCGAGTTTTAAAAGCAGTAACTCATCAAACAAAATAGCAATGAAACAAGCCAAATGGATGCTGGCAGCCCTCCTCTTGGGCAGCATGACCACAGCCTGTTCCTCCTCCGAAGAAGCAGTAGAGAAGGATGGAGAAAAGAAATATGTAAATATGTACGCCGAGGTGAAGCCCGTCAAACTCACGGCAGAGCAGCAGGTGTTCGCCAACGACAACAACGGTTTCACGCTGAATTTCTTCCAGTCGCTGAACGGGAAGATGAAGAACCGGAGCATTGTCTGCTCGCCCCTGAGTATCACATACGTATTAAGTATGGTGAACGACGGCGCCACGGGCACCACCGAGCAGGAACTGGAGCAGACGTTGGGCTTCCACAAGGGCGGCATCCAGGCCGTGAACGATTATTGCAAGAACCTTATCGACAATCTGCCGCATGTGGACGAAAAGGTGCAGCTGAATATTGCTAATGCTATCTTCGTGAACGATAAGTACCAGCTGAAAAAGCTGTTCCAGCAGGACATGGCCAACTATTATGATGCCAAGGCTGAGGCCCTCGATTTCAGTTCGCCATTGACGCTCGACAGGATTAACGGGTGGTGCGATGAGAAGACCCGCGGGATGATTCCGAACATTCTGGAACAGGTTGATCCGCGAACGGTGAGTTATCTGCTCAATGCCATCTATTTCAAGGCCGATTGGGCATCGATGTTCGAGAAGAATGAAACGCGGGAGGAGGTTTTCACAACGCCCGACGGAGAAACGCGCGTGCCGCTGATGCACCAGAACGTATATATGAACTACCTTCGTAACGACACTTATGCTGCCGTCTCCATTCCCTATGGCAACGGCCGCTGGATGATGACCGTGATGTTGCCCGAAGAAGGGAAGACCACCGACGACGTCATCAGCAGTCTGGCAGCATCGGGATGGTCCACCGACTTTCTGAAGAATCCCCTCCGGGAGGCCCGTGGATACGAAGTGGATTTGAAGCTGCCGCGCTTCGAGACGGCATTCGATACGGATGATGCAGGAGGACTGATAGAGTTGCTCAAGGGTATGGGCATCCGTCAGGTCTTCGATAAGTATAATGCAGAAGTCCCCAATGTGTGTGAAAAAGAGAATCTTTATGTCGATATGATGAAGCAGAAAGCAAAGATCAAGGTAAACGAAGAGGGATCAGAAGCTGCTGCCGTCACTATAGCGGGGTTTGTCGCGACTGCGACTTCTACTGGCCCCACACAGGAACCGCCCAAGGCCACATTCCATGCCAATCGTCCGTTTGTCTACATCATCCATGAGAAGTCGTCGGGAGTGATTCTGTTTGTTGGTAAATTTATGGGAAAGTAAGATGAAAACAAAAATTGTTTGGATGCTGTTCGCAGCATGTATGTTGGGAGCCTGCTCCTCTGACGATGAACAGCAGGTGGAAGTTAGCCAGTTGGAAGGCCGCTGGCTGGAAGTCTATGAACCCCATGTAGTGAGTGAAGGCATTGTCTATTACACTTTCCGTGCGACATCACCAACGACGGGAACATGCCTGGTAGAAGTCTCAGATGTCTTTTCGGGAGACCATCAAATTAAACATATCTATCATCTCACAAATGGTGGAAAACGTATAACGCTTTTGGACGGGGACGGATTTTGTGCCACAGGAGCCCCCGTATATGAAATCGTCAGACTCACCGAATCCCGTATGGTGTGGAAGATTGATGACCGGTTCTTGTATTTTGAACGGAAATAGCTCTGAGATGTTCTGAATTCTTACATTGTCTCATTGTCATTCTTACATTGTCTCTTTGGCATTCTTACAATGCTTCCACGCCATTCTTACAACGCTTCCATGGCATTTAAGCAGCGGATGGGCCTCCTAAGTGCAGCTAATTGCATATAAGTGCACTTAAGTGGTATGCAAGTGGTATATAAGTGAGGCTTATTCGGCAAGAGAGTGGCTTTCTACCAATTATTTCCTTTGTACCGAAAGACTTATTGTAAGTGATCAGTTTTTGCAGCGTCTGCCTTTTCTTCTTTTACGTAGAGAAAGGCTGAGGGCAGACCAGGGCTTTTGGCGGACACTACGCAGTCGCCTGTGATGTTTTTGAGCTGGATGGCTGCTCTGCCATTGGCTGCCTGAATGCGCTGACTGCCTGTTGCGGTTCCCTGATTGATCAGGAGTTCTCCGTCGCCGGCAATGGAGAATGTGATCCAGTCGGTTGCATCTAAGCAGCGAATGCCTTGGGAATCACAGAGTTGTGCTTCTATCTTGTTTCCACCGGTTTGTGTCAGCACGATGCCGGCAGGTTTCCTCCATGTCTCCGTCTGGTATTCGAATACAATCTCGTCTTCCAGGTTCCCTGCCACGGCCTTCAGCGTGTTGGTGCCTTTGCGGAATGAGAGGTTCCAATGGAAGCCCTGAGCGGGGTAATCGTCGATGTGCCGCTGCCGGCGTCCTTGCGAAACACCGTTGAGGAAGAGCTCCACCTCGGGCTGATTGCTATAGACCAGCACTTCGCGGGGTTCGCCTTCCTTTCCCCATCTTACAGGCCATGAGTGGCCGTAGATGTGGAGCATGGGCTGACGGGACCAATAGGACTGTACGACGTAATAGCTTTCCTTGGGCGTGCCGTCGCGCTGGCATACGCCTTTCTGATTAACATAGGGGATGGGGTTCTCAGGACGGAGGGGCGTGCAGAAATCCTTGAAGGTCCAGAAAGCGCTGCCCGTGAGCAATGGCATTTTGGCCTGTTCTTTCAGGTGCCAGTCGAAAAGGCGCACGATATAGGATTCTGACCAGTCGCCGTTGCGGTCGCCAGCCTCGATGTCAAAACCCGTTTCGGCATGGCGCCCGGCATGGCTGTCGCCGCCCCATTCGGCATGAAGGAAGCGGGGATAGCGGCCGATGGCCTGCAGCTCCATCTGCGCGTAGTCGGTGAAACGCCTGGAGTACCATCCTGCCCAGATGGACGGACTGTACACATCCACGATGTCGGCACAGAAATCGCAGCGGCGGATGACAGTCATCCGGCTGTCGTCGAGCTGATGGGCTTCAGCGTTGAGTTCTGTCATCAGCCGTCGGACGGCCACGGTGTCGAGCACGGTGCTGAAGTCGCCAGGCCAGTCATTCTCGTTGCCTAGCCCCCAGAGAATGATGCTGGGATGATGGCGATGACGGCTGATCATGGTTTCCAGTTGCTCGCGGGCCTGCTGCTGATAGCCGCTACCTCCTACACCGCCACGGCACCAGGGTATCTCTTCCCAAACGAGGAGGCCCAGCGAGTCACAGAGATGGAGCACATAGTCGGACTGCGGATAATGGCCAAGCCGGATGAAATTGGCTCCCATCTGTTTGATGAGGAGGAATTCGCGCAGTACCTGCTCTTTGCTCATGGCTGCTCCCACGCCGCTATGGTCTTCATGGCGGTGGGTGCCATTGAGCAGCAGACGGCGGCCGTTTAAGAAGAACGGTCCGTGGTCGCGAAATTCAAAGGTGCGGAATCCGATCTGCTTTTCAAGGTGCTGTTCGCCGTAATTGAGGCGAACGGTGTAGAGCTGAGGGCTGTCCACATCCCAGCGGTGGGGATGCCTTACGCGAACGGGCTTGCTGTTGTCCCCACGAAAGACTGTCTTTCCATCGGGGGCGATGATTTCCACCTGCAGGGGAACACTGTCGTCGATGATGATTTGATCGTCTTTCACGTCGATCCGCACGTCGGAAAGATAATGCTCAGGCTGATAGACGAGCCACACCTGACGACAGATGCCTCCGTAGAGACAGAAATCGGACATGTCGGAGGGCAGCATCTCCACATCGCGGCTGTTGTCGCACCTGATGGCTAAAGGCAGCTCACCTGATCCACAGGATGTGATATCGACCGTCCAAAGGTCGTAGCTGCCTACATGGCTGCCCACTAACTGGCTGCCGACGTAAACCTGCGTCTTGGGACCACAGCCCTCGAAGACAAGCAGCGTATGGCCGTTGGGATAGGGGTTTTGGATTTTCAGCCAACGACGATACCACGCCGGCCCCTGATAGTAGTTGACATCGGGGGCAACGCCGTCATGGGCATTGTAGCAGTGGGGCACGGATACTGGCTTCCACAGGGGAACACTTTCCGGTTTGCCTGCTTTCACAGGCCGGAAAACTTCCCATGTGTTTGCCATGTCCTGACGGATGAATTCCCATCCGTCGGCAAGTTCCGTACGAACCTGTGCGCCTGCAGGGACTGCAATGCCCAATGCTGCCAGCGCAACTGCCTTCCATAACCCTGTCAACAGACTCTTCATATTTTTCAGTTTCCTCTCCTTGTCAATGCTTCCAGATAATAGTAGTCGGCATAGCTGATGGGTACGTCGATTTCGTCGCCTGCAGGATAGTTGCCGGTGGAGTGGAGAAGCAGGAATCCCTGATGGGTTTCAGGTTCCGGCTGATAGTAACGCTCCAGTGAATCCATAATCTTGTCGGCCCACTCACGATAGACGGATGCCTTGGCGGAATCAGCAAATGTGGCAAGTTCGTAAAGTCCGGAGGCGAAGATGGCTGCCGCAGAAGCATCTCGGGGGACGCCACCGTCAGCGGCAGGACCTTTTCCGCCAGGAATGGCAGGGTCGCGCATATCCCAATAGGGGATGAAGTCGCGGGGCAGGTCTTTCTGTGAGAAAAAGAAGCCGGCAATCTTCTCGGCCTGTGCGAGGTAGGACTTGTCGTGGGTGAAACGGTAGCACATTGTGAACCCATAGAGTCCCCACGCCTGACCACGACTCCATACCGACTCGTCAGCGATGCCCTGATGGGTGATGCGCTTGATGACGCTGCCGTCGGTGGGGTTGTAGTCGACCACATGATAGGATGACCCGTCTGGACGGAAATGGTTCTTAAGCGTGGTGTTGGCATGACGGACTGCTATGTTATAGTAGTTCTTGTCGCCCGTGATACGGGCAGCTTCGAAGAGCAGTTCCAGATTCATCATGTTGTCGATGATGACGGCAAACTGCCAGCGGGCGGGTGTTCCCCATGACCAGGAACGGATGCAGCCCACGGTGCTGTCGTAGCGGCTGACGAGGGATTCCGCAGCACGAACCACCACATCGCGGTAGGACTGCTCGCCGGTGAGTTCCCATGCCTTGCCAAACGAGTTGTAGATCATGAAGCCAAGGTCATGACTGCCGCGATTGTTTTTGACATTTTCAATGAGCCACGTGTTAGAAACAGCCTTCTCACGCCACCAGTTATCGTGGGAATACTGATACATGTGCCATAGTTCTCCAGGGAAGAATCCGCAACACCAGTCAGGGGCGTTCACCAACCGAATGCTACCGTCCTTTTCCAGACAACGTGGCATCATGGCGGCATTACGCTTGTCTTTCTGCCGTTCTTTCTCTACCACCCGGAGCTGCCAGCGCAGCTGAGCATCTGCCTGGGCAAAGGCATGGTCGGTCTCGTCGGGAGTATAATAAAGTAGGAAGAAGCGGTCGGAAAAGTGCTTCACGATGTGCTGCTTAGCCAGCTGGAGATAGTCATTGCGGCTGTTCTGGAGCAGGTACAGGCGATAGAGATCCTTTGAGAACTCGTTTTGCTTGTAGTCCCATTCGCTGATCTGCTTGTAGGGCCACTCTTCAACGCGTTTTCCCAAATACAGGGCGAGGAAGTCGGCGGCTTTTTCAATCAGGGGCATTCCTTCAATCTGCAAACCAGCATTACGGGCAATCTGCATGACATCGATCATGTGAGCCAAATTGTACTGTGAATATCCGAAAGCCAGTGTGCGGCGCAGTTCTTGGGGCTGTCTGCCATCGGGCTGAACCTGCACCTTAATGCGGCGCTCGCTGAAATGAGTGAGATAGTCGGCCATGACCTTCTGGTCGCCCACATAGCGGGCATAGGCGATGATCTGCACGTCGTGGGCCGTGGAATGATTGTTGAGCTGCTGGCCTTCTTCGATGCCTTGCGGGCTTGTCAGCAACCATTTCAGAAGCTTTGAAAACCAGCTTTTCAGGGCCTTACTGTCCTTGGGGGTGAAGGAGCGTGACCGCTCCAGCAACTGTACGGCATCGAGCATCTCCACCAGAGAATAGCCGTCGATGACACCATAGCAGCGGCCTTTGCCGTCGTATTTGCCCGGAACAATCTGAGCATAGTTGAGATTGGGATTCATGCGGGTGCTTTTGTCGAGAAACCACACGTGAATCAGTTCGGTGGCTTTCTGAGCATACTTCTCGTCGTCAGAGAAATACCATGCCAGCGACAGGGTCGTGACGGCCATCGCCATACTTGACAGTTTGGGACGGTCAAGCTTTTCAAGCTCGGGGTTGGAGATGCCGTCGCGGCTGATGTAGGGAAGACCGTCGGGCTTTGAAGGATCCGGCCAGAAATATCGTGACAGGCTCATGTAGTCGTGCTTGTCACCACTTGCAGGTGTTGCCTCTTTCATCATGACCGAAAGGGGGGCCTTACTGAGCTGCTGCCGGGCTTCATCCATCAGCTGCGAGTAGGCTGCAGCATAGGCGGGCTTGTCCAACTGTGCCTTCACCTGAGTCAGGTGCGCGAAGTCCCAGATGGACTGCGCACCTGCTCTTGCCGTAAAACCTAAGAAAACGGCAACAAGAATTATTCTTATTTTCAATTCATATATCATAGTTCAAACTTGCAAAGTTCGTTATGAGCGCTTTTACTTTTCAATCGTCACGACGGCCTTGTAGTTTTGAGTCAGACAATGCACCTCATATTCGCCCGTTGCATAGTTAGGCGTGTAGATGATCCCATCGCTGGAACCGTTGGAGATCTTCACCTTACCGGCACCGTCCACATCACGGGGGTTAAAGGTGGTGACCGTCACCTTTCCGGTCTTTCCCTGCAAGGCTTTCACACGGATATTCTGAATGCGATGGTTGTTGGTGGCATCAGGAGACTGAAGGTTCCACTGCATAGTGAAGGCCCCATTGCTGTCAGGTTGTAATGAGTTTCCGTTTTCGTCGACAATCTGGAAGTCGGTACCTAGCGTCAGGCTGCTGTCCACATAATAGAGGGCAATGGCATCGAAGCTGCGTTCGCCCGCACACCAGAATTGCATCGGGATATTGACGATCTGACCTTGTTTGACGGTGTAGGTTACGTCGTTCTTCAGTTGTCCCCAGTCCTCAAAACCGAAGTAGAACACGTTCATCATCTCCTCGTTGTCGTTGCCCCAGGTGTCGTCGTCACAGGCTGTCAGACTCCAGATTCCGGCTATACATCCGAGTGCGCAGATCAAAGAATATATTGTTTTCTTCATAACGTTTATTTTCAATTTATTATTATTACTCTTCTTTCATATAAACTGTTGCAAGTATTACTTCCAGCCCGGGTTCTGCTCCACATTGCCCTCGGAGGTCGCAATCTCATAGGTGGGAATGGGATAGTAGTAGTCCTTGCCGGGATCGAAAGAGCGGGAAGCACCGTCCTCAATGACGTAGATGTCGGCCTGGTCGCAAACCTTTTTCCCCTTATACATTCCTCCCTCAGTAGTGAGGCGGGAGGAAAGATCCTCGCGCTGTGCACTGGTATCGAGCTCACTGTACTTCAGTCCGAGAATAGTGACGGGCAAAACCTTTTCTGCAATTTTCCAGCGGATGATGTCGTTGTAGCGCAAGCCTTCGTCGATAAATTCCACGAGACGCTCGCGGCGGATTTCATCAAGGATGTTGAGCCCGTTCTGCTGAGCGAAACTGTTGGTGAGACGGGCTTCCATGCCGACACGTGCACGCACGGCGTTGACTGTCTGGTTCAGCTGCTGGTCGGTGATGCTTCCATTATATTCGTAAAGTGCCTCTGCATAGGAGAGCAGCACCTCTGCATAGCGGATGATCATCTTGTCGACGGTCTCTTTGCTGTTGGTGGTCCACTCATCGATCATGAATCCCTTCTTGATACCATATCCGTTGCCATGCTGATTGCTGAAGGGTGTGTAGCCTCCCTTGTAGGCCTCTTCGCCCACATGGTAGATGGTCATGCCCAGTCGTGGGTCGCGATTGGTGAAACAATCGTCGTAACGCGTTTCGGGAATAATAGCCAGAGGACTCTTCTCGCGCGGAAGACCGTCAACATAGAGGAACTGCTCAAGGGCCTGGCGCGTCATGCAGGAACCGTTTTCCAGCTGGCGGGAGTTACCGTGCATAATGGTAGCGCCGGCACCGTTGGGACCGTAAACTTTCACGAATACGTTTTCCTTGTTCTTGCGTCCTTCACCGTCGAAAAGGAACAGACGGTTGAAATCGGAATAGAGCTCGTGCTTGCCGCTATTGATCAGTCGCTGAGCAGCATCGACAGCCACTTTCAGATGGCTCTTATAATCACCGGAGAGTCCATGATACTTTGAGAAAGTTCCTTCATAGAGACCAATTCGGGTGAGCATTCCCATGGCTGCTGATTTAGACACACGTCCCCAGTCGGCATCACTCTTTACATTGTCGATGTCGGGGAGCCATTCTTCAGCAAATCTCAGGTCCTCATAGCACTGCTGTATCACTTCCTCACGGGCCGTGCGTCCCATCTTGATATCGGGATCTTCGGTGGAGTCGAAAGGTTTTAAGATAAGGGGAACGTCACCGTATTTCTGCACCAGGTCGAAGTAATGGAAAGCCCTAAAGAAGCGGGCCTCGGCAATCCACCGGTTCTTCTGTGTATCTGAAAGGGGTGCTGCCTCTGCCTTTAATATGATGTTGTTGCACACACCTATTTTGTTGTATGGGTTGGTCCAGTCACTAGAAGTGGCAGGAACCGTCCAGTTACCGCTTGAGGTGGCATTGGCAGCCGTACCCACGATGTCGTCGGCACGCTTGTCGTGATTGAAGCCTGGAAGGTCAACGTAGAGTTTGTTGCAGGCCCCCCGCAGGTCGGTCTCACTCCTCCAGAATGTGTTGTCGGCAAGCACAGTTTCGGGTAAACGGTCCAGTTCGCAACTGGCAAACATGATACCCCCTAACAATATGCATATTGCACTAATGGATTTAAAAACAATGGTTTTCATATCTGTTTGATTATTTATTTCTTTAATTAAAACGTCACATTCACACCGAAGGCCCAGGTACGGAAGAAGGGATAATAATTACGTCCCACATTGTTGCCTGATTCGGGATCGAACACTTTCAGAATATCGGAGTGCTCCCATACGTCGTTGCCACTCACATAGAAACGCAGTTTCTGGATATATCGCTTTGATACGGGAACGGTATAGCCTAGCGTGATGTTCTTTAATCTTATATAAGAGGCATCCTGTACCCATTTGTCGCTGGGTTGGAAGTTGAACATATCACCATTGTAGTTATACAGACGAGGCCAGTAGGCGTCGGGATTGTCTTCTGTCCAATAGTCGCGGTGGATGGTCCAAGGCATCTGATAGGTGCGGCCAAAGGGAGCGATGGCCTCCGTGTCAATGAGAAGTTTGCGCTGGCCTACGCCCTGGAACATCACGGCGAAATCGAAGCCGTTCCACTGGGCGGAGATGTTGATACCATAGAAGTAGCGGCCATTGGCATTGCCCAGACAAACCAAGTCGCCATGGTTTTCTTTCGTACCATCGCCGGCACCTACCTGGTGATCGGTGCTTCCGTTGGCGTCAGGCAGCGTCACATAGCGAACGTCGCCAGCGCCTACCTTACCGTCGCTGAATGATTTGTAGCCCGGATGTTGCGCCTTGTACTCCTGGTATTCGCTTGCATATTCGGAGCTGCTGCTTTTGCCCCAGTAACCATCGGTCTTGTATCCCCAGATAGTGTTCATGGCATAGCCTTCGAGGAGAGATACTGTTCCTGCTGTAACGACGTCAGCACCATCGTACTCAACAAGCTTGTTCTGGGAGTCGCTGATGTTAAAGGCAATCTGATAGCGAAGTTTGCCGATGCGGTCATTCCATTTAGCCTCAAATTCCCATCCCCAGGTCTTTAGTTTACCTACGTTTACGGATGGTACGCCTATACCAATGGTATGTGGCAATTGCAGGCGGGAAAGCATGTCGTTATTATATTTCCAGTAATAATCGAATGATGCTGAAAGCTTGTTGTTGATGAAGCCTAAATCGATACCTACATTGGTCGTCTCGATTGTCTCCCAAGTCTTGTCCTTCGAAGCCAAGTTGCTCTGGTAGTAGGATTTCTCACCCATATAAACCGTACTCTGTGCGATGGTGGGGATGTAGTCGTAAAGTCCTAAAATGGCACCGTTACCCAACTGTCCCCATGAAGCACGGAGTTTCAGGTTGGTAACCCAGTCAATGTTGAACCATTTCTCCTGATTCACTCGCCAGGCAGCTGAAACAGAGGGGAATGCCTTCCAGCGTTTGCTGGGAGCTAGGCGTGAAGAGCCGTCATAGCGGATATTGGCTTCGAAAAGGTAGCGTTCAGCAAAATTATAGTTGAAACGTCCGAAGTAAGACATCATAGACCATGGCTGGATGTTGTCGCTAAGCGAGGTGTTGGTTGCTTCTGACGAATCGTAATAATTGAATGAATAGAAGTCGTTAGAATTCATGTTTTTAGCCGTAGCACTGATTTCGTCCTTGCGATAGTTTTCATAACTGCTTCCAAGTAGAATTTTGAAATTGTGGAGCTTGACGTTTGTCTCATAGTTCACAGTGGCTTCGAACATGTCGTGATAATCATTGTTCTTGGAACGAAAGAGCTGATTGGGAGAATTATAGCTCTGACGCACGTTGTCTCCCTTCATGCCGTACCATACCAAATAATGACGCTCTGCGCGTGCGCTGTAATATCCTGCCCTACGGCTTGCACTCAGGTTGATGCGCAATCCTTTCATCAGGTTCTTGATGGTCAGTTCGCCCTTGCCGAGGAATGCCTCATAGAGGGTTTCGTTCACACCGCCTTCCTTCATCACCTGAATGGCATTGAACTGCAGGTCACCATTATAGGGATTTGTCTGATAGTTCACGTCTTCTGTAGGATTGTAGAGCAACTGGCGTGCGCGCGAACCATATAAGTTATTGAGTATGGCACCGGCACCTGCTGACGGAGCATTGTTTTTCCGCGACTGATACTGCACGTTCACACCGAAATCGAGATAATTATTCAGCTCGAATTTTACCTTGGCGTGCAAGTTAACGCGTGTGTTGTTGTTCTTGCCGTATTTCAGCATACCATTCTTATAGAAATAGTTGCCTGATACCAGATAATTCATTTTACTGCTGCCACCTGATACAGACAGGGAATGATTTGTCTGGTCGGAGTAATTTCTGGTACCCTCATCCACCCAGTTGGTTGCAGAGAACTCGTCCCAACGTCCGTTGGTGTTGTTTGGACGGTAGTTGAAGTTAGGGTTGCCTACCCAGCTGGACTGCTCAGGGTTCCATTCCGTTTTTCCTCCTTGGTTCAGTCGTCCTTCGTTAATCCAGGCTTGTTCTTCCCATGCAGGCAAACGCTCAGGCATATTGCCGGGGAGATTCACGGCATAGTAGCCGTTGTAATTGATGCGGGGCTTTTCGTCAGCACCGCTCTTGGTGGTTACCAGCACCACGCCTGCAGCGGCGCGCGCACCATAGATGGCGCTAGCGGCAGCATCCTTCAGCACGGAAATGCTTTCGATATCGTCGGCATTGAGCAGTGAGAGGTCACCCTCGACACCGTCAATCAGAACGAGTGTGGAAGTGGAGTTGGCAGAAGAGAATCCACGAATGCGGAGGCCTGATGTCTCAGATCCCGGTTCACCACTGGAGCGAAGCACAGTCACTCCTGGCATTTCCCCCTGCATGGCAGCGAGAACATCGCTCGATGGCTTGGCAGCCAGTTTTTCTCCGTCAACAGCACTTACTGCACCTGAGAGATTGGCTTTCTTCTGTGTGCCGTAACCTACAACGACGACCTCATTCAGGGCGTTCTTTTCTTCATCCATCAGAATTGTTCCTGATGCTCTGCTGGCAGGAACTGACCTGGTGTTATAGCCAACGTATGAGAACACGATGTCAGCACCCTTCTTCACATTATTAAGCGTGAAATTTCCATTGATGTCGGTGACGGCTCCGTTAGTAGTTCCTTTTTCACGTACTGTAACACCGATCATAGGTTCTTGAGTAGAGGCATCGAGCACTGTACCCTTTACATTCTGGATACTTTGGGCAAATGCACCTACATCACACATAAGAATCATGCAACTGATAAGCATCAGTCGCTTCATTCTCGAAAAAATGGTTTTTAGGTTCATAAAATGATTTTTAAATGAGTAATAATTGTTTTGCTGGTCCAAAAGTAGAAAGAATATCCATCCGTTTCAAATTTTCTGCCACATCGCAACTACGTCAAACGCCAATAACGACTACATCAAGACTTTCTCATCTTACGCTCAAATCATTTATATTTCCCCATTTCATCGAGGCTTTTGGTTTTTGTTCTGCTGCTTTTCAGTTTCACAAATTTCCGCAGAAAAGGAAAGTCTTGAAATAATTTTTGTTTATTATTTTTTTATTTGTTTTTTTATTGTATCTTTGTGGTGTGAATAAGAAAATAAGCTTTCTGCTGATACTGGTCCTCTGCTTCCCCCTTTCTCTCAGTGCTGAGGAGTTGTGGCAATGGCCTGTTGTCAACCATGAACGAAAGGATTACCATTCGGGTAATCAAAATTGGATGGTGGCACAGAGTCGTCAGGGATGGATGTATTTTGCCAACAATAAGGGACTACTCGAATTTGATGGTGCCCGCTGGACTACCTATCCGCTTCCTGGCAATGCTAAAGTGAGGTCGGTCTTTCTGAAAGGAGATACCATCTATGTGGGAGCGTTGGGGCAGTTTGGAAGATTCACTCGCAACTCGAAGGGAGGTCTTATATATACCCGGCTTTCAAAGCCTGTGGAGCAAGCCAGAAAACTGAATGTGTGGCATATCTTCCAACTGGGGAGTGATGTCTATTTCCAGAGCGATGATGCACTCTATGTAAACGATGAAAACCATCAGATCCACTCTGTTGCAGGCATCTATTATTCTGCGGTCGTTTATAATAAATTGTACGTGGTAACTTCCGTCGGACTATCTGTATTGGCTGGTGGACGCCTGCAGCCGCTTAAGGGATTCAGTGCTGATGCTTCAACCAACGTGGTGGGACTGCATCCTTATGACGGGAAACTTCTTATTGTTACTGCGGATAACCGTCTGTTGCTCTATAGTCAGCAAACAGTGACTCCTTTTCAAGTCGCTATTGGCGTTACTGGCGACGACCGGCTTACCTGTTCGGCGATATCTGGTCATCACTTGGCACTTGGCACGATGCAGAATGGTGTCATTCTAGTTGACTTGAAACGTAATACCTCACAACGGCTCTCCATCTCAGACGGTCTTCAAAACAAGTCAATCCTGTCAGCTGCTTTTGATATAAACAGCGATCTCTGGCTTGGACTTGACAATGGTATTGATTGCGTGCTGATGCAGTCACCTTTGCGTTTCCTTTACAACCGTAAGACTCCCATTGGCAGCGGCTATTGTAGTGTGGAATACAATGGCAGCCTCTGGCTTGGTACTAATCAGGGACTCTATGTGATTCATCCCGATAAACCAAGCGAAATACGTTTTGTGGAAGGAACGAGTACTCAGATTCATTGTCTTGATACTATTGACGGGCGGCTCTTTTGTGGTGGGCGCAACATCTTCATCATGATTGATCAGCAGGGCATCAAGCGTTTTCAGAGTCGTGGCGTGTGGGGTGTCAGGCGCATCGGAGCTCGGAGAGACGTGTTACTTACAAGTTCTTATTGGGGACTTCGCCTGCTTCGGTTCGTGAACGGACAGTGGCAATTAGGGGAGGAAGTGGAAGGAACTTCGCTCTCAGCCAAGACTCTTTATGTGGAGGAACCCACCAATGCCGTATGGGTGGCCAATAAAGAAAAGGGACTTTTCCGCCTTACACTTAATGATGACTTGACACGAGTGACACGCCAGCAGCCAATGAATTCAGCACAACTGCCCAAAGGTGATAATGTCTGTATTGCCACTGTCGATGGCGAGACGGTTATAGCCTCACGCAACGGACTTTTCCGATACGACACTGCTCATGAAAAGCTAGTACGCTACGGGCAACTGGAGAAAAGGCTTGGAGGTTCTACTGTTTATACTTTTATCCAGCAAGATAGTGAAGGCAACATCTGGTATGCTGCAAACGAAGCATTGCATTGCAGGACGGCCAAGACAAATGATTCATGGCTCGAAGGCAATCTTATAGAAGATTTCGAGAACATCAGTCTCGATGCTGCCCGTCAACACGCAGTTATCGGGACAGAAGACGGTTTTACCATGCTCTCAACAACATCTCATGCTGTCCAAAAGAAAATGATGCAGCCTTACATCCGGAAAATCTATGTCGGTAATTATGCTGATACGCTTTACTATGGGTGTGAGTCTCCGGTTGAGATAGCTTGGCGTGACAATTCTGTGCGCATTGAGTATAGTGCCTGTAATTATGATGTTACACGTCCCGTGCTTTTCAGCTATCGTCTTAAAGGAAACGGTGATGAGTCATGGAGTCCTTACACCCATCGTATGTTAAAGGAATACACAAATCTCCACGAAGGTCATTATACCTTTGAACTGCGTATGCTCCTTCCTGGACAAAGTGAGTCAGCAGAAACAAGTTTTTCTTTCGATGTGCTCCCCCCATGGTATCGCACTTGGTGGGCACGTTTACTCTATCTTCTTTTCTTCCTGGCATGTTTTGCTTTTGTTTACCATAAAATTAATAAAAGCCAGCAGCAGTTGATTCGGCAAAAGGATGACCAGATTCAGGAAAAGGAAAAGAAAATAGAAATTTTGCGTGATGAGAAACTAGAAATGGAACTCCGGTCACGGCAAGATGAATTACTCCGTTCCCGCATGAACATCGTACGCAAAAACGAGATGCTTATAGAAATCAAGAAAACGGCTGTTAGTTTAAACAATAGTCTCAATGAGGAGAATATGCCCACCAGTAAACGCAGGATTCTCAGACTTATTAGTCAGATTGAAACCAATCTTGAGCACGACGATGATCTTGATGCTTTCAAAGATTCTTTCAATGACTTGCATAACAATTTCCTTCAGATCCTTGACAAGCGTTATCCCGCACTTACCCGGAAGGAGAAGATGCTCTGTTGCTATATTAGGATGAATCTTATTTCCAAGGAAATAGCTCCCTTACTCAACATTTCCACTCGCGGAGTAGAGATAAGTCGTTACCGAATCCGACAGAAACTGGATCTTGACTCCAAGACCAGTCTTACCGAATTTCTGCAGCGCCTGTAAGATTCGGGATCCCACAAGCAATCTGCATCTCACTATTTTAGAAAGACTCTGTGATTATTTCTTCAACTCTGTGTTGATGCTGTCCACGTTTCCGGTGATGGGGCTGAGACGCAGTTTGGTTTCCATCTTCTTGCTGAAAAGCTCTCCCATCATGGGCTCGGTACGGCCGAACTGTGCAGAGAGGACGTCGTAGGTCTCGATCAGCTTCTCTTCTTGATAGAGGTTGACGGTCATCTTACCGGGGAGGTTCACCCAGATGCCTGCATCGTTCTTGTTTTTCTCGCCCTCGTCAACGGTTGCTGAATTGGCGGGGACATTGTGCTGGTCGTAGATGTCGATATAGAAAGGTACGCCGGCAAGGTCATCTTTCTCTACGCACCCGAAATGCTTGGAGAAACGGAAGAGGAGCTCGCGCTCTACTTGTTTGTTGGGAACGTAATTGATGATGGTCTCGAAGGTGTCACGATCCTCGGTGCCATTGAAGAGCTGGAGGAGGGCAGACTCCTGTGCATCCATGCTGTTGAGCATGAGGCGCATCTGCTGTCCGTCGGTGGGCATGCTTTCGGCCTGTCCCTTGGTGAGCTGACTGCGGCTGTCGCGGATGTCGTAGATCTCGTCGGCGGTGAGCTCTGCCATCTTGGATTTGTTCCCCGCGCTGAGAATCTCCTGAGAGAGGTAGTCGTAGGGATTGCGCTTAACAGGCTTGGGAGCGGCCTTAAAATGCGTCACGGGGGTTGTTTCTTTCGGGTCGCAGTTCACGGCAAGGAGCACTCCGTTATCGTCCTTATAGAGCGATGTGATGTTGTGCTTGGTGTCGATGTTGGCCATGAAAACCTTGGAGGTGTCTGCGATGCCGTAGGGCGTCATCTTGACGGCGAGGATGCGATAGGTTTTCTGTTCTTCCAAGGCGGCGGGTTTCTTCAGGTAGCGCTCGGCATACTGTGAGAACTCACCGGGGGTGTAGGTGGTCTTCTCAAGCAGCAGCGTGAAGCGCAGGGCTGTCTTGGGAAGGAAATAGGAACTGCCGTCGGTCACGGGATTGTCGGCATTTGCTGATAAGATACCGCAGCCCAAAATGGCTGCCAAAAGAATCTTTTTCATATCAATATTTCAAGATTTCAAATTAACTAATGGAACACAAAGACACAAAGCTTTAAATACGAAAAACGCAAAACGAAATACGAAAGCTTCCGGCTATTCCAAATTTCAATAACATTCTTCATTCATCACTCTTCACTTTAATCGTTCAGTCGCTTAAACGCTTGGGGGAGGAAGTGGATGAGGTCGCTGGCGGTGAGGCTCTCCATGCCTACTTGCTTGGCGGCGAGGTCGCCGGCGAGACCATGGAGGTACATGCCTGTCATGCAGGCTTCGGCATGCTTGTAGCCACGGGCCAGCAGTCCGGTGATGATGCCGGTGAGCACGTCACCGCTTCCTGCTGTGGCCATGCCGGCATTTCCCGTGGAATTGAAGACCACGTTGCCGTTGGGCAGGCACAGGGCGGAATAGTGTCCTTTTAGGATGATATAGGCCTGGAGGTGCTCGGCCATGTCACGGGCCTTGGAAAGCCGCTCGTAACTGTCGGCACAGGTGCCGCCGTTGAGACGATCGAACTCCTTGGGATGGGGCGTCATGATGATGTTCTTAGGCAGCTGCTGCAACCACGCACGATGGTTGGCGAGCATATTGAGTCCGTCGGCATCCACCACGATGGGGGCTTGCGTGCGGCGTATCTGCGTGATGAGGGCGATGGCGGTGTTCTCCTGCTGACGGAGTCCGGGACCGATGGCCATGGCATCGACGTCCTCGCTGTCCACGGTCTCGGAGAAGTATTTCTCGTCGTGGTCGGGATAGATGATGGCTTCGGGGACGCTGATCTGCATGATGTCGTTGTTGCGACGGGGTGTGCGTACCACCACTTTCCCGACGCCTGAGCGCAGACAGGCCTTGGAGGCGAGGATGGCGGCTCCGGCCATGCCATAGCTTCCGGCAACGATCAGCGCCGTCCCCATATTGCCCTTGTGGGCAAACTCGTTGCGGTGGAGCATCATCGCCCTGACTTCCGACTCTTCGAGCACGGTGAACTGGGCGTCCATCTTGCGGATTCCCTCTTCGCTGAGGCGGATGTCGAGAATCTTGAGTTCGCCGATGAACTGCTGGTTTTCGGGGAACAGGAAGGCGAGCTTCTTCTGCTGAAGGGTGAGCGTGAGGTCGGCCTTGATGATATTGGCGCGTACATTATAGGTGTTGTCTTCGGTCATGAGACCTGAAGGCACGTCGATGCTCACGATGGTGGCGGGACTCTGATTGATGTATTTCACCAGAGAAGCAAAACCACCTGCCAGCGGCTTGTTGAGACCGGAACCGAAAAGGCCGTCGATCACCAGCATGTTGGCTTCCAGCTGCGGCGGGTCGAATTCCTCGATGACCTCGGTGAAGTCCTTGATGCGGTGGGCGTCCTGGATGCGCCTCTTGTTGGCGGCGCAGTCCTCAGAAAGTTTGTTGCTGATGTTGAAAAGATAGACGGCGACCTTATAGTTCTGCTCACTCAGCATGCGGGCCACAGCCAGCGCATCACCGCCATTATTGCCAGGTCCCGCGAAGACGACCACGGGCTTCTGATTGTCCCATTTCGAAGTGATGGCGCGCGTCAGGGCTTTGGCTGCGCGTTCCATGAGATCGATGGAGCGAATGGGTTCATGCTCCATGGTATAATGGTCAAGTTCGTGGATCTGATTGCTGGTAAAAATCTTCATTTGGGTACAAAAATACAAAAATAATGGGAATCATAGACCTTATTTGGCAGAAAATTAGTAAATTTGTACCAAATTTTAAAATATCACCCTATGGATACAGTTAAAATCAAGGACAAAACCTTCCGTGTCTCCATACCGGAAGAAGAAATCAAGAAGCGGGTGAAAGTTCTGGCAGCGCGTATCAGTCATGATATGGATGGGAAGAACCCGCTGTTGCTGGGTGTTCTTAACGGCGCGTTTATTTTTGCGGCCGATCTGATGCGTGAAATCACGATTCCTTGTGAAATTTCGTTTGTGAAACTGGCGTCTTACCAGGGCACGACCTCTACGGGTAAAATACAAGAGGTGCTGGGCATCAATGAGGACCTGACGGGACGCACGGTCATCATCGTGGAGGATATCGTGGACACAGGGCGGACGATGAAGAGCATGGTGGAATCGCTGGGTACCCGCAATCCCGCTTCGGTGCATATCTGCACGCTCTTTGTGAAACCTGAAAAACTGGAGGTGGACCTCGACATTGAGTATGCTGCCTTCGAGATTCCGAACGACTTCATTCTGGGCTATGGCCTTGACTACGACCAGCAGGGAAGGGGACTGAAGGGGATTTATTCTTTGGTTAATGATTAATGGTTAATGGTTATAGAAGATGAGAGAAGTTCATTTACCTAATCTGCCCAGTGACGTGGAGGCCCAGCAGAAGGACCTCATGCCCGATCTGTGGTATGGTGGAAAAGAAAAACGCGTTAAAAAGGATTTTCAAGATAAAAAACTCAAGATGAAGAACATAGTTATTTTTGGTGCCCCTGGCTCCGGAAAGGGCACACAGAGCGATAAGCTCATCGAGAAGTATGGACTGGGCCACATCTCTACAGGAGACGTGCTGCGCAGCGAAATCAAGAAAGGAACGGAACTCGGCAAGACGGCCGCCTCTTTCATCGACAAGGGTCAACTGATTCCCGACGACTTGATGATTAACATTCTGGCAAGTGTCTATGATTCTTTCGGGCGCGGTCATAAGGGGGTTATCTTCGACGGCTTCCCACGCACCATCCCGCAGGCTGAGGCCCTGAAGCAGATGCTTGCCGAGCGTGGCGACAAGGTGGCTGCCATGATAGAACTCGACGTTCCTGAAGATGAACTCATGAAGCGCCTGCTGCTTCGCGGCCAGATGAGCGGAAGGAGCGATGACAACGCGGAAACCATCAAGAAGCGCCTGGATGTGTATCACAATCAGACGGCACCGCTCATCGACTGGTATGAGAAGGAGGGCATCCGCTATCCGATTGATGGTCTGGGCGAACTTGACCGCATCTTCGCGGATATTGTGAAGGTTGTGGATAGGCTATAATATGGCAGACTCGAACTTTGTAGATTACGTTAAGATTTACTGCCGCTCCGGCAAGGGCGGAAGGGGGAGTATGCACCTGCGCCATGTGAAATACAACCCCAACGGCGGCCCTGACGGCGGCGACGGCGGTAAGGGCGGCAGCATTATCCTGAGGGGAAATCATAACTACTGGACGCTCCTCCATCTGAAATACCAGCGCCACATCAAGGCGGAGCATGGCGGCAACGGGGGAAAGGACAAATGTCATGGAACCGACGGCAAGGATGTCTATGTGGATGTGCCTTGCGGGACGGTGGTCTATAACGCGGAGACGGGAAAATATGTCTGCGACGTCACCTACGACGGTCAGGAAGTGGTATTGCTGAAAGGTGGACGCGGGGGACTGGGTAACTATCAGTTCCGTACGGCCACAAATCAGGCTCCCCGTTATGCGCAGCCCGGAGAACCCATGCAGGAGATGACCGTCATTATGGAACTGAAGCTGCTGGCTGACGTGGGACTGGTGGGATTTCCCAATGCCGGAAAGTCAACCTTGGTTTCGGCACTTTCGAATGCACGTCCGAAGATTGCCAACTATCCTTTCACCACGATGGAACCCTCGCTGGGCATTGTGGGCTATCGCGACAACAAGTCGTTTGTGATGGCCGACATTCCGGGTATTATTGAGGGGGCTGCCGAAGGAAGGGGACTGGGCCTGCGCTTCCTGCGCCATATTGAGCGCAATTCCCTGCTGCTCTTCATGGTGCCCGGCGATACGGACGATATTTTCAAGGAATACAATATCCTACTGAACGAACTGCGACAGTTTAATCCGGAGATGCTCGACAAGCACCGTGTGCTGGCCATCACCAAATGTGACCTGCTCGACGAGGAACTCATGGAGATGCTGCGTGAAGACCTAACCCGCAAGATGGCAGGGGAAAAGTCTGTCCCCATTGTCTTTATCTCTGCCGTTGCACAGACGGGACTCGACGAACTGAAGGACGTGTTATGGAAAGAGCTCAACAGCGAGAGTAACAAGCTTCAGGAGATTACCGCGGAGGACACGCTCGTCCACCGTGACAAGGAGATGTCGCAGTTTGCCCGTGAGCTGATGGAGGAGGGGGAAGACG
This sequence comes from uncultured Prevotellaceae bacterium, assembly GCA_902784755.1. Classification (GTDB taxonomy): domain Bacteria; phylum Bacteroidota; class Bacteroidia; order Bacteroidales; family Bacteroidaceae; genus Prevotella. The sequence continues at coordinate 53,980 of CACZVX010000002.1, forward strand.
TGGAGCTGCAGGATGAAGACGAAATGGACGATGATGACATCGAAATCCTGGATGATTACGAAATAGAAGACATCGATGAATAAGCCTCAATTGCTTATGTATGCGCTGTCACCAAAGGTGACGGCTTTCAGTAGCATGCGTCATGGCGGCTACAGTCAGGGCAATTATGGAGAGTTTAATGTGAATCTTTATTGCGGCGATAACGCGGAGGCCATTGCCAAAAACCGTGGGGCGCTTTGTCAGTTGCTGGACATTAAGCCCCAACGGCTGTTGATGCCCCATCAGACACATTCCGACCATGTGGTGGAGATAGGGCAGGACCTGTTGGAGATGAATGAGCAGGAGAGGGCAGCACTTCTGGAAGGGACAGATGCCCTGATGACTCAGGTACGTGGCGTCTGTATCGGAGTCAGTACGGCAGACTGCATTCCCGTTTTGCTTTATGATGAGGCGCATCATGCCGCTGCCGCGATTCATGCAGGATGGAGGGGAACCGTGAAGCGCATCGTGAAGAAGACCGTTGAAGCCATGGGTGAAAGGTTTGGAACAAGCCCTGAAGAGCTGATGGCCGTTGTGGGACCTGGCATCAGTCTGGAGGCTTTCGAGGTTGGCGATGAAGTGTATGAACAATTCCAGGATGCGGGCTTTCCGATGGCGCAAATAGCAAGGCGCTATGCAAAGTGGCATATAGATCTTCCGTCATGTAACCGCCTGCTATTGGAAGAAACAGGTGTCCACCGAATAGAGATGAGCGGCATCTGTACCTATCAGCAGTCGGGAGATTATTTCTCTGCCCGTAAACAGGGCGTTGACTCAGGACGCATCCTGACGGGTATCGTGCTCAGGTAACAGTTTTTTTTCAAAATGCATTCCTTCCAAAAACTAAGCTTTTATCCTTTCCTGAAAATAGCCGTTGCCTTGATCTTGGGCATGTGGCTTGCTGATTGTACTGGCATTCATACATGGTTGTGGGCAGTTGCTTTCGGCGTGTTGCTGGTAACTTCTTTTCTTGTAAGGCAGTATAGGTTGCAGTCTGCCCTGATTCTTCTTTCCGTCTTTGCGCTGGGGGCTACGCTGATGAGCCATCGGTTGGCGGACATGGGTGACGGCTTCGCCTCTGAAGAGACTGTTTTCGATGCTGTGGTGACCAGCCAGCCGGTGATGAAGAAGAAGGTGCTGCAAATGGATCTTTGGGTGACGTCGGCTTCCCGTCCCTTCAAGGTGAGGGCTTCCATCTTCCGTGATGACCGGGCGGAGAAACTGAAGATTGGCCATGGCATCAGGGGCGTGGCTGCCTTTGAGAAACCCGCAAACTTCGTGCGCTCCACTTTCGATTATCGCCGTTATCTGCTTCGTCATGGCTATCGTTCCACAGTCTTCCTCTATACCGATGACTGGCAGATTCAGAGGGTGTCGTTAAAAGGGTTGTCGGTGTTGCAACGAACTCAGATGGCAGCTCTTGAGTTTCGTCAGCAGCTGACAGACCGCTATCAAAGTTCTGGATTTTCAGATGAGCAACTGGCCGTGATTTCGGCGATGACTTTAGGTGACCGTTCAAGGCTTTCCGCAGAACAGAAAGACGACTATTCCATTTCGGGCGGTGCCCATATCCTGGCGCTCTCGGGGATGCACCTAGGCATTATTTACATGGTGCTGACACTGGTCTTGGGTGTTCGTCAACGGCGAAACTCATGGCGTTATTTCATTTCAGCCTTTGTGCTGCTGATGGCCATCTGGAGTTTTGTGGTTTTGGTGGGAATGTCTGCTTCGGTGGTTCGTTCGGCGGTGATGCTGACTTTCCTTATCTTTTTCCAGATGCTCAACCGAAAGGCTGTCACGCTGAACACTCTTGCTTTCACTGCCTGTGTTTTGCTGATGATCCAACCGATGTCGCTCTTCGATGTGGGATTCCAGCTTTCGTATATCTCTGTAGCCTCCATCCTCATCTTTTATCAGCCATTGTACGGCATCTTTTGTAACACATCCACACAGAATCAGACAGGAGCTGTACGTTTAGGACGTGCTCTTTGGGGAACGCTCGCGGTTTCGTTAGCAGCACAGATAGGTGTCGCTCCATTGATAGCCCATTATTTCGGACGCTTTCCCGTCTATTTCCTTTTCACCAACTTAGCGGTCGTGATGCTGGCACCCCTCATCATCTATGGTGCCTTGTTTTTCTGGGCATTTGCCTGGCAGCCCTCCTTACAAGCCATTTTTGCGAAGTTCATTTCCCTGCTGACGGATGGGTTGAACGGTATCCTTCATTTCATAGCCTCCCTTCCGTGTGCGAGCATCGAGCCCATCACGCTGAACACTATCGGCGTCATCGCCTGCTACGTCATCATCTTGGCTTCCTATCTCATTTATTTAATACTTCGTCCTTCAAAACGCTGATAAAATGTGTGCGTTTCGTTTGCAGAAGAAATATTCATCTCATGATATTGTCGAGCCAACCTGTGAGGCCTACGAGTGTGGCATTCCAGTTGATGGCGATCTCATTGCTGGCATAACTGGGAATGGCATCAGCATAGCTCTCGTCGGGTTGCTTAGAAGGATACTGGATAGAACCGTCACCATTGTCTTGCTGTCCGGGATTAGGACCGCCTACTAACAATCCAGGCATGGGAGCCTCGATGCCATCTGCAGTAGAGATGCGCTGGTGGGGATGTATGGGGGATTTAAGGCCGAAACCCGTCACGTAGCAATAGCCCGTGGCATTGCGACCTAGGATATAGTCGGAACATTGCATAGCTGCCGTGAGATATTTGGCTTCTCCCGTCAGCTTATAGGCAAAGAGGAAGGCCATGCCATGGGCGCAGAAGGCTTCTGCGAGACATCCCCATCCAAAGTCACGGGGATTGTTTCCTGTGGGCGTCTGGAAAGAAGAGGTAGCTGTGGTAGCCAGTTGCTTGTCGCAGTAGTCGAGCATGAAGGCTTTCATCTTAGCACTGTTTTCCGCATTAGCTTCGGGATGAATCATCCATTCCCATTGTCCGATAGGAGCTACATAACCCCAGCTGGGAACACGGAAATCAGTAGGAGCCGTGGCTTGTGCATCAGCAAGGAAAGCGCCTTCGTTCGTGAGGAGATACAGTTCGGTAGCAGCCCAGAACTGTTCGTCCCTGGCATTCCCGTCACCGTAGGTTCCTGTGTTGACGGCAGGCTTGAATTCTCTGTTCATGGCATTTTGATTGTAGAATGCCTTAGGGTGATTTAATGCCCATTGATAGGCATCGCGGGCAGCTTTTGCAGCATCGCGTGAAAAAGTGGGGTAGTCCTTGGAACCCTTGAAAATGCGGGCTGCAAGAGCCATTACGGCAGCAAAGTCGTAGGTGGCGGTGACACTCTTCTGTACTACATAGCGCTGCTGATGGCAATCCTTGGGCATGACGAAACCCTCAAAGTTCGGTGTTGTCAACTTATGATAGACACCACCGTCGTTAGGATCCTGCATCGTGAGCATCCATTGTAGGTTGTACATCAGTTCGTCCAACAGGTCTGCCGTCTGGTTGTTACTCTCTGGAATATTGGTGCTGAGAGCATCGTAATAACTGCGGTTCTGTTCGTAGGAGAGCAGCATCACGGCCACGGAATAGGCGGAGTTGACAATGTATTTGTTGTAGTCACCGGCATCGTACCAACCCAGCGGCGATATGATGTAGCTGCCTGCAGGTCTTTCAGCAGAAGCGGCAGAGGGATGAATCATCACGCGAGTGTCGGCATGGGCCAAAGGACGGGCATATTCTCCGGCGTATTTCTCCTCAATCTCACAGCCAGAACGCATCAGATAGTAGGATTTGATGGCGGCTGTGGTGAGTTCCTGGAGGGCGTTTTCCTTCACGGTGAAAGGCTGTTCATGGCCGTTCACACTGAAAACATACTGTCCCGGAGTGGTGAGATTGCTGAAATCGACGACAGTGCGCTGTTTGCCAGACCATGGAGAAACGGCTTTTCGCAACACCTTATTCTTCACAACGACTTTGCCTGTGGAAGCATCCTTGATGGAAATATTCTTGACTTTAGCGGCTTCTACAACGGCCACTTTTTCCTGGTTAGGGTACATACCCGTCTGATTCAGACGGATGGTTTCATCGGCTTGTGCATGGGCAGCTGTAGTGGCTGCAAGTACTAAAAATAAACTGAGTAAACGTATCATAATTAATAAGGTTAGTTGGAACGATGAGTAATGATTATTTCTTGCCTTTATGGCGGTTAGCCCGTTGCTGACGGTATTTGGCTTTCTGCATGGCAGAGCCGGAACCATGAGCCCCCGTAATATATTTCTTCTTCTTGGCTTTCGTCTTCACCTTGCCGTCATCGCTCTTCTCACGTGCGCCGCGACCAAACGAAATGCCATTCTCAAGAATCGACTGGAAATCAGACCCACCCCCTTGCCCTCCCGAAGGGAGGGGGCTTTGGTTGCTGCTATTCTTGTCTTTGTCTGTCATATTCAATAGTTGAAAGTTATCAATACCCTCCCTTCGGGAGGGATAAAGGGTGGGTTAATGATGGAACAAACGTACACCTGTGAACGCCATTGCAATACCATACTTGTCACAGGTTTCAATCACATTGTCATCACGAACGCTGCCGCCTGCCTGTGCGATGTATTCCACACCACTCTTGTGGGCACGCTCAATGTTGTCGCCGAAGGGGAAGAAGGCATCAGAGCCAAGGCTCACTTTCGTGTTTTGGGCAATCCATGTTTTCTTCTCTTCCATTGTGAGTACTTCAGGTTTGGTCTTGAAGAACTGCTGCCAAGTGCCTTCGCGAAGGACATCCTCGTGATCCTCGGAGATATACACGTCGATAGTGTTGTCACGGTCGGCACGACGGATACCATCGATGAAAGGAAGATTCATCACCTTCGGATGCTGACGAAGCCACCAGATGTCGGCCTTATTACCCGCCAGACGGGTGCAATGAATGCGGCTCTGCTGTCCGGCACCGATACCGATAGCCTGACCATCCTTCACATAGCACACAGAGTTTGACTGGGTATATTTCAGCGTTATCAAGGCAATGATGAGATCGCGCTTGGCATCAGCGGGGAATACCTTGTTCTGGGTAGGAATATTTTCGAAGAGTGCGGGATCGTCGAGTTTGATTTCATTGCGGCCCTGTTCGAAAGTAATGCCAAAGCATTGTTTGGTCTCCACGGGTGCGGGCACATACGCAGGATCCATCTTAATGACGTTATAGGTGCCTTTGCGCTTCTCACGCAGAATCTGCAAGGCCTCTTCCGTGTAGTCGGGAGCAATGACTCCATCACTGACCTCACGTTTGATGAGCGTAGCTGTAGCAGCATCGCAGGTATCGGAGAGTGCAATGAAATCACCATAAGAACTCATACGGTCAGCACCACGGGCGCGGGCATAGGCACAGGCAATAGGGGAGAGTTCTATTTTCAAGTCATCCACGAAATAAATTTTCTTGAGCGTATTGCTCAAAGGCAGTCCCACGGCAGCACCAGCGGGAGATACATGCTTGAACGAAGCTGCTGCAGGAAGACCAGTGGCAGCCTTCAGTTCCTTCACTAACTGCCAGGAATTTAAGGCGTCGAGAAAGTTGATATAGCCAGGACGGCCGTTAAGTACTTCGATGGGTAATTCGCCTTCCTGCATAAAGATTCTGGAAGGCTTCTGATTCGGATTGCATCCGTACTTCAATGCTAATTCTTTCATTCCTTTGGAGATATTAATATAATTTGTTTGCAAAGGTACGTTTTTTTACCCTCAAATCCAAATTTCTGATTCCTTCATTTGCGCATTTCCTTTATTTTATAAGGTGAAATGTTAAATGGATATTTATGCGGATATTAAAAGCTGTTAACGCAAACAGTTAAAGTTTGAGATAAGAAAAATGGGCTAAATTACACTATAACAGCAGGTAAGGGAATTTTTTGGATGCAAAATTCGACTTTTGGCACAATCGAAAAAGATGTAAACCCATTTTTTTTGTCGCAGAATTATTGTTAACTTTGCAGTGCATTTTAAAAAATGGGTGTGGATTATCTTTTTAATCCTTTTCGCCCGAAATCAATTTTGACTCTTCTAACCCTCAATTTAATGAGAAAGAAAATATTTGTATTTGCAGTACTCCTGCTATTGACTTGTGTTTCTGTTACCGATGCTCGTAAGCGTAAGGTGCAGAAGAAAGAGACGACTACGCTTACCAGCGAGCGCCATGAAATTGACAACTTTGATTTCCTTTATAACGGAACCGAATACGAGGATTACAACGTATCGGCTACCGAAGACCTCATGAGTGAGGCATTTTCACATATCGGTACCCGCTATCGCAGTGGTGCTAAAGGCCCTTATGCCTTTGACTGCTCTGGATTCACCAGCTATGTGTTCCGTAAGTTTGGCGAGAATATCGGCAGTTGCTCCCGTGATCAGTATGCCAAGAACCAGCCCATCAGCCGTGGCGATTTGCAGACGGGTGACCTGGTGTTCTTCACCAGTCGCAATTCCGGTCGTGGTGTTGGCCACGTGGGAATCGTGGTGGACGTGAATGGTGACGGTACCTTCTCCTTTATCCACGCTTCTACAAGCGAAGGTGTGAAGGTGAGTCAGTCAACCGATGGCTATTATGCCCGCCGTTATGTAGGTGCCCGTCGCGTGATGTAAGGGAATTTTTTGAAAATGAGAGAATGAGAAACTTAATTCTCTTCATGATATGCGTAAATGCTGGTCTGTTGAGGCCAGCATTTGCTGTTTCTCAGAATCAGCAGAAATCTGGCAGTCCGTCTTCCTCTCAAAAAACCTTGACCTTTGCCATGGTGGGTGACGTGATGATGGGAACGACTTTTCCCACAGAACGACTTCCGATTAACGATGGTGCGAATCTGTTCAGGGATGCTAAGAAGGTGTTGCTTAATGCAGATGTGGCAATGGGGAACCTGGAAGGACCTCTCTGTGTGTTTGGAGAAACGACCAAAGAGGGTGAAAACTCATATGCTTTCCGTACTCCTCCCAGTTATGCGCGGAGACTGAAAGAGGCAGGATTTGACTTCATGAGTCTCGCCAATAACCACTCGTTTGATTTCGGTGAAGACGGCATTCTACAGACGGAACAGGCTCTCGATTCCCAGGGTATTCTCTATGCCGGCATTGAAGGACGCGTCACCTCTGTGGTGCTTGAGCTTAAGGGAATACGTATCGGTCTCTGTGCCTTTGGACATAATCCATATACAGTGAATCATCTCTACTTGAATCGTGTAAAGCAGGTTCTGAATGATTTGAAGTGGAAATCAGACATCATCGTGGTGTCTTTCCATGGAGGTGCCGAGGGGCATAAGATGCGTCACTTACCTTATGGTCAGGAAATCTTTCTTGAGGAAAACCGCGGATCGCTTCGCGAGCTGGCACATTTCTGCGTTGATAATGGTGCTGATATCGTTTATGGCCATGGGCCACATGTGCTGCGTTGCGTGGAAGTATATAAGCAGAAGTTCATCGCTTATAGCCTGGGAAACTTCTGTACGCCTTTCGGTGTGAATATCAAGGGTATTTCAGGTTATGCGCCGCTTCTTGAGATCCAGACAGACATCAACGGTAATTTCTTGCAAGGACAGATTCATCCGTTCATCCAGAGATATGGCATAGGTCCCCGGACGGATAAAACGGGAGCCGTCATCAGGGAGATGAAGACGCTTACAGAGTCGGATATACTCATGAATGCTGTCTCTATAGACTGGAAAGGGAGAATCAGACTGAAATAACAAAAGAGGCCCAGACATACATCCGAGCCTCTTTTATCATACTTTTCGTGAGGATATTACTCCTTAACGATGGTTCTCTTCTCAGCGATACGAGCCTTCTTACCAGTGAGCTTACGCAGGTAATACAGCTTAGCGCGACGAACCTTACCAATCTTGTTCACCTCGATAGAATCGATAGCGGGTGACTCGATGGGGAAGATACGCTCTACACCTACGGTACCAGACATCTTACGAACAGTGAAACGGCGCTTGTTACCATGACCAACGATCTTAATAACAACACCACGATAGAGCTGGATACGCTCCTTTGAACCTTCGACGATTTTGTAAGCGACAGTCACAGTGTCACCTGCCTTGAAGTCGGGAAACTGCTTGCCGGTTGCAAATGCTTCTTCAGCAACTTTGATTAAATCCATTTTGTTTTAATTCTTAAATTGTTATCGTGCCTTGCGCAACATGGCCAAACAACTCATCTGTATGCCAGCGGTTACGCCGAAAAGCGGGTGCAAAGGTACAACTTTTTCTTTGTCTAACAAAAATTATCGACAATATTTTTGTTGAAATCGTACTTTTATTCAATTTTTTAACTACCTTTGTAGCATCAATTTATGAATAAACCTTTCTTTAATATGAAAACCAAATCTCTCTTTCTGACACTGACAGCCTTCCTCTTCCTGTTATCGGGATGCAAGTCGTATTATTCGCTGACTCAAGTCAGTCGTACACGAATGCTCGTGGATAGTCGTTATGACCAGCAACCAGATGTTTATGCGGCTGCCTATCTGTTGCCTTACACTCAGCATGTGGACAGTCTGATGAATCCTTTGGTGGGACGTACTTCGCAATTCCTGGATAGGGGAATTCCCGAGGGATTGCTGTCTAATCTGCTGCCTGATATCTTTATGTGGGCAGCTGAACGCTATCATGAGAAGCCCGACTTCGCTGTTTATAATTATGGTGGTATCCGTGCTGCATTGCCTGCTGGAGACGTAACTCGCGGTGATGTACTCGATGTGGCACCCTTTGAGAACAAGATTTGCTTCGGAACGCTCCGTGGTGCTGATGTGCTGGAGCTTTTCCAACAGTTTATGGTGAGAGGGCCTCATGGCGTCAGTCATGGTGTGGAACTTGTTTTTGACAAAGATTTGAAGTTGCGTTCAGCCAAAATCAACGGTAAGCCTGTAGATCCAGAGGCCAGCTATCGTTTCACGACGATTGATTATGTGGCTCATGGAAATGACGGGATGACTGCTTTTTCAAAAAAATTCGACTTCGTAGAGCATAAAAAGGCTGAGGATAACAGTCGTGACCTTATCATCGAATACTTCCGGGATAAATTGTCGCGCGGTGAAACCATTGATCCAAAACTAGAAGGACGAATACAGATTGAGAATTAAGAGTTATGAATTTAGAGTTAAGAGTTAAGAATTAAGAATTATGAAGCACTTTCAATATATATATAATAATAAGGTGGAGGGAAAGGCCGTTTTTACCTTTTTTCTTTTTTGCCTTTTTACCTTTTTACCTTTACAGGCTCAGGACAAACAGTTGTTGATTCTTCATACGAACGATACCCACAGCTGTATCCTTCCACTGAAGGAGACACTGGCAGATACAGCGATTGCAGGTCGTGGAGGTTATCTTCGTCGCGTTGCCCTTGTGAAAGAAGAGCGTCTCAAAGATCCTGACTTGCTGCTTTTTGACAGTGGAGATTTCTCGCAAGGTTCTCCCTATTATACGCTCTTTAAAGGGGATGTGGAAGTCGATCTGATGAATCAGATGCATTATGATGCTGCCACTATCGGCAATCATGAGTTTGATTATGGAATGGAGAATATGGCGCGTCTCTTCAAACGGGCAAAATTCCCCATCGTATGTGCCAACTACGACTTTACGGGAACTCTCTGTGAGGGACTGGTGAAACCTTACGTCATCATTAAGCGTAAAGGGGTTCGCATTGGTGTCTTTGGTCTGTCTCCACAATTGGAAGGTTTGGTGGAGAAAAGCAATTGTGCAGGCATTCGCTTCTTGAATCCCATTGAAGTGGCCAATCGCGTGGCCAAAGAATTGAAAGAGCAGAAGAAATGTGACCTTGTTATTTGTCTTTCCCATTTGGGATGGAGTGATGAACAGTATGCGGATAAGCGTATGATGGAGCAGACACGCAATATTGATCTCGTGCTGGGAGGTCATTCACATTCTTATCTTGAGAATCTGGAATGGATTAATAACCTTGACGGGAAACCCATTGCCAACGACCAGAATGGTAAGCATGCTGTGTGGGTAGGACGTCTACAGCTTGACTTAAAGAAAAAATAAATTGTTTTTGCAACTGGGTTGCATGAATGTCATCATAACTTTGCACCTGGAAAATAAAAATAAAAGATAATAGGTTATGATGACATTTATTGAAAGCTATTGGGATGCCTTGGTCATGATGATGGCTGAGATGGCTCCCTATTTGATGCTTGGTTTTTTTATTGCGGGACTTCTCCGTACTTTTGTTCCCCATAGTCTATATTCCCGTCACCTCGCTCCCCGAAATATGAAGAGTGTGGTGAAAGCAGCTGCTTTGGGTATTCCATTGCCTTTGTGCTCTTGTGGCGTGATTCCCACGAGTGTGGGACTTCGTAAGGAAGGCGTCAGCCACGGTGCTTGCACCAGTTTTCTGATTGCCACTCCACAGACAGGTGTTGATTCCATTGCTGCCACCTATTCTCTCATGGGACTTCCATTTGCTATTGTTCGACCTGTCGCAGCACTTTTCACCGCAATGTTCGGCGGATGGCTGGTCAATAAATATGCACGTGAGGATGAGCAGGTTTCTGCTGAAGCAGCTATGAGTGGTGAGCATGATCATTGCGATTGCGGATGTGATGACCACGACCATCACCATCATCACCACGATCATCACCATGATGATTCCTGTTCCTGCTCTACGGAAGAGTGTTCTTCAAAATCCACTTTCTGGGAAAAGCTGAAGGGCGCCCTTGAATACGGTTTTGTGGAGATGCTCCAGGATGTTGGTAAATGGCTCGTTATCGGTCTGCTCATTGCTGCCCTGATTACCGTCGCCGTCCCTAATCATTGGCTTGCTGCCCTTCATGAGTACAAACTCCTCAATATGCTGATTGTGCTGGCTGTTGCTATTCCCATGTATGTTTGTGCTACTGGTTCCATTCCTATTGCCGTCTCTTTAATGGCTAAGGGTCTTACGCCAGGTGCGGCACTCGTCTTGCTGATGGCGGGTCCTGCTGTGAACAGTGCCAGCATTCTTGTGATAGGAAAGGTGTTTGGTAAGCGCACCCTCAGCCTTTATGTGCTTTCAATCATTATTGGTGCTATTCTCTTCGGTCTTGGCATTGACTATCTGCTTCCGCAGGAATGGTTTGCTGTAAGCAGTGTGATTACCGAAGGTGGACATTGTGCACATTGTCTGACTGCATGGGACTGGTTCTTCTTGGCCCTGTTGGCGATATTGCTTTTCAATGCCCTCGTGCTTCATCGTCATCATGATCATGAGCATCATGTGGAGGCTGAGGCTACCTCTGCTGAGGCACCATTGATAACAGTCTATAACGTAGAAGGTATGGCCTGCAACCATTGCAAGGCTGCTGTAAAGAATGCCATCGATGTGATTGCCGGTGTGGAGAAGGTAGAGGTTGACCTTGCTAAAGGTAAGGCCTATGTATATGGTCAGCATAATTCTGCTGAAGTTATCAAGGCTGTCAGTGATCGTGGATATAATACAACGCTTTTCAACGAATAGGATTTCTGATACTAAAAAGAAAGGGACTGCTTCTGGCAGTCCCTTTTGCAATATATAGATTTGGCTGTTAGTAGATTACAGCCTCAATGTGGCGGGGAGATACGATGCGCGCATTGTAAACAACGGTCATCATATGAGTCCTGGGATTGTAATCAACGGTACGAACGCCTCTCATGTTGGCAACAACCTCCACGATGTGGCGGTGGTGTGCATAACGTGGCGAAACGCGGAAAGCGGTAGTGCGGATGATGGCTGCATGCGGGTGGTGATGCATAGCTACTACGGGGCCGTAATGAGCTGTTCGGTGATGCATGCGCATCTCACGAGGATTCACAGGACGAACTTCCTTCTTGTTGTTTGCCATTGCTGGCGTGCTTACTGTGATGGCCATGATCATCATGGCGGCTGCAATCACTTTATTGTACTTTTTCATAATCGTATTTTTTTATTGTTATGTAATAATGTTCATCAGAGATTCGGATATTTCCTTGTCTCTGATGCAAAGGTCGGAACTTTTGATGGCTTTTCAAAAGTTTATTTCCTATAATGAAGGGGAGTTTTCTCTATTTGTGTTAGGGAATTCCCTACAACTTACTCAAAATAGAAGGTGAGGGCAATCATTTTGGTTTTAGCCTCGTTCACGGAATTAGCGTATGGCAACATGTTTTTGTCCTTGAGTTCATCGGCATGTTTGAGGTCGAGCACATTGCCAAGTCCAAACATAAACTTGAGCTCAGGACGTAACTTGAAAAAGGGAAGATAGAAATCACAGCCCATACCCAATTCTAGGTATACGTCTGATCTCTTGAATTGCAGGTAGTCTTCTGAACTCCCTGAAAGATTCAGCATTGGATTCACACCTGCCATCAAGTAGGGGCGATGGTTGTTGAAACGTTTTGCGGCGAAGATCAAGTCACAGGCTACAGAGACATAAACGCTCTTCATGCTCTGGTGCTGGTGGATATTTGTTCCGTCTTCCAGTTTGTCGGTATGATTGAGGAAATAATAGTGACGTGTGCCGAAATACATGGCAGGGGCCACACGAAAGGCAAAGTGCTCATTAATACGGGCTTCACCCAACACACCTACCGTAAAACCTCCATTCCAGTTGTCCTGATCGCATGTTATGAGTTTGGTTGTTTCCGTTCCATCTTCCGCAACAATCACTTGCGGACCAATATTATTGAACTCCACATCCTGCAAATGAGTGCCTACAAGCACGCCAAAATGAAAAGCACGGAGATCGGTATAGGGCCGGTTCTGCACAGTTCGTTCCTGAGCCTGCATACAGACTACAGCCAACAGGAAGAGTAGGATGGATGTGATTCTTCTTCTCATCATAATAAATAACGTCCTTCTCATTTTAATATTGTATCCAGCCTGATTTCCTCCCAATAAATCAATATTCATGTAATTATTTTTATGTGAAATAAAGTTAACCCCCTCAAGTTTTAATACCTAAAAATGATGATATCCCAAAATTATGATTATCTTTGCACGGTAAAAATACATCAACAGTATTATACAAGAACATTAATATTAACAATAAAACAAAGACATTATGGCTTACGTAATTGGTGAAGACTGCATCGCATGTGGAACATGTATCGATGAGTGCCCCGTAGGAGCAATCTCTGAGGGCGAGCGTTATTCAATTGATCCCGATGTGTGCACAGAGTGCGGAACATGCGCTGGTGTTTGCCCATCTGAGGCAATCTCTCTTCCAGAGTAATTCGGGTAGAAGTTAGTTAACACATTAGAGCCATCCCCATGGGATGGCTTATTTTTTTGTATATTTGCTTCTCAAGGATAAAGAATCGCCTGTCCTCTTTTGATCCATTCGTCAGCCATACGCTGATGACCGGCAGGGGTTGGGTGAATACCGTCCCAAAGCCAATAGTCGGTACGGGGTTGATGTTTGGCTAACTCAGCGAATAGCTGGTGATAGTCGATGAGAACTGCATCGAATTCTTTTGCGATGATGCGCACTTCTGTTGCACAGGCGCTGATGTATTTCTCACGAAGGCTGAAGGTTGGCTGTTGACCAATTTTTCCTGCCTTTCCAACAAATGGCGTACAAAGCACCAGTTTTAATCGCGGATTCTGTTCGAGGGCTTCGGATAGTAAATGACGGTATTCTTGCCCCCATGCTTTGATGTCGAAATCCATTTCAGCATGATCATTGAGCCATTTATCCACATCATTTGTACCTACAAGTAGTGATATGACATCGGGATGGAGTTCTGTAGCATCCTTTTGCCAACGCTCCTTTAAGTCTTCCAGCGTATTGCCTGAAATGCCACGATTAAGGAACACAAAATCTGCTTCCGGATATTCGCTTTGGAAATGGGCGGCACAAAGAAAAACGAAACTATGTCCCAGCAGATGGTTCTGGTCTTTCTGGTTACGCTTTTCCGAAGGCAGCATATTCCCTCCGCTGCGTCCCCATCCGCCATCTGTGATGCTATCGCCAATGAAAAGTACTCGTTTGCCTGGCTGCCCTTCTTGTTGGGCTTGTACATTCAAGCAGAAAAGCAGAATCAGGAATAGCCGTGTCCAATGTCTGGTCGTATTCATATCTTTTGAAAAAAAGCCCCGCATTCTTTTGAAATGCGGGACTAGTAAATATTGAGATTAGAGATGTGCAATTAGAGGTCCATGATCTGCTTGGCAGTCTCATCGTCGGGCTTGTACTGGAGCAGCTTGGCTGCATACTCCTTGGCCTCGGCAATGCGGTCGTTCTGGATGGCATGAACGGCGAGATACTGATAGGCTGTGGCAAGCTTCTTCTGATCACCGGCGGTCTTGTCGGCCTTGGGCTCTACGAGACTGATGTACTTCTCGTAGTAAGGCTTGGCCTCACCCTTCTTCATATCGGTATTCATCTGATAGTGGAGGAGTGCACGCTGATAAACAGCATAGTCTGCAGCATAGGAGTACTTCGTCTCCATGTCGGCATATACCTGGTCGGCCTTTTTCAGAGCAGCCAGCTTGCCAGCCTCGTCGGCACCGTCCATCTGCTCAATGTAGATGTCAGCCAGTCCGCGGAGGTGGTTAGCATTGCCCTGGTCGCCGAGAAGTTCGAGATACTTGTTGTAGTGTGTAACAGCGTTCTCGTAGTCCTTCTTCTTGGTATATACGTCGGAGATGAGCTTATAAACCTCGTTCTTGCTGGGATCGAGCTCCTGAACCATCTTGTAGGCCTTGATAGCTTCCTCGGTGCGGTCGAGGTTGTAGAGCACGTCGCCGTAGTTCTGATAGTCGTTGACGGTGAACTTCAAGGTGTCTTTCTTGTTGAACATCTTCTCTGCATACTGTGCAGCCTCGCCGTAGTTCTTCAGCTTGTTGTTGCTGTAGAAGGCCAGACGGTTGAAGTGGTTGAAGTCGGGATAGGTCTGAATACCCTTCTTGGCCAGGTCAAGTGTCTTTTCATACTGCTCCATCACGAATGCGGTGGTGGCATAGTCGGAGAGGATGTAGTCGTCGAGCTTGGTGACGTCCTTCACCTTGTCGTAATACTCCATGGCACTCTTCAGCTTGTTGGCATTTGAGTACATATAGCCGGCAGCTGCATCTACAGGATAGTCGGGTTTCACCTGACGAAGTTTCTCGAGCATTTCAACGGCACCCTTAGGGTCAACCTTTTGATATACACGTGCATACTTTACATAGCCTGTAGGATCCTTAGGATCAAACTGTGTAGCTGTCTGATACCACATAGCTGCCTCACCAGCCTGATCTTTCACAGCTGCCATGTCACCCTTCAGCAGATAACCGAAAGCAGAATTCTTGTTAGCCTTGATAGCCATGTCAGCATATTTCAAAGCTTCCGCCTCGTTGCCACCGTCGAAGAAGGCGCGTCCCAGTCCTGCAAGTGCTTGCGGGTCCTTCTTGAACACCTTGGTGAACTCCTTGACAGCATCCTTGGTGGCTTTCACGTCACCCTTGGCGTCAACAACTACTTTGGTGATGGCATCAACCTGAGCCTTCACATTTTGTGCTTTAACGGGGAGGGCTGTGCTGAGCACGAGCACTCCTGCCAATACGTATTTGATTGTTTTCATATCCATAATGATTTTAAGTTATTAATCGTTCTTATGATGATTTTATTGCCTGAAAAGTTTAATCATTAAAACTTTTTTAGAATCCGCTATTAACGTTAACATCGCGGATTGCTATTTCTCCTCTGACAGGCAGAAGGCCTGATTTGAAAATGATTAGCTGACCTCTGGGCTGCTCAATAAAGTGAGCGAATCCCCACGGAAGTCCGCGTCGTGGATCATTGAGGAGTGCATATATTGTTCTCACGAATGGATAGCGTCCGTTCAGGAGCCAGGCCTGATAGGGCTTCCAACTGTTCATGGGGGTCGCTACATCCATTTTGCTGACCGACATGACGGTGATTTTCTTGTTCCAGGTTGTATTTGTAGTATCGCGCTTGTCATTAAGCCAATTACTACCGATGATGCCGATGGCGTTCGGCGTTCTCTCGACATAGTCTATAACTTCCGCACTTGTCTTGGCGGCAAAGATATTTGGGCTGTTGATGGGTTTTCCGCCAAGAATGGAGTCCACGCAGTAGTGAACGGCACTCGATGATGGATTGTCAAAACATACCCAGATTTCTCCGCGCTTGGAACCTTTGTTTACGTCACTCCAATTCTTGACCTCTCCACTGAGGATACGCTTCACGTCGTTAACCGTGATGCAGGAGTCTGTGTTCTGGTTGTTACAGATGAGCGCCATACCGTCGTATGCCAGTGGAACGGCTTCTGGCAGCATGTCGCGGGCTTTCAGGTTGTCGAATTCCTTTTGGGTAAAATTACGAGCGGTAACGGTCATCCAGATACTGTCGTTGAGCAGCAGGTTCACACCGTCCACCTCGTTCGTATAAATGGGGTTTAGTTTTGCATCGGGATGCAAAGCTTCATAAACGTCTTTCAGTTCATCAATGATAGGACTGAAGCTTTCATCAGCTGCGAAGCTGATTTCTCCTTTTGAAGGGGTATCCGTTCTACCACTTTTCGGTTTGTCCTCACAGGAGGACAAACCGAAAGCGATAAGTAATTCTACGATAATAATGTAGAATAAGTTTCTTTTCATCTAGAAAGTCTGATTACTGAAGTTTGAATGTTACAGGCACGGTGTACTTCACACGCACTGCTGAACCGTTCTGCTTACCAGGGATCCAGTGTGGCATGCTTCCTACCACGCGGGCTGCTTCCTTATCGAGTGAGGGATCCACTGACTTAGCGACCTTCACATCGGTAATAGAACCGTCCTTCTCCACCACGAACTGTACGATAACGCGGCCTTGCACACCATTCTCAGCAGCAATCACTGGGTACTTGATGTTCTGGCTCAACCAGCTCATCAGTGCGCCCATACCACCAGGGAATGAAGGCATCTGTTCCACGACGTCGAACACCTTGTTCTCTTCAACGGGTTTAGGAGGCTCGGGAGCTGCGATTTCTTCCTTTGCCTTGAGCACTTCGCCGCCTACCTCATCGTTACCTTCAACGGTGAAAGCACCTACGGCCTTGTTACTCTTCTCAACTTCGTCGAGCTTAATCTCGTCTTCTTCCTTCACTTCACTGTCTTTCTTGATGACAGGTGCGGTAAACTTCACTGAAGACTTAACCTTCTCTACGACTTTCTCAGGTTCAACCTTGACGACTTCCTTCTTTTCAACCTTAGCTTCCTTCTTCTTCTGCTCGAGGGCTGAGAGCTCAATAGCCTGGGTGTTTTCCACCTGACGGTTGGCTTCTACCATGTGCTGAAGTTGAAGTCCGAGGTAAAGGAGGACTGCAGCAAGGGCTACAATAATGATGGACCAAACGTTACGCTTAGTGGTTCCTTTGCGAAGCTTGTAAGCACCATAGGCTTGGTTACGGCCTTCAAACACAAGGTCGGTCCATTCGTTGGATACTAAATCTAACTTTGCCATTGTAATTCCTTTTTAAATGTTAGTGATCTGAAGATTACTTGATGTTGAGCTTACCAAGAAGCTTCTCATCATCTTCGTTGATCTTATCGATCACATATGTACCAATACTGCAGATAGTCATCTCGTCGAGAGCATCGACCATGTTCTTATAGCTGGCCTCGTCCGTACACTTGATAATACAAGTAAGTGTAGGAACCTTACCGGTCTCCAGATTACCCTTCTTGATTTCTCCGAGCATCTTGTCGTAGATACTGTCGGGATACTGCTCCGGATGAGCCAGTTTCTTCTGGTCGAGTTTGATCTTAGCTGCCATGATTTCAGCTACAGGAACACTTCCGTCTTCGGTCTTGTGCGAAATGAGCACGTCGCGAATACCTTTTTTGCCCCAAGTAGTTTCCTTCAGACAGGTGGGATCGTCGTAGTTAGGAATACCGTCCACGTGATAGATCTTGTCATTACCGCATACATAGATAGTAACGGTCTGAGAAGCCTTAGCTGCGTTACGGTCCTGATCAGATATGTTCTTATCATTACTCGGCATGGTCAAGTTCATCGTCTGGGGTTTAGCCAGAGATGTACACAGCATGAAGAAGGTGATAAGCAACATCATCATGTCCACCATCGGCGTGAAGTCCACGCGGGTGTTCATTTTTTTCTGTCTACTTTGCTTTTTCTTTGCCATGTCTTAATCCTCCGATGATTTAAGTGCCGTAATCAGATAGTAGCGGTTTTCGCTCATATCCTGCAGTTCAGACATCATCTTCTTGATTGTCTTATAAGGTGTACCTGCGTCAGCCTTAATAGCAATCTTCATGTCCACTCCGTTGTTATCACGAGCTACGGTCACCCAGTCCTGGAATTCACTCATCTTTCCGTCGACGGAATCGGTGGGAATACCACGGGTTGCCATATACTCATTCAGTTTCTCACTGTCCTGATTCAGAAGGCTTGAGAGATCCTGCATGGGCACACCAATGGTGGCGGCACCACGACCGTTCTCCAATTGCTTTGCGGTCAGGCTTACGCCATACTGGCTAGCCATGCCCGTCAGCAGCTCTTCCATCTTACCTGGAGTATCCAGGCCGACGAAGATCTTGCCCTCCTTGTCGCAAAGGATGGTCAGGACATTGTTTTCTGGAACCTTAATCTCCGAGACTGATGCCGGCGTGGCCACCTTTACTGCCTCATTCTTCACGAACGTAGAAGTCAACATGAAGAAGGTCAGCAAAAGCACCATGACGTCACTCATAGGAGTCATATCGATCCAGACGTCCGCTTTCTTAACTTTTACTTTACCCATAATGATAAATGTTTTAAAGGGTTAGCAAAAATTAAGCCTCGTCTGCGTGGTTTGCTTCGTAAGTCTGAGCAATTGTGTAACCAACCTCGTCGAGGGCGTATGTCAACTTATCAATCTTGTTTGAATAGTAGTTGTATGAAATCACAGCAAACCATGATGTCAAAATACCAGAAGCTGTGTTCACAAGTGCCTCAGAAATACCTTCAGACAGTTGCAGTGAGTCACCACCACCACCAGAAGCCAGAGCGGCGAATGAACGAATCATACCCACCACAGTTCCGAACAGAGCGGTCAGGGTACCGAGAGTAACGATGGTAGCCAGAATAGGCATGTTCATCTGAAGGGTAGGCATCTCAAGCTGAGTTGCTTCCTCGTGAGCCTGCTGGATCTTGAGCACCTTAGCACTCTTCTTCAGTCTGGTGTCAGCTTCCATCTCTTTGTAAGCGTTCAGAGAAGCAGTAACAACGTTAGCAACAACACCTCTCTGCTTGTCGCAAATCTGCTGAGCCTTGTTCATATCACCTGCGTTGATAGCAGCCTTAACTTCAGTCACGAACTTGGTGAGAGAGCTCTTACCAAAAGCGCTGCGGAGAGCGAAGTAACGCTCAATTGAGAGGGCAATAACGGTGAAGAGCAATGTGATGATCACAGGCACCACGATACCACCCTTGTACACTGTACCAAGGAGAGAACCGTCTTTCACTGCGTTTGCGGGATCGCCACCTACGAAGTTGTCGGGATTACCGAGCACGAACTTGTAGAAACAAACTGCGAGAATGAAACAAGCCACAATAATCCAAATTGCGTCTCTAACACCCTGGAAACCCTGCTTCTTTTTGGGTTCCGCTTTTACTTGTGCATTTGCCATAATTTAAAATTTTAATTTTTAGTTATTAAATAATTTAAGAATAAAAATTTATTTCGTTCGTTAAATTTTGTCGTTTTGTCATCAGATTGTTTGATGATTTGAATTTTCTGGTGATTCGTTTTCTCAATCGGCAAAGATACTAAATATTAGCCAACAAATCCACCGATTAAGAAGTTTTAACAAAAATATTTTGCATTTATTTCAGTTTCGCCAGCGTTTCTTTGATTCTACGCATCGCTTCACGGATGTTTTCATCACTCGTAGCGTAGCTCATACGGAAACATTCGGGGTCGCCAAAGGCGTCGCCTCCAACCGTAGCTACATGTCCTGCCTCCAGCAGATACATCGCGAAGTCGTTGGAATCTTTGATGGTGCGCTCTCCGTCACTCTTGCCATAGAAACTGCTGCATTTGGGGAAGAGGTAGAAGGCACCTTCGGGCTTGTTCACTTCCAGTCCCGGAATGTCCTTGGCAAGTTCCACAATGAGATCGCGGCGGCGCTCAAAGGCCTGGCGCATCTCCTCTACACATAACTGGGAAGCTACATAGGCTTCTTCAGCGGCTTTCTGACTGACGGAGCAGGGGCCGCTCGTGTATTGTCCTTGAAGCTTGTTGCAGCCCTTCACAATCCATTCGGGAGCGGCGATATATCCAATGCGCCATCCGGTCATGGCATAGGCTTTACTGACGCCGTTCACGATGATCGAGCGTTCCTTCATGCCTGGCACACTGGCAATGCTGGCGTGTTTGCCTGTGTAATTAATATGTTCATAAATTTCATCAGCCAGCACAAACAGGTCGTCGTGTTTCAGGATGACTTCTGCCAATGCCTGCAATTCCTCTGCACTATAGACGCTTCCTGTAGGATTACTGGGCGAACAGAGGATAAGCATCTTTGTTTTGGGGGTTATGGCTGCCTCAAGCTGAGCAGGAGTAATCTTGAAATTCTGCTCAAAACCAGCTTCAATAATGACGGGAATACCGCCGGCAAGCTTTGCCATCTGGGGGTAACTCACCCAGTAAGGAGCGGGAATAATCACTTCGTCACCATCGTTTACCAGCGCCATGATGGTGTTGCAGACACTCTGCTTGGCACCGTTGCTCACCAGTATCTCATTCATGGAATAGTCCAGTCCGTTCTCGTTCTTCAGCTTTGCCACGATAGCCTTTCGGAGTTCGGGATAGCCGGGAACGGGAGAATAGCGCGAGAAGTTGTTGTCCACGGCCTTCTTGGCAGCTTCCTTGATATGATCGGGGGTGTTAAAGTCTGGTTCACCGACACTCATGTTAATCACGTCGATGCCCTGGGCTTTCATCTCAGAGCTTTTTTGCGACATGGCCAGTGTGGCTGAAGGAGCTAGTCGGTTAAGTCGGTCTGATAACTGTGCCATAATGTCTTGCTTTTAATTTTGAATGCAAAATTAGTCAAATTATTCGTTAAAACGAAAAAAAAGTGTCTTTATTTCACCTTCTGGTGCTAAATACTTGCAACTATATGTTTTTTGACACCACTAAAGGTGCAAAGTGTGACCCATACGCTCCTTTTTGGTTTGCAGATAGCGCAGGTTGTAGGGATTGGGTTCCACCTCGATGGGTATGTTCTCTACGATTTCCAGTCCGTAGGCTTCCAGTCCCACACGCTTTACGGGATTGTTGGTGAGCAGCCGCATCTTGGAGATGCCGAGCTTGCGCAGTATCTGTGCGCCACAGCC
Source organism: uncultured Prevotellaceae bacterium (assembly GCA_902784755.1). Lineage (GTDB taxonomy): Bacteria > Bacteroidota > Bacteroidia > Bacteroidales > Bacteroidaceae > Prevotella. Next base: position 75,301 of record CACZVX010000002.1, read on the forward strand.
GTAGTCGCGCTCGTCAGGCTTGAAACCGAGATGTACGTTGGCTTCTACGGTGTCGAGTCCCTCTTCCTGCAGTTTGTAGGCGGCAATCTTGTTCATTAGTCCGATACCACGGCCTTCCTGCTGCATATACACCACGACGCCCTTGCCTTCCTTGTCAATCTTCTGCATGGCTTTGTGGAGCTGTTCGCCGCAGTCGCAGCGGAGCGAGCCGAGGATGTCGCCGGTAGTGCAACTCGAGTGCACACGCACCATGACGGGCTCTCCCTCTTCCCATTCTCCCTTGATGAGGGCAAAATGCTCCAGTCCGTTGCTCACCTGTCTGAAAGGAATCATTTTGAAATGACCGTACCGTGTGGGCATGTCCACTTCCTTTCCCATCTCCACGAGCGAGTCTTTCTTCAGTCGGTAGGCAATAAGGTCCTTGATAGAGATGAGTTTCATGTCGTGCTCCTTGGCGAAGACAGCCAGTTCCGGCAGACGAGCCATCGTGCCATCCTCATTCATGATTTCCATCAGGGCTCCGGCAGGGTAGAGGCCTGCCAGGCGGCAGAGGTCGATGGCTGCCTCCGTATGTCCTGAACGCTGCAGTACGCCATTGTCCTGGGCATAGAGCGGATTCACATGTCCTGGCCGTCCGAATGTCTGTGGGGTAGAGGTGGGATCAGCCAAAGCGCGGATGGTGGCAGCACGGTCGGCTGCTGAAACACCCGTCGAGCAGCCCTCCAGTTTGTCCACCGTGACAGTAAACGGCGTTCCCAGCATGGAAGTGTTCTCTACTACTTGGTGGGGCAGGTCCAGATCCTCACAGCGTTCCTTTGTGATGGGAGCACAGAGCAGTCCCCGTGCATTTTTCAGCATGAAGTTCACCATCTCTGCTGTGATACATTCAGCAGCACAAATGAGGTCACCTTCGTTTTCACGGTCTTCGTCATCTACTACAATGACGAATTTTCCTTCCCGGAAGTCATTGACGGCTTCTTCGATGCTATTGAGTTGTATATTATCCATTATCTATACCTTATTTATATATTAGATGTTGATGTTTGATTCATTTCATGGATCCGGTTCACGATGCTCGTGTTAGTTTGTTTGATGATCCGGAGATCATGGAGCAGTCGCAAACGGAAGGTCCACATGCGGATGTAGAGGAATGCTCCTATTGGAATAAGGATAAAGGCCACGATGTTCATCCAGCGGCGTTCGAACGGACGGGTGTGAGCCTTCGTCGAAACCACGGGATAGTGGTTGAGAAGCGTCAGGATCATTTTGTCACGCGTGTTTGAAAGATCCTCGATGACAGTTTCCATCTCCTCGCTGATACGCTCTATCTCATGGTCTGGCTCATATTTAAAGAACACCTTGATTACATTGGGCAGGTGCATCAGCTTATGACCATGGGCGTATGCCGTCACCTCATCGTTCAGTCTCAGCAGTTCCTCAGCATCATGGGCGTAGTGGGGATCTTCGATAATTACCTCTTTGCCCGCCACATTGCGTTTCAATCGCAGACCCAGAATCTTACGGAACAGGTTACGGTAGGCATCCATGTTGAATACCACTGAGTCCTTGTTGGCCTTATACGTGAAGAAGACGGCAACCGGCGTTAGCACCGCCGTGGCAATACCCTTTCCGAACCATACTGGCCAGGCACCTAGACGCGCCATCCGGTAGCCAGTGTTGTCTAGGATGTAGAAGATAATAAAC
>CACZVX010000003.1 GCA_902784755.1 uncultured Prevotellaceae bacterium
TAACCTGAAAAACAAAATGATGAGGACTGATTACAGTCAGATCCGTAAGGAGTACCAATGGGACCTGGACGGTGCAGGGGGATATGATGATGCCCTCAAGATGTGGGACTAATCCCCCTGACTGGTTCCTGTGAAGGCCCCGCCTACTTTTCATTAGACTATTAAAGAAACACCGTGCCCGGAATGCTGCAAAGCTTCTGGGCACGGCTCCATTTTGGGGGGAGCCTCACCCCGTCCCTCCCCTGAAGGGAAGGGAGGAGACGATGACAATGACTATGACCATGACCTGATAAGGGGGTAAGCGCAGCTTTGCTGCTGTTTAAGCATCGTGTTGCGACTGTTTAAAGGACGACGACGTTTTAGCCATGAGAAGATTTCTTTTAACCGCTGCGAAGCAGCACTTAACCAGTAGCGAAGCTACGATTAACCCTTTAACCTTTTATTTGTACACAGAGACACGGAGACACAGAGTATTTTGACGATAACGATGACGATAACGATGACTTATTTATGAAACACAAAATTCACAGAAGAACACTGAAGCATTTGCGCTGATAACGAAATTCACATTTTGAGCCCCTTGATAAGGGGCGGCTCTAAAGCAGGGATTTATTAACGGAACACAAAGACACAAAGTTATTTTGACGATGACGATGACGATAACGATGACTAATTTCTGGAACACATTTTGAGCCCCTTGGTAAGGGGCGGCTCTAAAGCAGGGTTTATTTTAACTGAACGCAACCCCCTGCGGCAAAGCCGTAGTGTCACTAACCGTCGCAACGCGACGCTTAACCCCTTACTTTTGCGACAGTTTTTGAGCGGTCTCCTGGAAATTGTCGCAATATTGGGCGGGTGTCGCAACTAACTGAGGAGAAAAACGAAGAAAATGATACGGGGCGCTTTAAACCTTTGTATCTTTGCAATAGAAACGCGAAGATGAGCTGCTCTCAGCATAAAAGCAAGCTTGATTCTGCTCTCGTTTGCATCATCTTTGTAATGCCAAAAGGCAAAAAAAAGTTTCTCTCAAAAGTTAGTTGATCATAGATTAATTTGGTTTTTAGTTAGGTTATTAGGTTAGTGATATGGGGGCTGCAGCGGCGGCCCCCTTTTTTTATTAAAAGCCTACCCCTAACGTTGATAAAAATGACGTTTTGAGCCCCTTGATAAGGGGCGGCTCTAAAGCAGGGATTATTTTAACGGAACACAAAGACACAAAGGTACAAAGTTTTTAATCCATGACTATGACGATGACCTGGTGGTTCCTCTTTTATATTTCACTGATATAAAGAAACAGTCTACCAAGAAAAGAAATAATTGGATGATTCTTGACAATCAGTTCTTTACTTTTGAAGGAGAAAGCAAAGTGTATTCCGTGACTGACCTTCTGACTCTGAGATATCACAAATTAAACTCAGAGCCAAAAATCATGGTTTCTGAGCCGATAGAAAAAAGATAAAGTGCTGCCGGAATGAACAGAAGAATTGTCTGTTCATTCAGCATTGAAACAATGGTTCAAACGTTACTTCTTGGGAACGAAACTTTCGAAAGTCTGGTCGTCAAAAAAGATCTTGATTTCGGTGATTTGGCGTTGCGGTTTGTCAATATATTTCACTTCGGTTTTGACAGGATTTTTAAGTGTTTGGTTTACACCGACGTTTTCCATGGGGTTGAAAAGTCCTCCAGATGGGGTAGAAGGATAATCTTGATAAGCAGAAGCCTGCGTATCGTCCTGAGAAACAGCAGCAGAAGACTCAGAATCGGTGACATACATCTTACCTTTACCGAACATTAACCAGTCGGTGCTGATAGCAGGAATTTTGTCCTTGATCAGTTCCACGACGTTGAGGGTGGGACGTGTACGTCCGGAATAGATGCCACTCAGTGATCCTTCACTCAAGCCGATGAAACTGGCGAACACTTTTTGAGTCATGTGCTGACTCTCCATAATCTCTCTGATTCTATCCTTCATTTTACTGTCGAGTACAATTTTTGAGGGCAGAAGCCCGAATTCCTTAGATTTTACAAAGGTAAACCAAAAGTTTTGAATTTCCAAATTTTAAAGAGGAAATTTTAAAAGGTAAAAGTTGAATTTTAGAATTTAGATTTTGAAAGTTTAAATCTTAAAAGTGTGCATTTTGGGTTTTAAATTGCAAACCCGAATTTAAGGGATAAAATCGTTACAACGGCTTTATTGAGTGTGTCTTATCCAAAAAACTGACTATAAATGTGTTATTTACGAATTGCATATCTGAACAGGTCTGTTTATACGGTTTCAAGTGGGCGAATCTGATATTTTGCCTTTGAGTTTGTATCGATAAATTCATGTAAGTCACTGAGTTTTAACGCCTTAAATCAGTGACACTAAACATGTATAAATATGAAATTCAGAAATTCGAGTGGTTGATTTGAATTTGAAAATGTATGGTTTTAATCCTTAGGGTGCAGTTTTAAATCGTGTAATTTACGTTTGCAAAATATTAATTCAAATTCATTTGTTTAAAGTTTTAAATTTCAAATTCAGAACTTTAAACTTTAATAAATCCTAAAGCAAAATTCGCTTCTTCCAAAATTTCGAAAAAACGGCATTTTTTGAGTATTCCCAACGAGCGGTCAAAAAGCTCAAAAATACGCGAGTTTTGAGCGTTTGAATTTGCGCTAAACCCTTGAAAACATCGGCATTTGAGGCCATTTTCGGCCTTCTGAAAAACCGAAAATCTAGCTCAAAAGAGAACGAAAAAAGTGATTTTTTAGTGCAAAATGAAGAAAACAAGCTCCTTCATCAGGTCACCTACAGGGGTGTTTGGATTATCCAAACCTTTACTTTTCGCATCCGTTTCACGAATCTTCTGGATGATCTGCATCGTCTTCATTCCGGAGTAGTTTCTCAACCCTGTCATATACTCTTTAGCCCCCCAGGCACTCCGGAGATCCAAAAACTGTGCTACGCCAGAATCCGTTTTTTGCGGCGCATAATGAGCGAGCATCAAATTTTGGAAGAAATTGAAGAGCAACGGGATGAGCATGAAGGGACCACCCGACTTTGGATTACTGTCAAAATATTTCAAAATCCGGTTTGCCTTTAAAATATCGCGGTTAGCAATGGCCGAACGGAACTCAAAACCATTGAAGTCCTTGCTCACTCCTATCTGCTCCTCCACTACTTCGGGGGTGATGTGCCGACTGCCCTCAGGCATCGACAGACACACCTTATCAAGTTCGGAAGTGAGACGACTGAGATCGGAGCCAATATGCTCGGCAATCATCTGACATGACTTATGGTCGATAGTAGCCTGATGCCTCTTGAGATAATCCACCATGAAGACGGGGAGGTCGCGCTCATAGAGTTTTTTGCTCTCAAAGATGACAGCCCCGGCATTCTGCGCCTTGGTGAGAATCTTCTTACGGCCGTCAATGGTACCGTTTTTATAAGCAATCACAAGAACCGTCGTAGGCTGCGGCTTCTCGAAATACTGCTCTAACTGATCCCATTGCTTGATGTTCTGGGCTTCTTTGACGATGACGACCTGTCGCTCTGCCATCATGGGATAGCGACGAGCCATATCAGCCACGGCAGCTGCAGAAACGTCGGAACCGAAACAGACCGTCTGATTGAAGTCGCGCTCCTCTTCACGGAGTGCGTTCTGGGCGATAAAGTCGGTAATCTTGTCGATGAAATACGACTCCTCTCCCATCAGGATATACAACGGGGCAAACTTCCCTTCGCTGAGGTCGCTAAGAATGCTCTCATAGGTTGTGGTCTGTCTCTTTTCTGCCATTTTCTGCGGTATTTCGGAATTTTTAAACTACCTTTGTAGGCGATTCGTGTACAAAGGTAGTGCAAAATTTCGATTAATCGAAGAGAAAACAAAATTTATTTGGAAATTCCTCCTGCAACTACTCCCCTAACGAAGCTATAAAGGTACAAAAATGAATGCATTGAATCTACCACCTTATGCCATCAAAATCGCAGAACGTGACGGAAAGCGGGTGATTTTCGACGAACTGCGACGGAAATACGTGGCGCTGACACCCGAAGAATGGGTCAGACAGCACTTCGTGCACTACCTGATAGCGCACAAGGGCTACCCTGCCGGACTGTTGGCCAATGAGGTGGAGCTGAAGATTGGCGAGAAGAAACTGCGCTGTGACTCGGTATTATATAATAAGGAGATGCAGCCGCAGATAATCATTGAATACAAGGCGCCCCACATCACGCTCACGCAGAAAGTTTTTGACCAGATCACGGCTTATAACTTGCTGCTGCACGTGGATTATCTCATCGTTTCCAACGGTCTTCAGCATATCTGCTGCCGCATGGATTATGAGCACAAAACCTATCATTTCCTACAGGAGATTCCGGCGTATCAGGGAATTACCGTAAAGGGGTAAGCGTTGCTTCGCAACTGGTTAAGGATTAACGATGACCATGACGATGACGATGACTATGACTATGACGATGACGAAGGACGAAATACGAAATACGAAATACGAAAATAATAAATAGATATGAAGACAGCTGTTTTGAAAAATATTATCACGGGCGTGGAGAAGAAAGTCCATCTGACGAAGGACCATCCCGCCGTGCAATGTGGCATTGCCGTTTGGGTGGACGACGAAGGAAAGGCCTATTTCCCTGAGGATGTGCCCAATCCGTTCTATGAACTGAAAGACATTGTAAATGAAGAGTGAAAAGTGAAGAGTGAAGAATTCAAGATCAGCAGACCGAAAGTGAAGAGTAAAGATTGATGGAGAAGTTTATACGATTTCTGAGAGACTGGACGTTGCCTGTAGCCATTTTCGTGGGTACGGTGTGCTATCTGACCTGCTATTTCACCCCCGCCCTTGACCCCGTTTGTGAGGTCATGGGGCCTTTCTTCGATGTATTCTTCCCCGTATGCGTTTTCCTGACGCTGCTCATCACGTTCTGCAAGGTAGATTTCCACCAGATGCTCCCCCATCGCTGGCAATTTGGCGTCTTAGGGGCACAACTGGTGCTGACAGCCCTGAACGTGTGGATTATTTTGAAATTCTGCCAAACCACCGAGCAGCGCATTCTCTGGGAGGGCGTGCTGACGTGCGTCATTGCCCCCTGCGCTTCGGCTGCTCCCGTAGTGACCAACAAATTGGGCGGCAACATCAATACGATTACCACCTTCACCATCATTTCCTCGCTGGCCTCTGCCCTGCTCATTCCGCTAGTGTTCCCCATGCTCGAGAAAGGCGTGGAAGTAACCTTCCTGGAGGCCTTCCTGGTGATACTGCAGAAGGTGGCCATGATTCTCGTTCTGCCGCTCATACTGGGCTATATCATCCGCCATTACCTGCATCGTCTGCACCGGTGGATTATCTCTAAGCCGAACCTGAGTTTCTACACATGGGCCGTTTCGCTGAGCATCACCACGGGCATTACCGTGAAGAATATCGTGCATAGCAATGCATCGCTTTCCCTGCTGCTGATGATTGCGCTCTTGTCGCTTATCATGTGCTTCCTGCAGTTCGGTATCGGACGCGGCATCGGCAACCGTTTAGGCGAGCCGATATGCTCTGGACAGGCCATGTTCCAAAAGAATACGGCCCTGGCCATCTGGGTGAGTTATATGTACCTGAATCCCGTTGCATCGGTGGGTGCTGGCTGCTACGTATTGTGGCAGAATATCATCAACTCGCTGGAGTTGTGGGAGGATCGAAGGAAGGAAGGTAAAGGGTTAAAGGGTTAAAAGGTTAAAAGGTTAAAAGGTTAAAAGGTTAAGCGCCCTTCGGGCTGTTTAAGTGCTTCGCTGTTAAAAAATAGGGGGTGGCATCTTGCGAGCGAGATGCCACCCCTTATCTTTCGTCCTTCGTTCTTCGTTTTTCGTTCTTCGTCCTTATACTTTCAGAACATAGCGGAGGATGAGCCAGCCTCCGATAATCTGGAGGAAGATGCCAGGATAACCGAGCCAAATGTCTTGCAGGGCAGTCTGTAGAGAACCCGTCAAAGCCCATTCCACCAGCATGCCTGTCACCTGATAAGCCACAACGGCCATCGTTACGGTGAGCAGACTCACTTTCTGTGTTCTTTTGGCGATGTAAGCAGCAGCCAGCGCCAGGAGCGTGCTCTTCACCAAGATGATGGGAAGCATGGCCGTGGGAGGCATTCCAAAGAGCAGATTGTTCACCAGCGGCGAAAGCACGGCCGCGAGCAATCCTACGGTGAAGCCGTATTTATAGGCGGCTATCAGCGTGAAGAAATAGATAGGCAAGAAGATGAGACCTCCCTGCGGAATAAGATGGCAGAGTTGTGGCAGCGCAATGTTGCCAATCACGAAAGCAGCAGCCAAAAGATAGGTTTTCACCTCTTTAAGCCCCAACTGATAAAGAGCAATGTTTTTTGATGTCGTCATATTACAGTCTATTTATAATAATTATTATTTCAGGAATTCCTTGATAAGTTCGTAGGCCTCATCAGGATCGTCCGTGGAAGCCGTCAGCTTCTCCACCGGACAAATATCCGTTCCTGTACGATTGATGATATGCGGCTGCAGCGTGGCATAAGTAATGGGAATACCAGCCTGCTGCAAAATATCAAGGGCTTGCTTACTAATGACGCAGGCAAAGACTTCTTGTACCCTACCCTTTACCATCAGCAAGGCAGCACCACGGCCAATCACACGGTCAGCAATCTGAGCGCCTAAGAGCATCTGCGGCTCTTCGGTGAGCAGCGTGAAGAGGTCGATGACACCCTGACGGTGAAACTCCCGAATCTCACCGTTGGCAGTGCGTACCACGCCGCGGACATCTTCCCTTTCTAAGCGTTTTTTGAGTTCTTCCATAAATGATTTAGAAACATATGTTCACACCTCCCATGAAGGTTGCTCTCGGCATGGGGAAGCCGGCATTGATTTCGTATTTCTGTGCCAGCAGGTTCTCCCCTTTTATCCACAGTCCTACGTTCTTGAGCAACTGATAACCCAAGGTGACATTCAGCAAAGTGAAACTCTCTTTCATCTCATTCTCACCCACTTCCGTATAAAGACCATTTATATACATCAGACCTGCGCTTGCATTCCACTTATTCTGATGCCACGTGGCACCCAGATAAGTCTTGTTCTCAGGAGCACCCAGCACGTGATTCTTCATGTGTAGGAAGGATTCGTTAGCATCCAGATGCCAATGAGCATTCAAGGCATAGGAAACCTCCAGTTCCACACCATAATTCTCAATCTCACCCGTGTTCACATTGCGGGGTTTTCCTTCGATACGTACAGTTTGTATCATATTGTCACCCTTCAGATAGAAGATGTTGGCACCATAGGTCAGACCGGTCCCCACAACCTTATGTTTCCAGGAGAGTTCGTAATTCATCAGACGCTCAGGCTTCAAATCTTCATTTGAGGGCGGATAGAGGTACATCTCACGCATGGAGGGATTTCGGAAGCCCTTGCTCACCATGGCCTTGATCTCGCCTGTGCTGACAGGACGTACCACGATACCAGCCTGCGGCACCCATTCAGGCCCCGTGATGGAGTGATAATCCAGTCGGATACCTGCATCGAGGGTGAGCCACGAAGCCAGATCCTGACGGTATTCAACATAGCCAGCCACCTCATTACGATACGACTTACCGCTTTGCTTATTGGGCGTATCCATCACCTCACCTGTCTCCTTGGATGTGTAGTAGGCATTGCCGTAGATATGCTGGTAGTCGAAGCCGATGGTGATGCGTCCTTGGGTGGGAATCATATCCCAAATTCTATAGCTCTGATACCAGGAGATGCCAGTCAGCGCGTCTTCCGAGCGGAAATAGCGTGCTGTAGGCTTGGAAGGATCCGTGGTTCCATCATCTATCTTATGACGACCAAAGTTCGAGTAGATACTCAGGGCGCCGTTGGTCCTCCTGTAATGATTCTCGATGCCAGCCGATACCACACCACGCGTAATCCACTGGTCACCTTCATAGATGGGAGCATCCAAAGTTCCGGGATTCGTGGCGTTGAAACGCGTCAGATTCCCGTCGAGGAAAGCATTCCAATGCTCGTTGAAATCATAACCGAGTTTCAGGTAACCGCCATACTGCTCAAAACCCATACGGGGACGATGATTGTCACTACGTCCGTATTGGGCAGCAACCGTACTGGAGAAATTCCCCGAACGCACCTGATTGGAGATTTCTGCCTGTAGCGTTCCCCAAGAACCGGTACCCAGATTGATATTCGTACGCACACCATCATAATGCATGCCACGCGTCACGATATTGATAACACCTCCCATAGCATTGCTGCCATAAAGCACGGAAGCAGGGCCACGGAGCACCTCCACACGCTCAGCCATCAACGTCTGATAACTGTCGGCAATGGGATGACCATAGATGCCTTGATACTGAGGATGTCCGTCGATAAGCACCAGCAACTGTCCGGCACCACCACTAACACCACGGAAATTTATGCCACCTGCAGCTCCGCCACTGACGCCATAGCCCATCATGCCACGAGCCGTAGTAAAAAGACCTGGCACCTGTTCCGTTAAGGTAGGAAGGATGTTAGGACGGAAATTCTCTGTGAGTTTTTCACGGTTAATCACATTCACGGTCATAGGCAGATGGCGCACATCCGCAGCCGTACGTGTTCCTGTGACCACGACATTATCCAATGCAATGGCTGTCGTGTCGGTCTGTGCAGATGCCACACCAAAGGCCATAGTCAGCATGAATGCAAAAAATAATTTACGAATCATAATAATAAAGATATATATGATGGGGACAAAGATAATAAAAATCAAGCGTTTCCCCACAGAAAAATGTTCGGATTTTATGGCGGATATACAAAAAGGAGAAAACCGAAAATGAAAACGAAACAAAATGTATCCAGATTCTTCTCTTCGGCCTGCCAGAATCGTATTGCAAAAAAGAAAGGCCGCATCCGTTATCGGAATGCGGCCCTTCCCTATTATTTCGGTTCAGTCTATGGTCTAATAACCATTAACTATAAACTATCAATCCACGGGGATATCCTTGTTCACGTTCTTGCAGCCAATCAGCGCATAGTAGAACATATAGGCCACGGCCAGCAGATAAACGAAATAGCTGGGCATGTAACCCAAGATGTCGGCGAAGAAGTTCTGTACGACGGGCAATACGCCACCACCTACGACCATCATCATGAAGATACCAGAAGCCTGGGCTGTGTATTTGCCAAGTCCCTCGGTAGCGAGGTTGAAGATACTTGTCCACATCACCGACGTACATAATCCGCAGAGTACGAGCAGCAAGGCGCTCATCGGAACGACAACGGAGGAGAAGGAGCCTTCCATGATTCTGAACAATGGCATGCTGACGGTCACACTCTTGGGAGTGAGCATAGCAGCGATGATCAGAATCATAGCAACAGCGGTAGTGATCATCATCAATGTGCGTGCAGACACCTTGGCAGCAATAATGCTGGAGCAGAGACGTCCGATGAGCATCAGCAGCCAGTACATGGCAGCTACGGCACCACCGATGGTAGCAGCATCAGCGAACATACTGCCAGCACCTCTCTCAGAGTCGGAGAGGAAGAAGTTCAGTCCGCCAGGGATACCTACTTCAACACCTACATAGACGAAGATAGCGATGACGCCCAGTTTGAGATGACGGAACGACCAAGGAGAATGTTCGAACTTCGTCTCTGATGTCACACGTGCAGCCTCTGGGTCCTTGATAGGAATGAACGAGAGGATGACGAAGGCAGCAGCAAACACGGCCATGGCGATGAACATCACGAGGTTCACGTCGGCCATCTGTGTGCTGGCAGTCACCGTACCGATGAGCGCGCCCACGAGCATAGGCGTCAGCGTACCGGAAAGTGAGTTCAGCGTACCACCAATCATATTAAGTTGGTTACCGCGGTTACCACCGCCACCGAGCAAGTTTAGCATGGGGTTCACCACCGTATTCAGGATACATACGGAGAAACCGCTGATAAAGGCACCCAGCAGATAGATGCAGAATCCGGGAATACCGCTGGAGAAACCAGAAAGATACTGTATAAGTACGCCGAAGAAACCTACGGCAATACCAATAAGGGCTGTTTTCTTATAACCAACTTTAGTCAGCATTTTGCCGGCAGGGATACCCATGAACAGATAAGCAAAAAAGTTCATGAAGTTACCCATGATTCCCAATACATTGGAACCACCAATCTCAGGCTGATTCTTCCAAATCACACCGATAGGTGCACCAAGATTGGTAACGAAAGAGATCATTGCATACAAGAAGAACATCGTGACAATAGCGATGATACTTCCATTTTGTTTTGTTTGACTCATAATTTTAGATCTTTGTTGAGTTGATAATTATTAGAATTTATATAATGTTTTCACGGTAATAGGCAAGGCACTGCCGAGGATTAATCCTCAGCAGCGTCTTCTTCCTTCTTCTTACGGATGGCGCGCTTACGCTTGGGCTTATCCTCCGTAACGGGCCTGTCAATCTTAACACCTGCCAGTTCCGGATCAATCAGGATACGTCCACAATATTCGCACACAATAATCTTCTTGTGAATCTTGATGTCGAGCTGACGCTGTGGCGGAATCTTATTGAAGCAACCACCGCAGGCATCACGCTGCACATAAACGATACCCAAACCGTTACGGGCATTCTTACGGATGCGCTTGAACGATGTGAGCAGACGTGGCTCGATTCTCTGTTCAAGATCTCTTGCCTTTTCCTTCAGGCGATCCTCTTCAGCACGGGTCTCATCCATAATCTCATCCAGTTCACTCTTCTTTTCGTCAAGTGCCTGCTGGCGATCAGCGATAATCTCCTGAGCCTGTACCAAGTCGCCCTGACGCTCCTCGATACGAACGTTTGCCTCGCGGATCTTCTTCTGGCAGAGCTGAATCTCAAGCTCCTGGAACTCAATCTCCTTGGAGAGCGTGTCGTACTCACGGTTGTTCTTCACATCATTGAGCTGCGTCTTATAACGCTCCACGCTGGCCTCAGCAGTGGCAATCTCACCTTTCTTCTGGGTGATAGCCGTCTTGAAATCATTGATCTCACCCTGGATTTTCTCCATTCGGGTGGTCAATCCTGCAATCTCATCCTCCAGGTCCTGAACCTCGAGAGGCAATTCTCCACGGAGAGCGCGCTTCTCGTCGATGCCTGAAAGAGTTGTCTGTAACTGGTAAAGTGTCTTCAGTTTCTCTTCAACTGACAAGTCTGTTGGATCTTTCTTTGCCATAATCTAAATGTATAATATTACTGTTTTCTATTAATTTTTACCTTTTTACCTTTATAAGTAAAGTATCGGATTGGTATTCAACTTTGTCAGGTAGCATGGAACACCCGGACAGTCGCGTTCGATGATTTCCTTCAGCAACTCACTGGTGAACTGTTCACTCTGATAATGACCGATGACGGCAATCTGAATCTCCTGTTCATGACCAAAGTATTCGTGATAGCCCATTTCTCCCGTCAAGAAAGCATCAGCACCTCCACGGATAGCATCGTCCAGACAGAAGGAACCGGCACCACCACAGATAGCCACCTTACGGATGGGACGACGCAACAGCTGATTAGCCATTACGCATTCCACATGAAAGCACTTTTTCAGCATCAAGATGAAGTCGTCGGCAGCCATAGGCTCAGGTAACTCAGCAAAAAGTGGCATTGAAGAAGCCATTCCCTCTCCTCTCTCCTCTCTTCTCTCTCCTCTTTCCACAACCGCACCCAAATGTTCAGCTATCTTCCAGTTCACACCCCCCTCTGCATTATCGAGATTCGTGTGCATGGAAACAAGCGCCACATTATTTAATATAGCCTTACGTACGGTTCGCTGGACCTGATTCTCGTCCGTGATATGTTTCAACGGACGGAAGATGAGCGGATGATGACTTACAATGAGATTACAACCCAATGCCACAGCCTCATCAACTATAGCTTCGGTCACGTCCAGACACAACAATGCCCCTGAGACTTCCTGCGTGTCTGTCAATCCCAATTGCAAGCCGGCATTGTCGTAGTCTTCCTGCAAGGGCAGAGGCGCGAAACGTTCAAGGGCATCAACCACTTCTCGTATTTTCATGCTACTGCATATTTGGGTGCAAAGTTAAGAAATTCTAACGAAGAATGAGGAATGAGCAATGAATAATTAAGAATTATTAAAAGTATCCGCGATCTGCTTCTATTCTGTCTTCCGTACGATCTTCCAACTGCGGGAAGAAATCTATGCCCGTACGACGCTCTACTTCGTCCACACTCATGGCATAAGAGAACATCTTATGGGATGCAGAAGCATTGGGATAAATGAAACCAATAGCCTTAGGAGAGCCTTCACCACGCAGACAAAGCACCACCTTGAAGAACTCACGGGGAACCCACACCTTATTGCGGCCTATAGTACGGATAGGAGTCTTCTGGGGAACAGGTCCACAGACGATATAGACATCACCGTATTTTCTAGCCCATTTGCGGCAGGCAATCTCCAGATCGTTCCAGCCTCCGGCATTCAAAGAATGCACCTGGGGACACATATTGGTGAAATAGAACGTCTCCTCCATGGCTTTCCTATTCCACTTGTTATCACCGGCAGGGCACATGTGACCGCGGTCGAAACCGGAATTGAAGTAATCGCTGTTTGTAGGGCCATTCTTCACCTGATGATCTTCCTGAAACATTTCCTGATTACGCTGTGAAGAACCCGATGCATGATCACGGGTTAAATGCCAAGCCACCCAGTTGGGTATCTTTGTCGTGGAATTATAACTCACGGTATAGCCCGTACGGTGGAGAATCTGCTCAGGCGTATCCTTCATCTTGGAAGGAATTTCCATCGCTGTAGTTTTGGACTGCTGTTGATTCTTCTTTGCAAAATCATCCGACGACTCGTCGGTAGTCGTATTCAAAAAGCCATCTGCAGGCTCCACAGCATCTTGTTTCTTATTGCCACAAGATGAAAGGAACAGGGCAGCTAAAGCTACTGTAAGGAATAATCTTATTTGTTTCATATCGGTTGCGAAATTACAGTTTTATTTCTAAACAACAAAAGATTGAACAGAAAAAATTTACCATTTAGTGAATCTCTCGGCATAAACCGGCATTATAGCCGTCCCTTATCAAGGGACTCGAAATGTTCTGTTCTTGATTTTACGTGACTTTTCATAAGATACTTACACTCGGAAATGAAAAGAAAAACAAGTTTTCCTTTTGCATTTCTCTCGTTTTTACGTAACTTTTCATAAGTTACTCCATCTCGGGATAAAAAATAAACAAGTTTTTTTTGTTCTCCTCTCGATTTTACGTAACTTTGCAACCATGAATAAATGGAGAATGCCCGCAGAATGGGAGCCCCAGGCTTTTGTTCAGTTAACATGGCCGCATGCAGACACCGACTGGCAGCCGATACTGAACGAAATCACGGAGACCTACGTAGAGATGGCCAATGCCATCAGCGCCCGAGAGGACTTGCTCATCGTGCATCCAAAACCAGAGGAGGTGAAAGAACTGCTTGCCTCCAGAATCAGCGATGCACAGATGAAGCGCATCACCTTCTTTGCGTGTGAGACCAACGACACTTGGGCACGTGACCATGGGTTTATTACCTTATTAGAGGAGAGAGGAGAGAGAAGAGAGGAGAGAGAATACCATCTGCTTGATTTCTGCTTCAATGGTTGGGGAGAGAAATTCGAGGCAAAGCTGGATAATGCCATCAATGCAAAGTTGTTCAGTAAGTTGCCATGCTATAGCAACAACCAAAACTACGAAGATCATCTCGATTTCGTGCTGGAAGGCGGTTCCATTGAAAGCGATGGCAAGGGAACCATTTTCACAACCCGGTGCTGTTTGTTAGCTCCTCACCGTAACCAACCACTTACAGAAAAGGAAATAGAAGCGGAACTGAAACGCCGTCTGCATGCAGAACGTGTCGTATGGCTCGACTGTGAGCCTATGGACGGCGATGATACTGACGGACATATTGACACGATGGTGCGTATTGCTCCCAATGACACCTTGTTATATAATGGGAGCCTCCTTCCGAGCACCCCCTTGGAGGAAGAGCGTAACGGAGCGGTTCGGAAATTCCTTTACGAACAATTGCAGCACTTGCGGACGCTTGACGGGAAGCCCTACCGATTATTGGAACTGCCACTCCCCTTGCCTATTTATGATGAAGACGGGGAACAATTGCCCGCCACCTATGCGAACTTCCTGATTCTGAACGAGGCTGTGTTGGTGCCTACTTATGAGCAACCTGATGTCGATAACAAAGCTATCAGCATCATCCAACAGGCCTTCCCTGAACGTGAAATGATAGCTATTGACAGTCGGAGTATCATCAAACAACACGGCAGTATTCATTGCTGTACGATGCAATTTCCTAGAAATGACAAGTGATAAGATTATGAGAACGTTAAAAATAGGTATACTACAACAGCACAATGTAGCTGATCGCACGGACAATATGATGCGATTGGCAAAAGGTATTGAAGACCTGGCAAAGCGCGGGGCACAACTCATTGTACTCCAGGAACTGCATAACTCCCTCTATTTCTGTCAGGTGGAGGATGTGAACAACTTTGACCTCGCAGAACCGATTCCCGGTCCTTCTACTGGATTCTACGGAGAACTGGCAAAGCAGTTCGGAGTTGTCATCGTTACTTCTCTTTTCGAAAAACGGGCTCCCGGACTTTATCACAACACAGCGGTGGTCATTGAGAAGGACGGAACGATTGCAGGCAAATACCGTAAGATGCATATCCCCGATGATCCTGCCTACTACGAGAAGTTCTATTTCACACCCGGCGACCTTGGTTTCCATCCCATAGAAACGAGCGTCGGAAAACTTGGCGTACTCGTTTGCTGGGACCAATGGTACCCCGAAGCAGCACGCTTGATGGCACTTCAAGGAGCAGAAATTCTCATTTATCCTACGGCTATCGGCTATGCTGACGAAGATACACCCGAAGAGCAACAGCGCCAGCGTGAAGCATGGACAACCGTCATGCGTGGTCATGCCGTTGCCAACGGTCTGCCGGTAATTGCCGTGAACCGCGTGGGATTCGAACCCGACCCCAGCAACCAGACACCAGGCATACAGTTCTGGGGCTCTTCTTTTATAGCCGGACCTCAGGGCGAACTCTTCTACCGCGCTTCTGAAGATGAAGAAGAATCATTAGTGGTGGAACTCGACTTGGAACGATGCGAGCAAGTACGCCGCTGGTGGCCTTTCCTCCGAGACCGCCGCATTGAGGACTATACAGAAATAACAAAGCGCTTCATCGATTGATGAGGCGCTTTGCTTTTAGAGACGATTGTTATTCTTGTTTCTTTCCAAATTCAGGATCAATCTTCACCAATCGCGAAACGATGAAGGTTACCGCACAGAAAATCATCACAATAATGAAGAACGAACGGTAGCCCACTGCCTCCTGCAAGGCACCGGCAAAGAGTCCGGGAATCATCATCGACAAGGCCATAAGAGCCGTGCAAAGGGCGTAATGACTGGTCTTATACTCTCCCTGACTGAAATAAATAAGGTAGAGCATATAGGCCGTGAAACCGAAGCCATAGCCGAACTGCTCAAAGAACACGCAGATATTGACAACCAGCAGACTATCGGGCAGCGCATAGCTCATATATACATAGACGAAATCGGGAATGGTGATGGCAAAGACCATCGGCCACAACCATTTCTTCAGACCGTCTCTTCCTGCAGCTATGCCGCCGAGAATGCCGCCGAGCGTTAGTCCGATGATACCCACCGTACCCTGAACAAGTCCGTATTCTTGCGGAGAAAGGCCTAAGCCACCAGCTCCATGACTGTCAATGAGGAACAGCGAAGACACTTTAGCCAACAGTCCTTCGGGCATACGATAAAGCAGCATGAAAAGAATGGCGATGGTCACTTCCTTCACAGGCATCTTGGTAAAGAAAGTCACCACCGTATGTTTCAGCTCACTCATCAGCTTACTGTCATTGAGTTTCTCCATTCCCTTGTCATCTTTGGGTTTGGGAAGAATATAACTGTGATAAAGCCAAAGGGCAATAAAAAGACCTGCCACGCCATAGAACATCAGGCTCCAGGAGTAGCGGATGGTGTTGCGGAACACCACCTGCAGGTTACCGGCAATCATGACGAGGACGCCTTGTCCGAAGATGGTAGCCAAACGATAGAAAGTGCTGCGGATTCCTACGAACCATGCCTGCTGGTGCTGATCAAGACCTAACATATAGAAACCGTCAGCGGCAATGTCGTGGGTGGCACTTGAGAAGGCCATTACCCAGAAGAAGAAGAGGGAACCCTGCAGCCAGAAAGAAGTGGGAATCGTGAAGGCCACACCTCCAAAAGCCGCTCCTATGAGTAGCTGCATGCCCGTAATCCACCAACGTTTGGTCTTCACCACATCGATAAACGGACTCCACAACGGCTTGATGACCCACGGCAGATAAAGCCACGAGGTGTAGAACGTGATTTCGGCATTGCTCAATCCCAACTGTTTGTAGAGGACAAGCGAAATGGTCATGACAGCCACATAAGGCAAACCTTCCGCAAAATAAAGCGTGGGGACCCAAGTCCAGGGATTTCGTTGTTTCATTTCTTATTTGTAGATTTTCTTGATTTCAGCATTCTTGTAATAGTGAAGCAGTATCTCGTCGTAGCCATAGCCACGCTCTCCCATCACGGCAGCACCAATCTGGCAAAGTCCGACGCCGTGTCCCCAGCCCTTTCCATGAAGAATGAACTTCTGAGGAACACCATTGACAAACTTCTCACTCCTCACTTCAAAGGCACTACTCAGCAGGTGGGTCTCACTCAAAGCCCGGCGGATTTCAAGTTCCTTGCCTATCGTAAACTGCCGCTTAGTGCCCACGATCTTCAGTTTCCAGATGCGTCCGCTCTTGCCACGTTCCAAGGCTTCCAATGAAACGATTTCGCCGAATTCCATCTTCAGGTTGCGCTCCAACAGCGAGCGGAGTTCTTCTTGCGTATATTCCACCGTCCAGCGATAGAAATCGTGCGTTTCCTGATCGTAGTCATTGAGCACCTGCCGCAGGACGGCGGGGTCTTTCGTATCACAGAAATCGGTGTCCATACCTACCGCACGGTCCTTGATACTGACCAAATAAGGCTTCGGTGTGTCCTCCCAACAATACTGGAACTCCTCCGTGACGCCACCACAACACTTGGAAAAACGGGTGTCGCAAATCTCATCGCCATACATCAGAATCTGGCCACGGGTAGCCCGGATGGCATCTTCCACATGCTGGTTTGACTGTTTTGTAATGCCTTGATAGCGCTGGCAGTGGTCGTCTGCACAAACATCAAAGATGGTATGGTCTTCGCGGTCGTACCAGCGAATCATTTCATTGTCCTTTTTCGTGAACGAGAAGAAATTGTTGGCACCCACACTCAGTTGCTTGCGCTTCTCCATTTGTGCCAAAAGCCACGAACGGCTGATGACCGCATGTGCTTTCAGGAACTCCAAGGAGGAAGCGGCACTCATCTCGCTTGAGATAACACTCGTCAGATAGGATTCAACGGGTAACTCATTGATAGCGCACACTTTATCCTCTTCCACAACCAGGCGGAGCATTCCCTGGAAGGTTTGTGTCTCCTTGCGCTCCCAATGGAAGTTCACGCCAATGGTGACATCCTGAATGGTGAACGACGAATCCTTGCTTTCGGGGCTGAATTTCAGTTCACGATAAAGCTTGCCATTCCACAGAATGCCGCCCTCGGAGAATTCCACCATCTGCAATCCGGTAATGCTCTCACCCTTAGCCATATACGACTTGTTGAGGGTGAAAACTATCTTCTCGGCGCTGATGATGCCCACCGTAACCGTCGGTTCCTGCTTCAGAACGATGGGTTCCTTCTTCTCACAGGAATCCTGACAACGGATTTTTTCCAGCACTTGTGCGGTTTCCTTTTCACCAAGACTCACCTCTTTTAATATAGAAACGGCTATCTCCGGGGTCATCCGCTCAAAGTCTTCCTTGCGGGGAGTGATAATCAGTCCTGACATATCGAGGGCTCCCGGTGAAACAAGCATCTGCTCATCCCCTGCCGCCGTGTAGCAGGCAGGACGATGCAGCTTGCGAAGGAACACCACGGAGAGGAAGTCAGCATTCTGACGCCAGCTCACGATATTCATCATCGGCTCAGGTTCCGTCTGCGGCAAAGCCCTGTAAACCTTCCCGAAGAGTTCCTCGTCATGTCCGCGGGTACGGCTCTTGATGAGCAGAGCAGGAGCCGGATAGCCCACAATGTCGTAGATGCCTTCATCCTCATTGAGCATGAAGACTTCTTTCAAGTTACGGCTCAGGCGCTGCCATTGCTGCTGTAGAGGCAGCAAACCGCTGGTTCCTGCCTGGAAATGCATATGGTCAGGGGCACTGGCACCACAATGGGGACCGTTGTAGAAGACCATCAAGTCGGGATAGATGCCCAGCAGTTTATGGATTTCGCTGTAATGGCTCAGAATTTCCTGTGGCTTATGCTCCTTACGGGGAATGGTATAGTGGGTAGGAAGAATCGGATAGGGATTCACCAGAAGTTCGAATTTATGGTCCACCGACTTCTTCATCTGCATTTCAGGACGGTTCTGCTGACAGAGGAAACAGGGCCGTTCCGCGAGTGTCTTCTTGTCCACCTTGGCCCCCGTTGAGAAGATGCGGGCGGGATTGAACTGCACGCGAAGGGTGGTTTCACCCAACGGAAGCTCACGCGTCTCCACTAAGTTCAAATCGCGGAAATGCAATCGGGCGTCTTCCCATGTTTCAAGCTGACGGACGAAGAAACGCGAGAGACTGTCGGTAGTCATCATATCGCCCTTCCCACTTACCATTCGCTGGCGGGCAATGACCTCCATCGTACGCAACTTATCCTTATAAAAATTGTTCGCATTGACCTTTTCCACCGAAAGTGCCGCATCACTATTTCCACCCCAACGACGGCAAAGGTAGAGTTCGTCGTAGATGCGTCCGATGCGGTAGTTGCGACTGAAAGCCAACCCCAAAGCATAGTCCTCACCATAGGACGTGTTGGGGAATTTAATCTGACGGAGTATCGGCGTAAAGAAAGCACGCGGTGCTCCAAGCCCGTTGATGCGAAGAGCGTTATTCGGACCATTTTCGATTGTCCATTCGCTATGACTGATTAAGCCTGGAGGCAAAGTATTGAGGTCAAAGTCGCACATGCGGTAACTGCCGATGACCATGGCCGCTTTCTGCTTATGGAAAGCTTCGACAATCTGCTGCAAGGTCGAGGGTGACGAATAGAGATCATCGCTGTCGAGCTGAACGGCAAAGCGTCCGCAACGGTCATCATGGACGGCCACGTTCCAGCAGCCGCCAATGCCCAGATCATAACGATCAGGAATGATATGAATCAGCCGCTCATCCTCTATGCTTTCGAGAATTTCCGACGTGCGGTCGGTGGAATGATTGTCCACGACAATCACATTATAGGGAAAACTCGTCTTCTGTTCCAAGGCACTTCTGACGGCATCGGCAATGGTTTTTTCGCGGTTAAATACCGGAATGACCACCGAGGCCTCGTAAACGAATTCCTGTTCGTTGAAGTCGGGTTTCATGTAGTTGTTCGTATCTACAAGTGCGCCAATAGCTTTCAGATGCACCGTGACAGCCTTCTCCATCTCTATCTGCACCTCACGATTAGCGGGATTCACGTAATCAAACTGCTTGACACCACTCGCCCGAAGGTCGCTTTCCTCCTCCGTATAGAGATATTCATTCAGGTGGAACAGACTGCCATGACGGCTCAGATAAAGGCGAAGGGCATAGAGTCCGGCATACTGATAGCCGTTGTCGGGCATCTCTTGGGCAAACTGATGAAGCAGCGACGAACGAATCAGCAGCAGACTTCCGAAATCGAAATCATCGCGGACGCTGCCCAGCTGATAGTCAATCACAGGATGAGGCACTCGAATAATCTCCGCACTCTCCTCTTTCCTCTCTCCTCTTTCCTCTTTAAATACTCTCCTCTCTTCATACCTATCGCCATAAACCATGGCGGCATCGGTTCCTGAAGCACACTGAATCATGCGTACCGTGGTGTAAAGACCCAACAGCAAGGGCGTGTCTTTCAAGTAGAGCAGCACATATTCTGCCGTCACCTTCCGCTCAATCTCGCGGATGGTAGCTTCCGACTGCACACGGTCGATAACCACAAACGAGCAGTTGGCGGGAGCCTCTTCCGTGGCAGCCATTTCCTTGCTCACCATCAGGAAAATATGATGAATCATTCTCGCACCTCGCATCTGCTGAATGGTTGACTCCATTTCTGCGAGGTTTTTACAGGGCAAGAAGCAATCTATCTTTTCTCTCATACCTTTTATTGTTTATGTTCGCAAAGATACAACAAAATTTCGATTAAGTGAAATGAAACCCGCTTTATTTGTTTTACATGCTAAAAGATTCCGTTTCTTTTGTAAACTATTTATACAAATTTAGCCTCTAAAACTTACGCGGAATTCTTCAATTGGAGAAGAGACGGGAAACAGCCGATTTTTAAACGTTTTTCAGAATCCACTGATAATCAACCACTTATCTATTATCAGAACATGATTGCCAAATTTCCATTTTGCTTCCACGGCATTTTTACATTGTCTCTACGGCATTCTTACATCGCTTCCACGTCATTTTTACCCTGCTTCCGATGCATTTAAGGGGAGAAAAACTGCCTTTTTCAGACTTTCAGGGGCTTCCTTTAGCTCCTTAAGCCTTCATCGGATGCCTTTTAAGATTTCGCCCTTCTTCCAGATTGCAGAAATGCATTGTCAGTTTATTTCACCACCTTATTAATAAAAAGAGACTCCGCCTGGTCCAAAATTCAACAAAAATGTGTAACTTTGCACCGATGAACGAGAAAAAACCACTGCTGGGAATGACGCTCGATGAACTGCGGGAAGCGGTCAAGGGCCTTGGAATGCCTGCCTTTACTGGCGGACAGATTGCCAAATGGCTCTATGAGAAGCGCGTCAGAAGCATCGACGAGATGACTAATCTCTCGAAGGCAAACCGTGAACGGCTGTCTTCCCAATACGTGGTGGGATGCATGGAACCCATTGACTGTCAGCGGTCTAAGGACGGAACTGTCAAGTATCTTTTCCCCGTTCTTTGTAGTTCCGTTTGTTGCGATAATGTCGCAACAAACAAAACACTTTTCGTAGAAACGGTCTTTATCCCTGATGGAGAGCGGGCCACACTCTGCGTTTCGTGTCAAGTGGGCTGCAAGATGAACTGTCTGTTTTGCCAGACGGGCAAACAGGGATTTGAAGGAAACCTTACAGCTGCTGATATTCTGAATCAGGTTTATGCCCTGCCGGAAGCGGAAAAACTCACGAACATCGTGTTTATGGGACAAGGCGAGCCAATGGACAATCTGGATGCCGTGCTTCGTGCTACGCAAATCCTGACAGCTCCCTGGGGTTGGGCATGGAGTCCCAAGCGCATCACGGTAAGTTCCGTGGGTATTCCCAAGAAACTGGAACGGTTCCTGCAGGAGAGCGACTGCCACATGGCTATTTCGCTCCACTCCCCTCTTCACGAACAGCGCGCAGAACTGATGCCCGCCGAAAAGGCCATGCCTGTCAAGGAGGTTATTGCGCTTCTGGCGAAACAAGACTTCACCCATCAGCGCCGCATCTCGTTCGAATACATCATGTTTGGCGGTCTTAACGACTCTCTTCAGCATGCACAGGCCATCGTGGACCTGCTTCAGCCTCTCGAGAATGCCATCGGCGGCAAATGGGACAGTCAGCTGCGCGTCAATCTCATCCGCTTCCATCAGATTCCCGATGTGGATCTTCCGGGGGCTGACGAGAAACGCATGGAGAAGTTCTGTGACTATCTCAACAAGCACGGTATCACTACAACCATCCGCGCTTCCCGCGGACAGGACATCTATGCTGCCTGCGGACTCCTGACCACAGAGAAAAGAAAGGGAATCAGATTATGAAACGCTGGGGACGGCTATTGCTATTGGCTTTGTTGCTCGTGGGCATCCTCTGGTTCTACAACCGGTTACAAGGACCCTCAGCGCCTTCATCGGAGAAGGCCGATAACAGCCTGACCGCAAATATGAAAGTAGCTAAAGACACGGTGGATTTTCGCTGGCTTTCCGACAATGGAACGACCGTCATGCGCAACGTCTGCCACTACAGTTATCCGGCTGCCGGACTTGATACGGCGGTGATTATCCAAAAACGCGACAGCATGCTGGGCATTCACATCCATGGAGAGGAGCCTCAGATGTACATGGCCACAGAGCACCGGCTGCCCATCGTCCACCAAAAGACAGCGAATGGCGACATCCGCACAACAGGCCAATGGGAAATGGAGGGCGACATGATGGGCGGTCCTTTCGTCTGTTACAGCCATTACAACCCCCAACTCCAACGGGTGGAAGTGCATGAAGCCTTCGTCTATGGCCCCGACCGCGACAAGGAAACGGTTCTCAAACGCCTGGAAGAGTCCCTTCTGTCCACCATTCCGGAGAATTCCGGCAAATCCCACTAAAACCCAGAAATCCTAGAAAATAAAAATATTCCTACAATGGACAACAAATTGATTCGCGTGGCTATCACGCACGGCGACACTAACGGTGTCGGATATGAACTGATTTTTAAAACTTTTGAAGCGCAGGAGATGCTCGAGCTCTGTACGCCGGTGATTTACGGATCGCCGAAAACAGCCGCTTTCCATCGTAATGCCCTCCAGATGCAGGTGCCATTCACCAATATCGGCAATGCACAGGATGCTAAGGAAGGACGCCTGAACATGCTCGTCACGTTCCCACAGGAAGTGAAGGTGGAATTCGGAAAACCTACGGAGGAATCGGATGCTGCTGCCCTGAAAGCCCTAATCAAGGCAAAGGACGACTATCAGAAGAAAGCTTTCGATGTACTCGTTACGGCTCCTACTGTGGAAAAGCACTTCACAGCTCCCCTTCCCATGCTCGTCAACGACCGTCTCCGTATCGCCATGGCTACCAGCGGACTCCCTATTAAGGACGTGCCCAAAGCCATCACGCAGGAACTTCTGGAAGAGAAATCTTCCCTCCTGCACCAGACACTCCGGCGTGATTTCCGCATTTCCAATCCGCGCATTGCCATTCTCGCCCTTAATCCGCAGCCTGGAGATGAAGAGACACAACTCATCAAGCCTGTCATCGAGAAACTTCAAGAGGACAAGATTCAAATCTTTGGCCCCTACCCTGCCAACACCTTCTTCGGCGAAGGAAAGTTCGAGGCTTTTGATGGGGTGCTGGCTCTCTACGATGAACAGGCAATGACGCCTTTTAAGACACTCGACCTCGGTGAAGGCGTCTGCTATGCCGCCGGACAGGATATCATTCAGACGGCTCCACTCAACGATGCTGGTTTCAGTATTGCGGGCAAAGGCATTGCCGACGAGAGCTCCATGCGCCACGCCATCTATCTGGCCATCGACATCTGCCGCAACCGTGTCAATTATGATGAGCCGCTGAAAAATCCGCTGAAGAAGCTCTATCACGAGAAGCGTGACGAAAGCGAGAAAGTGCGTTTCAACATTCCGAAAGCCAAGGAACCAACGGAACAGAAGGACGAAAAAAAGGCTGAACAAAAAGATTAGGACGAATGAAAAAGAAGTATCAGAACGGATTCTTCATTTTCGGCATCGTGGTGCTCATCATTATGGTGACACAACTCGACTTCAAAGAGGTGTGGCAGGGACTCCAGCGCGCTGGCTACTGGTTCTTCGCTGACATCCTCTTATGGGGATTCCTCTATATTTTCAATACGGCAGCCTGGTACATCATCATCAGAAGCAGCGAGGAGAAAACGGCTTCACCAACCCCCAAACCTTTCAGTTTCTTCTGGCTTTACAAAGTCACCATTTCGGGTTTTGCCCTCAACTATGCCACCCCCGGTGGGCTGATGGGCGGCGAACCCTACAGGATTATGGAACTGACGCCTAAGATTGGTTCTTCCCGTGCTTCCTCATCGGTCATCCTCTATGTGATGACTCACATCTTCAGCCACTTCTGGTTCTGGCTCGTCGGTGTCTTTTTGTATATACTCACACGGCCTGTCAATTTTGCCGTTGGTGTGATGCTGTGTGCCACCCTCGTGTTCTGTGCCCTCGGCATTTGGTTTTTCAATGTAGGTTACCGCAAGGGTCTGGCTTTCAGAATGATGAACATTCTGAGTCATATTCCTGGAGCCAGGCGATGGGCTACCGGGTTCATTGAGCGCAATCGTGAACAACTCGATACGATTGACCGTCAGATAGCCGACCTCCACAAGCAGAATCCGCGTACTTTCCTTTCCGCAGTACTGCTTGAAGTGGCTTGCCGCATTTTGTCTGCGTTTGAAATCATGTTCTGCCTGCTCGTGCTGATGCCCAGCGTCAACTTCATCGACTGTATCATGATTCTGGCTTTCACGTCGCTCTTTGCTAACTTGCTTTTCTTCATTCCGCTGCAGCTTGGCGGTCGTGAAGGAGGCTTCCTCATGTCAACGGCGGGTCTTAAGATGTCAGCCTCCGCTGGTATCTTCGTCGGCCTCATCGTACGCATACGAGAATTGATATGGGTGGCCATCGGCCTCGTTTTAATTAAAATCAATAAAAAATCTGCCAAAATTGCAGAGAATTGAAAAATAATATGTAATTTTGTCAGCCAATTATGAATACGACTGAACTGCAAAGAATTAAACAGCGCTATAATATCGTGGGTAACTGCGATGCACTGAATCGAGCCCTGGATGTCGCCCTACAGGTGTCACCTACAGATTTGAGTGTACTGATTGTCGGTGAAAGTGGTGTGGGAAAGGAAATCATTCCCCGCGTCATTCACGATAATTCGCCCCGTCGCCGCGAGAAATATTTCGCCATCAACTGCGGTTCTATTCCCGAAGGTACCATAGACAGCGAACTCTTTGGTCATGAGAAGGGTTCTTTCACGGGTGCAATCGGTGAGAGCGAGGGCTATTTCGGCGTTGCCAATAAAGGCACTATCTTCCTCGATGAAGTGGGAGAACTGCCTTTAGCCACACAGGCGCGCCTCCTCCGTGTTCTGGAAACAGGTGAATACATCCGTGTGGGCGGCACAAAGGTGATGAAGACAGACGTGCGCATCGTGGCTGCTACCAATGTCAATATGCAGAAAGCCATCAGCGAGGGACGCTTCCGTGAAGACCTCTACTATCGTCTGAACACTATTCCCATCCAGATGCCACCCCTTCGCGAACGCGGCGAGGACATCATTCTGCTGTTCCGCCTTTTTGCCTTGCAGATGGCCGAGAAATACCGTTTGCCCAAGATTACGCTGACGGAAGACGCCAAGCGCGTGATGCTGAAATACAAATGGCCTGGCAACGTGCGCCAACTGAAGAACATCACCGAACAGATGTCGGTTCTCTCTCAGCAGCGCGAGATAGATTCGGAAGCTCTGCTGCATTACATTCCGCAGGATCCTGAAAGCACCATGCTGGCCACTATCAATAATGGTACGGGTGAACACTCCTACGAAAATGAGCGTGAGATGCTCTTCAAAGTGATTTACGACACCCGCAACAGCCTGGCAGACATGCGACGGGAAATCGGGGCACTTCGCAAGCAGTTGGATGATGCAAACGAACTGAACAGCAGCATCATCGCGCGTTCCACGCAGCAACAGTCTATGCCTACGGTGTATAGCAATGCTGACGGTGAAAGCGTTTCGTCGGTTGCATCCATGGGCATTCAGGATGCTGTTGCGGAGGAAATCAAGGAGCCTGAGACTCTCAATCTGGAAGACATCGGACGCCAGATGATTGAAAAGGCACTTGAGCGCAATGGCGGTAATCGCAAGAAAGCAGCTCAGGAACTGGGCATCTCTGACCGCACGCTTTACAGAAGAATCAAACAGTATGGACTCGATTAATAAGAAAATAAGTGTCATTGTCGGGGCGATGATTATTCTCGTCACCTTTACTGCCTGCACGCTCAACCTCGGATTATTTGAGGCGGGCTACAGATTCAATGGCTCCAACATCGACTATTCCAAGACGAAAACCATACAGATTGAGGAGTTCCCCATCCGTGCCTCCTACGTCTGGGGCCCGATGGCAGGTATCTTCAACAACAAACTGAAGGATGAATTCGCCAGCCACACCCGTTTACAGCAGGTGAAGCGCAATGGCGACCTCAAGATAGAAGGCGAAATATCGCAGTATCAGCAGCGTAACAAGTCGGTATCGGCTGAAGGTAGTTCTGCCTTGGTGGAACTGACGATGACCGTCAATGTGCGTTTTACCAATAACGTGAAGCATGAGGAAGACTTTGAACGCTCTTTCTCATCCGCCAAGAGCTATGATTCAAGACTGAGCCTGAACTCGGTGCAGGAGCAGCTTGTCACAGAAATGACGGAAGACATTGTGGATCAGATCTTCAATGCCACCGTCGCCAACTGGTAATCCTTATTAAAAATAACATATGGACCTGCAGAACCTGATACAACACCCCGAACAGATGGACAAGGAAACGCTCTACGACCTGCGTTCCCTGCTGGCTCTGTATCCCTATTTCCAGACGGCCCGTCTCCTTTTGTTACAGAACCTCTATCTGCTCCACGACCCCACCTTTGATGAAGAACTCCGACGTGCTGCCATCTATATCAGCGACCGTCGTGTCATCTTCAATCTGGTAGAAGCTGCTCACTACCGCCTTCGCAACAACCTTCAGCAGACCCAGAAACCCAAGACAAAGTCGCAGGATAAAGAAGGTTCACGAACTGTCACCCTGATTGATCAGTTCCTTGAAACCATTCCCGTTGAGGATGCAGACAGTAAGAAAAAAAGAAAGCCAACACCTGCCGATGCGGCTGTTGACTACGTTTCCTATCTGTTAGAGATTGAGGGTGAAGAGGAAGCCTTCAAAGAGGAAGAACAACCTCAGATGAAGGGACAGAATTTGATAGATAATTTCATAAATAATGAAGGCGGAAATTTCGAGCTGAAAGAAGTTCCTGAATTTTTACCACTTCTCGACGAAAACGAGAAAAATGAAGAAAATAGCTCCGATGAAGGCTATTTTACCGAAACTTTGGCGCGAATTTATATCAAACAAGGCCGATATTCCAAGGCTTTGGAAATTATTAAGCGTTTAAATTTGAATTATCCAAAAAAAAATGTTTACTTTGCAGACCAAATCCGTTTTTTGGAGAAATTGATTATAAATAGTAATAATAAATAAGTAAAGAAATGTACACATTTTTCGTAATTCTTATCGTACTGGCAGCACTGCTGATGATTGGCATTGTGCTCATTCAGGAGTCTAAGGGTGGCGGTTTGTCATCCAACTTCTCATCTTCTAATCAGATTATGGGTGTCCGCAAGACTACCGACTTCATCGAGAAGGCAACTTGGGGACTTGCTGCCGCCATGGTTGTGCTCAGCGTTGTTTGCGCTTATGTAGCCCCCACCGCCAGCACTTCTGAGAGTGTTCTTGAGAACGTTGCTACCGAACAGCAGCAGACAAATCCAAACACCCTTCCCGGTTTTGGTGCAAGTCAGAGTGGTGACCAGAAGGCAGCTCCTGCAAAAGACGCTGCTCCAGCTCAGAAAGCTCCCGCTACTCCCGCAACTCCTGCTAAATAAGAAATTAAGCTTTCAGGCAAAAAAATTACGGCAATTATTTGGCTATCTCAAATAATTGCCGTATCTTTGCACCCGCAAAACCGACATGGTGCCCGTAGTTCAGTTGGTTAGAGCGTCAGATTGTGGTTCTGAATGTCGTGGGTTCGAGTCCCACCGGGCACCCTCCCAAAGTCCTGTAAATCGTTGATTTACGGGACTTTTTCTTTTAAACTCAGAGAGGCCTCTTCATATTTCAGTTCATTCTGCCCAATTTTTATGTACAGACCATTTTGATTAAAATGTTACCGAGATATAGATCTTGCACTCCTTCCAAATGGGCTTTCTCTCAGTCTCCATGGAGCGTGACCTTGGACGAAGACTTTGACGATCTTTCAACAGATAGCACGGGAATATGTTTAATGAAAAGGGATGCAGCCAAGCAGCAGTCAACTGATTGGTAGTGAACGATGACAGATGAACTGTGACTTCGTATGAAGGCGTGCTGAACCTGAAACGTGAGTGTTGTGGGAATCGAACCCGACTGCCGTTCCGAAGCAGTTACCATCATAGAGGGGTTTCAGTTCGCCCTGCCAGCATAGGCTGCATCCAAATTTCCTGCGACTCAGCCCTCCACCAGGTCAGTCGTGAAATTCAGGCTCTGAATATACACGTCCTTTTGTCGCAACTCGCTGGAGAGGCGGTCCACCTGTGCCCGCAATTTCTTCACGTCTACAGTTGTCACCATCTTGATTTCCGAACGCGAATATCTTTCCTGAGAAGCCGACGCCCGTTCAAATACTGAGCGCAAAGTCTGCGTGCGCATGGTGAGCACTTCACGCTCTGCCAGCAGCATGGTGAGCGTCTTTCCGTCTGCCACTGTCTGCATATTGGTGGCATTGATGCGGTAGAGCATGGTCTCCAACTGGTTCAGGCAGCCGTCGAGTTCCTTCAGCAAGTCTTCCGGATTCTCGGCAGGCTGTTCACCTTCCTGTACCTTTACTGTGTTTTCGAGTCGGCTTTTCAACTGCTCGATACGTTTCTGCAAATCCTTTCGGATGCTTAGTGCTTCTGCTAACTTCATTTTTATTCCTAATTATGAGGTAATCTTTGTGCAAATATACAACATTTTCAACACATCATGTTCGGTTGTGGACAAATTATAGGTATTTATAACAATTAACAAGGCCAAATCACTCCTTCTGCAAACTTCTTTTCTTTTTGTCTTTGGGAAGCCAATAAGCAACAAAGCCAAGTAAAGGCAGGAAAGCCGTTAACTGGAATACATATTCTATATTATGCAGGTCTGCAATCCATCCAAACAACGCGGAACCAATGCCACCCAATCCAAACGAAAGACCAAAGAAGGCACCGCTGATCATACCTACATTACCAGGAAGAATATCCATGGCATAGACAAGAATGGCAGAGGTACTGGTGAAAATAATCATACCTGTAATAATCGCAAGCACGATAGTCCATGTAAGATTACAATAAGGTAAAAGCAAGGCGAAAGGAGCAGCCCCAAGGATGCTGATCCAGATAACGTATTTACGACCATATTTATCACCGAGCCTGCCTCCAAGAATCAGTCCGACAGCTGATGAGAACAATAATGCGAACAAACAGTATTGACTCGCCTCAATGGAAATACCGAACTTGTGAATCAGGTAGAAAGTAAAGTAATTCTGCAAATTACTCAGATAAAAGTCTTTCGAGAACATCAATACGAGCAGCACGACCAATGCCCATACAACTTGACGGTGAGTAAGCGAAGTGGAATTCTCCTGATCAAATTTCGACTTTCCGACTTGTTGTCCTTTCAACAACTGTTGCTGATACCACCGGCCTACCCAGATAAGTACCATCACAGCAAGGAAAGCTATAAGCGATACGAGGCTGATACTCCATTGTCCCAACCTTACGACTACAAGCGCTACGACAATAGGCCCCAGCGAGCGCCCTACGTTTCCACCTATCTGGAAAATCGACTGTGCCAATCCCTTCGAATTTCCAGAAGCCATTCGAGCGACACGGGAAGCCTCTGGATGAAGTACTGCTGATCCGAAACCCGCTAATGCCACCGCTACCAGCATCAACAGGAAATTGCCGGCAAAGGCAAGCAACAACAAACCGGCAAACGTGCCTCCCATACCAATGGCCAACAGGAATGGATGAGGATGCTTATCGGAATAGTAGCCAACGACTGGTTGCAAAATACTCGACGTGAGATTAGTTACCAAAGTAATCGCGCCAATCTGCAAGAAGGTCAGTCCATAGCTTTCTTTCAGCATAGGATAGACAGCAGGAATGACCGACTGCAACAAGTCGTTCAACAGGTGAGCCAGGCACACCATCGCGAGTACCGAGACTACAAGTCTGTTGGATTCAAGAGAATCGTGTCTGGCCATTCAGTCATGTTTTAATAACCCAAATCTTCACCAACGAGTACCACTACATGACGACGGGCAGGATGTGAATTGCGGAGGATTTGAAAGATATTACAAATACTATCTTCTGAATTGCAGTTATGACACATACCGTCTTTGTGGCAAGGTGTGTTGATATCGAAACGCATCGCGTTGACAGGACTCGCCGTACTACGGGCACGGGCAATCGCAGACGGCACATCCTGAGCCACCTTATTTAATCCGACTACGAAGATAACACGCTGAGGTCCCCATGATATGGCTGCGACCCGATTTCCATTGCCATCGATATTCACAATGACACCATCCTCGCTGATGGCATTCACGCTGGAAAGATAGAAATCACAGGAAAAGGCCTTGCGGTAACACGCCACCTTCTCTTCGTTGGTGGTAACCAAATCGCGGTCGATTACTGCATAATTGCCCTCATGAAGCGCCTTGGTAAGTCCCATGTCACGGATAGTAGCTGAGCCGCCCCATGTGACAGAACTACCCTCAGGCATCAGTTTCAACACATGATCAACAGCTTCCGCAGATGTATCACAATAGTAAGCTTCAAAATGACGACGTTCCAGATTGCGCACCATTTTCTCGCCCAACAGCCGGTTTCGTTTTTCCAAAGGAGTATTCATAATTGTCATTGTATTTATTCGCAGTTGCAAAAATAATTTATTTGTGTGGATTGTGCAAATAAAATTTTGGAATGTGGACGTTTTTTTGTAATTTTGCACTATACACTAAATCTCATACACAATGGCAACAACCGACGACAAAAAAATCATCTTCTCCATGGTGGGGGTGAGCAAAATTATTCAGCAGAATCAGAAACAGGTGCTGAAGAACATCTACCTTTCTTTTTTCTACGGTGCGAAAATCGGTATCATCGGTCTGAACGGTGCGGGAAAATCCACGCTGATGAAGATTATTGCCGGTCTGGAGCAGCCTACGATGGGGGAAGTTGTGTTCTCACCAGGCTATACTGTGGGGTATCTGCCTCAGGATCCTCCGTTAGACCCGTCAAAGACCGTTAAGGAAATTGTTCAGGAAGGTGTTCAGCACGTAGTAGACACGCTGAAGGAATATGAGGAAATCAACCAAAAGTTCGGACTGCCCGAGTATTACGAAGATCCAGATAAGATGGACAAACTGTTTGCCCGTCAGGCTGAGTTGCAGGATATCATCGATTCTACGGATGCCTGGAATTTGGACAGCCGTCTGGAACGTGCCATGGACGCGCTGCGTTGTCCGCCCGAAGACCAGTTGTGTGAACACCTGAGCGGTGGTGAGCGCCGCCGTGTGGCTTTGTGCCGGCTGTTGCTGCAGAAACCGGATGTACTGCTGCTCGATGAGCCTACCAACCATCTTGATGCGGAAAGCATAGACTGGCTGGAGCAACACCTGCAACAGTATGAAGGAACCGTGATTGCCGTTACTCACGACCGCTACTTCCTCGACCACGTGGCAGGATGGATTCTTGAGCTTGATCGCGGAGAGGGTATTCCATGGCGTGGAAACTATAGCAGTTGGCTGGAGCAAAAGACACAACGGCTGGCTCAGGAAGAAAAAGAGGAAAGCAAGCGCCGGAAGACTTTGCAGCGTGAGTTAGAATGGGTGCGCATGGCCCCAAAAGCCCGTCAAGCTAAGGGTAAAGCGCGTCTGAACAGTTACGACAGACTGCTCAACGAGACCGTGAAAGAAAAGGAAGAGAAACTGGAAATCTTCATACCGAATGGTCCCCGACTTGGCAACAAGGTAATTGAAGCACAGCATGTGAAGAAGGCATTTGGCGATAAACTGCTTTTCGACGATCTGAACTTTATGCTGCCACCTAATGGAATCGTAGGTGTGATTGGTCCTAACGGTGCTGGAAAAACCACCCTGTTCCGTCTGATAATGGGGCTGGAAAAGCCCGATAGCGGAACGTTCGAAGTTGGAGAAACGGTAAAACTGGCTTACGTGGATCAGCAGCATACAAGCATACAACCCGACAAGTCGGTCTATGAAGTCATATCTGGCGGTAATGAAATGCTACGAATGGGTGGCCGTGATGTAAATGCCCGAGCCTATCTCTCACGTTTCAATTTTGCAGGCGTTGACCAGCAGAAACTCTGTGGGGTGCTTTCAGGTGGTGAACGTAACCGTCTGCAACTGGCTCTTGCATTGAAGGAAGAAGGAAATGTGCTGTTGCTCGACGAGCCTACCAATGATATCGACGTGAACACACTTCGGGCATTGGAGGAAGGTCTGGAAGACTTTGCCGGATGCGCCGTAGTGATTAGTCACGACCGCTGGTTCCTCGACCGCATCTGTACACATATCCTTGCCTTCGAGGGCGACTCCAACGTATTCTTCTTTGAAGGCAGCTACTCAGAATATGAAGAGAACAAACTGCGTCGGTTAGGGCGTGAAGAACCGAAACGTGTTCGTTATCGCAAAATAGAAGCATAATAGCTTTCTCATTTATCTTTTTTCATTTAGCGTAACGCATGGAAAATCCATATATCAAGCAATATCCCCAACTGATGAAGGGGAAGAAAATCATGTACGTGCATGGCTTCGCGTCATCAGCACGGAGTGGTACTGTGACAAGACTGCGCGAAATGCTGCCTGAAGCTCATGTCGTAGCCTTCGATTTACCCATTGATCCGCACGAAGCCATTCATCTGCTCCATCAGAAGCAACAAGAAGAGAAACCTGACCTCATTGTCGGCACATCCATGGGAGGTATGTATGCCGAGCAACTTCGGGGCACAGACCGGATTTTGGTAAACCCAGCCTTTCAGATAGCCGACACGATGGGGGCTCACGGCATGATCGGTCACCAGACTTTTCTGAATCCAAGGGAAGACGGAGTCCAGGAATTCATCATGACAAAAACCATGGTGAAAGAATACAGGGCCGTGCAGGAACAATGTTTCAAGGGCCTGGATGACGAGGAGAAGGTGTGGGGACTTTTCGGCGATGAAGATCCCTTGGTGCATACCCAACCGCTCTTTTCAGAACATTACAGAAAAGGTATCTGGTTTCATGGCGAACACCGAATGAATGACCGCGTGTTCACAGAAGCCGTCATTCCCGTGATACGCTGGATTGATGACCGACAGAATGGAACGGAACGCCCTGTGATCTACATTTCCATCGATGCACTCCGAGATGAACGCAGTCAGCAACGCTCCTCTGCCATGAAGGCATTCAAGTATCTATTAGAATCTTATAACCTATTCATCATAGCACCCTCTCCCACTTATGACTCTGAATATATAAAAGGTGTACAGGAATGGACAAAAGACATAGTAGCCGTTCCCGCATTTGAACACCTTATTTTTAATAACCAGCGCCATCTGTTACTGGGAGATTATCTGATTGATGCCATACCTTGTAAGGATTTCATGGGAACCCAGTTGCATTTCGGCGACGACACATTCAAGACCTGGGAAGACATTATTGAATTTTTCTCACGGTTGGGTGGACAATAACTGACTGTTTGCAGATATGATTAGTTTCGAGCAAAGGGTAACGGCTGAAGAACTGTTCGGAATGTGCGATGAGATGATGGCACATCTGATTGCTGCAGACACATCATCAAACAAAAACAGTTCTGGTAGTCAGTCATTCTGTTTTTCGCTTCACAAGGCGCTGGTTCTCTGTTGCCATGAAGGCATCAGAAATACGGAACAGGCTTTTGGAAACCTATTTGCACAGGTTGACTATCTTTGTAAGAAACACCAGATTAGCATTCCTTACCGCATTGCCATTCAAGAGATGCGACGCCATAGTAACCATGCAGAATCCATCTCCATGAAACAAGCCATTCAGGACATCCATGCCCTGGCGCTTTTCATCAGCAAGGTTTATGGCGTAGGGAGTCCTTATCCTGCACCTGTGAATCTTTCGTCAGATCTCTCCTCCAGAAATGAGTTTCACGGACGGGGTATCGTGGAAGATTTCTCAGACACAGAGATTCTCCTTCATACGGAAGACGGGAATACACAATCTATCGATTACTCAGCCACTCATCTGCAATACCTGCAGTCCATCTTACAAAAAGGAATGCAACTGAATGTATTAAATAACCTGATTATTGTAGAGCCTGACTATTTGATAGACATTTCTCGCATTGCCGCTTGTTTTGAACAACATGGGCATCACCCGCTTAATTATCTTGTCAATACGCTGAAACCTTCAGCCAACACACAAGCGATCCTTTTAGGTAATCTTGCAGGAAACATCCTCGACGATACTATCAAGAAAGTGGAAGGTCTTTCGCTTGGCAGCTCCATCATTCAGAATTTCCGTGAAAAAGCGCTGGAATATAGCACATGTGGTGATTTTGTGCCAAGCACCTTCAAACAAGAAGCCCAACAACAAGCCTTGAATATTCAGCAAGCGGTTAATATCTTATTTAACGAAAAGGATGCTAAAGATAAACAGGCATTTTGTCGAGAAAAATCTATTCTGGAACCATCATTTGTCTGTGAACAGTTAGGAATTTCCGGGCGCGTTGACTTAATGACCTCAGATTTCAAACTGCTGGTGGAGCAGAAATCAGGAAAGAACTGGAATATCCAGACAGGATTTCCCGGCGAACACGGCAGTTATCAGCTTGAACCTCATTATGTACAGCTATTACTCTATTATGGAGTTCTTCAGCAAAACTTCCATCTGGGATTCGACCGCGTAAATCTTCGGTTACTCTACTCAAAATATCCTGCACAAAAGGGATTGGTAGTCGTAAACTACCTGCAAAGCTTGTTCCATGAAGCTATTGAAATGCGGAATCTTATTGTTGCCACTGACCTGAAGATTGCCAGAGAAGGCTTTAGCAGTATCTTGTCGGAACTCACACCCGAGACACTTAACGTCAAAAAATCAGAATCCACACTTTTCCTTAAATACAAACTCCCTCAGCTAAAAGCAATTACCGCCCCACTCCATACCTTAAAACCCTTGGAGAAAGCATATTTTGAGCGTATGTTAACTTTCGTCTATCGAGAGCAACGGGTGAGTAAATTAGGGCAACAAGAGGGTATCACCTCTGGCATGAGCGACTTATGGAACATGCCATTAGCCGAAAAAGAAGAAACAGGCAATATCATCCATTCTTTAAAAATAGAAAAGACAGACAAAAAGATCGTCAGTTGTTCAACGGAGATGCTGCAGAAAGATATTCTGCCTAATTTCCGTCGGGGTGATATGGTTTATCTTTATACCTATCCAGAAGGAGAAGAACCCGATGTCAGGAAGAGCATATTATATAAAGGTAACCTTGAAGAGATACGCACAGACAGTATTGTGGTAATCCTCAACGAACCTCAATACTTGGACATCCAGGCCACTTATGCCATTGAACACGCATCCTCGGACAGCAGTACCACGGCAGCAATTCGTGGACTTTATGAATTTATCACAGCCTCTGAGGATCGCAAGGCGTTACTATTAGGACAACGGGAGCCTTGTAGAGACAGCTCCAGAACGCTCTCCCATAGTTATCACAAGGATTACGATGAAGTAATCAGAAAGGCTATGCAGGCTGAAGACTATTTCCTGTTGATGGGACCTCCAGGAACAGGCAAGACCAGTATGGCCTTGCAATTTTTAGTAAAAGAGGAACTGACCCGTGAAGGAAGCGCCCTGCTGCTGATGGCATATACCAACCGTGCTGTGGATGAAATTTGCAGCATGCTGGAAAAAAATGCCATCGATTATCTGCGATTAGGCAATGAATACAGTTGTGAACCACGCTTTAAGAACCACCTGCTGGATTACGCCTTTGGTGACAAACCAAGACTTGACGATATTAAAGCTCATATAAAAAACATACGTGTTGTGGTGGGAACTACGAGTATGCTTCAGGCGCGACCATTCATCTTTGCTATCAAAAATTTCTCGTTGGCCATTATCGATGAAGCAAGTCAGATATTAGAGCCAAACATCATCGGGCTACTTTCGAAGAATACCGTCGGGCGTTTCATTCTGATTGGAGACCACAAACAACTGCCAGCTGTTGTCCAGCAAAGTGAACGGGATGCACAAGTAGAAGAACAGATCCTTTGGAAAATAGGAATCACCGACTGTCGGCGCTCCCTCTTCGAACGACTTATCCAATGGGAGCGAAAACAAGGCCGTGAAGATTTCATCGGAATTCTTCGCAAACAGGGTCGTATGCATCCCGAAATAGCAGAATGGCCAAACCGAATGTTCTATAGCCGTGAACAACTGATTCCTGTTCCCCTTCCCCATCAACTAGAAGAATCCACAGAACCCCGTCTGGTCTTTATCCCTTCAGAAGCATGCAAAGAAATTGGACTCTCCGATAAGGTAAACATAAATGAAGCCCATATCGTTTGTGAGCAATTACACCATATCTATAAACGATACGGTCATCTCTTTAACAGCCAGAAGACAGTGGGCGTAATCGTTCCCTATCGTAATCAGATTGCTGTTATCCG
The DNA here is from genome assembly GCA_902784755.1 of uncultured Prevotellaceae bacterium. Classification (GTDB taxonomy): domain Bacteria; phylum Bacteroidota; class Bacteroidia; order Bacteroidales; family Bacteroidaceae; genus Prevotella. Next base: position 36,452 of record CACZVX010000003.1, read on the forward strand.
AAAAGAGATAGAACAATTGGAAATCCCTGCCTTACTTGATATCAGTATTGACACCGTAGAACGCTACCAGGGATCTCAGCGCGATATTATCATCTATTCCTTTACCGTCCAGAATCCTTATCAGCTTGATTTCCTGACAGCAAATTGCATCATAGAAGATGGCCATGTAATTGATCGCAAATTGAATGTGGCACTCACTCGTGCCCGCAAACGACTCATTCTTACAGGCAACGAAACGATTCTACGCCAGAATTATCTTTTTTCCAATCTGATAGATTACATAAAAAAGAAACAATAAAAAAATCACGTTCCTAAAAGAACGTGATTGTGGAGAATATCGGGGTCGAACCGATGACCTCTTGCATGCCATGCAAGCGCTCTAGCCAACTGAGCTAATCCCCCATGTTTGCATTTTGCGCTGCAAAAGTAATGCTTTTCTGTGAAATAGCCAAATTTTTTCTGGAAAAACAATTCTGACGCAGCAAAATTTTTACAAAACGCTTGGCCATTAAAAAAAAACTATCTATCTTTGCACTCGGATAATAAATAAATGAGCTACAGAGTTCCGACATTGAAAAAGATGTCGGAATTCTTCGTTTTTTCTATCCCATCTTTTGATAATAACTAAAAACAAAATAATATGGCATACATGTCACAAGATGGCTACGACAAACTCGTTGCCGAACTGAAAAGATTAGAAAGCATAGAGCGCCCTAAAGCTTCGGCGGCCATCGCTGAAGCACGTGATAAGGGTGATCTAAGTGAGAACGCTGAGTACGATGCCGCCAAAGAGGCACAGGGAAAACTGGAAGCGAAGATTGCTGAAATGAAAATGACGCTGGCAGAGGCTAAGATTATCGATACCAGCCGTCTGAGCACCGATAGTGTTCAGATTATGTCAAAAGTGGAGATGACCAATATGGCTAACAAGGCTCGTATGACTTACACCATTGTAAGCGAGAGTGAAGCCAATTTACGCGAAGGCAAGATTTCCATCAGCACACCTATCGCCCAAGGTCTCCTCAATCACAAAGTAGGTGACGAGGTGGATGTAAAGATTCCTCGTGGCACCATCAAACTGCGCATTGAAAGCATTTCTTATTAATGCAAAATAAAAACCAGAAACCTGAAATTTGAAACTTTAACTATGGATATTTTCAGCAAAATTGCCGCTGGTGAAATTCCCAGCTATAAATGTGCAGAGAACGAAGAGTTTTATGCATTTCTTGACATCAATCCGTTGGTAAAAGGTCATACACTTGTGATTCCCCGCCGCGAAGTGGATTATATCTTCGATATGGACGACGACGAAATCGGCCGCTATCAGCAGTTTGCAAAGCGCGTGGCCGTAGCTATCAAGAAAGCCTTCCCATGTAAGAAAGTGGCACAAGTTGTGCTTGGTCTTGAAGTGGCCCATGCCCATATCCATCTGATTCCCATGCAGAGTGAAGCAGATGTCGACTTCCGCAGAAAAAAACTGGAACTCAGCCAAGCTGAATTCCAAGAAATTGCAGATAAGATTCGTGCTGAGTTCTAAATAAATTCATCACCGTAACGGATTTGCACCTCACTGATAAACTTACGGAGAAGTGCACTGGAATCCTCTTTCCGGCAGATGAGTAATACATTATCCTTCTCAGCTACGATATAATTTTCCAGCCCGTTGATCACGCCTACGTGGTCAGCGGGTAATTTTATGATGTTTCCGCGACTGTCGTCTAACAATACTTTCGAATCAATCACCACATTATCACCTTCTCCTTTCGCCCAGCTTTCATATATGCTGTGCCACATTCCAAGGTCAGCCCATCCAAAGTCGCATTTCATCACATACACATTCTCATTCTTTTCCAATATACCATAATCAATGGAAAGATTTGGATACAGTGGGAAATGCTCCTGAATATAGGCTTTTCTTTCTTCTTGAGTATAATTACGACCCTCTTCTTCAAGTGGACGGATAACTACTGGCAAAACCTTCCACATGCACGAGCGCAGATATCTTACATTTGCCAAAAAGATGCCGGTATTCCATAGAAATTCTCCACTGGCCATAAACATCTTGGCAAAATCCCGATCAGGTTTCTCTGTGAAGGACTTCACTCTCCACACGTCCTCATCATCCGTTTTATCACCTAATTGTATATATCCGTAACCAGGTTCAGGCCGTGTTGGTTTCACTCCCATTGTAAGCAGATGATCCTGTTTTTCCACCAATTCAAGTCCTTTCAACATGTTATATTGAAAAGCTTCTTCCTTAAATACAGCCTGGTCACTGGGAACAACAAGAAGATTTGCATCTGGATCAGTAGAATAAACCCAATGGCAAGCCCATGATACACTCGGGGCGGTGTTGCGGAAAATGGGTTCGGCCAATATGTTAATTTCCGGAAGTTCCGGAAGTTGTTCCTTAACATAGTGTTCATATTCCTGATTTGTACTTATTAAGACTCGTTCAGGAGGGATAATCTTGGTTATCCTATCAAAGGTAGCTTGTAAAAGCGTACGTCCTGTTGAAAAAAAATCAAGAAACTGTTTGGGATGTTTTTCACGGCTGCATGGCCAAAGTCTTCTACCCTTACCCCCTGCCAGGATAACGCAGTAGTTATTGTGTATGTTTGCCATAAATATTATATTTAATGCTGCTAAGATACATAATAATTATGATTCTTGCAAGCTGGCGTTCATTTTTTTCAAACTATTTCTCCCTTATCGTCCAAAAGGATTCTTTTTCTTCCTTTTTTGGCTTCAAAGTAGGGATATTCATCACGCAAAGAGATGTCATCATATATAAAATCTGCAACAACAGTATCGTGACGGTCAGGGAGAATAAGTCCCATCTTTCCATTCTTTTGCGCTATGATAGGCATTGTTACCAAGTCGTCCACATAAGTATAGCAGGTGCGCAGGAAATCATAACTGGCACTCACCAGCACCTCGCCCTCATGGTCTTTGATACCGAATTTTCCGTCTTTCTCAAAAACCTTATGGAATCGGATGTATTTTGAGAGAATACGGTCCAGATAGAACTGCATCTTCTCAGAATTATTGATAAAGGCCATCATATAATCAAAAGTATCACAATAGTTTGCAACGGCACGGGCTAGCACAACCTTAAAATCCAATCCGCTGATACATTTCCGATTAAGATCGATATAACGGGCTATTGCCTCTTCTTTTTCAAGCTCTGAAAGAGTGGAAAGGGTCTCTTCAAATTTTTCCATGATACATTTACGACCCGACATCCCTTTAATGTAGCGATGTATCTGCCGGCCCATCTCCTTACAAACGAAATGGTCTATCTGTCTCACTTCAATACGGTCCAGGTATTTCTGGTTGAAGTTCTCTTGTGTTATCTTCTCCATAGCATTTTGCCTTGTGTAATAGTTGATAGATAGTTGTTTGCCTACAAAATTACATAATAATTTCGACAAACCACAATCTTTTTGAGTTTTTTTTCGTAATTTCGCAGCATGGAAATTTTATTGGCAATTATCGGACTATTAACGGGTGCCATCATCACCTGGATTATTTATAACCGCAAGCTCACCAAGCTTCTTCATGAGCGTGAGCAACTCAATATGGACCTCTCCGCTAAAACAAAAGAGGCTGAACTCATCCTCCAGCAGATGGATCGTCTTGAGCGGGAAAGTCAGGAGCATCTAGAAGAGCAGAATCGGGAGGCTGATCTCCGCATTCAAGAACTTAGAGAACAGTCTGCTGAGCGTATCCGCGAACAAAAAGAGCTGATGAACACACAGTTACAACAGCAAATGCAGATGATGCAGGAACGTATGACCAACGTGACACAACAGCTCCTGAAAACACGCTCTTCAGAACTTGAGGAAAATAACTCCAAAGCCATGGAAGGTGTGGTGAATCCTCTTAAGGAGAAATTGGCTGAACTGCATCAACTTGTCCAGACCACCCGCGATAAAGCCCAGGAAAACACAGCCAGTGTGAAAGAGCAGATACGCAACATGTTGGAGCGTGCACAGGAAATCGGGAATGAGGCAACGCGACTGACGAATGCCCTTACCCACAACACGCAGTTTCAGGGTTCAATGGGCGAACAAGTACTGGGTGTCATCCTCGACAATGCTGGCCTCCGCAAAGGTCGTGACTACGAGGAACAAGTAACCATGAAAAGTGATACTGGTGCCACTTTATTGAATGAAGACACAGGTCAGCGAATGCGTCCTGATGTTATTCTTCACTTTCCAGACCAGAGGGATGCCATCATTGATTCAAAAGTTTCTTTGACTGCCTATGAACGTTTCGTTAACGCCAAGGATGATGTAGAACGCGACATTGCTTTGAAGCAGCACCTTGAAAGCATTCGGAAACATGTGGATGAGCTGGCAGCAAAGAACTACAACAAATATCTTCCCAAACAACATGCGGGCATTGACTTTGTCATTATGTTTGTTCCGTTCGAAGGTGCCTTCCAGGCTGCTATGCATCATGATCCCACCTTATGGACAGAGGCTCTTAAGAAAAATGTTTGCATCGCTGGAGAACTCAACCTCACGGTCATTCTGCGTATGATAAAAATGGCCTGGACCCAATTCGACCAAACCCAAAATCAGGAAGAAGTCTACAAGAACGCAGAGATTCTCATCAAACGTGTGGGACTATTCTGCAAGCGTTATGCCGATCTGGGAAAGAGCATTGAAGCCGTTGAAAAGCGCTATAAAGATTGTGACGACATGTTCAACGGTCGCCAGAACATGCTTGCTCCTGCCCGCAAGATTGTGGCTTTGGGTGCTAAAGATGACGAACGCATCCCGCGAACCGATGATCAGCAGCTGGAAGACTTAACAGAGGAGGAAGATTAGACCTTGAGACAACCTACATATCCTCCATCTCATTAATATGATGCATAGAACGCTGATAGAGGAAACGGAGGAAGAAACTGAACACAATGATGAACAGAAGACTCATTGTGTCGCTTACCACACTGGCTCCCATTAATAACGCATCAAAAATCCAATGAGCCAGCAACGGAACCAGCCATACAGCTAGATAGGTCCAAGTAGAACGGCGCATACCGAATTTGCAGCGAGAATAAAAATAACCCATAGCCACGGCAAAACACAAGTGACCAGGAACTGAAACAAAAGCGCGTACCATACCCACAGACAGCCACTCTTCCTCACCAACTAAATAAAAAATATTCTCAAAGCCTGCAAAACCCAGGCCCACGCAAGCTGCATAGACAATGCCGTCGAAATACTCATCATAATACTTATTCCTGCGTAAGAATAGCCATAGCATAATCAATTTGGCCGTTTCCTCAGGAAGAGCTGCACCGAAGAAAGCCTCCGCCACCTGTCCTTCGAGCGATGTGCTATCTATAAAACTCAACCCCAATCCTGATATGATTTGAGAAAAACCCAATGACAAGAATACAGAGAGAAGACCCAAAAAGAATCCTTTCGCCAACATCATAGGAGGTTCAGGACGCGAACTATCCTTCCTGTTTACCCACCACATTAACACAGCGACAGGAGCTATGGCTGTCAGCAGAACAACTAGTATTGGCTGTATCATATCTCTTCAGGATTAACAAGTTCAACAAATTCTGGTTCCACGGTAGTAACGGAAATAGCTGTAAAGTCCATCAGTCGAAGCACAAGTTGTTTCTTGCGCTTTCCTTTAAGTCTCGTCACCTCTCCAATCTGCCCGTCAAGTGGTCCGCCATGCACTCTCACGGTGTCACCCTTCTTCAATTCCAATTCATCAGGCTGCAGATAAGTAATACGCTCTTCCATCTCTGTCACAGCTTTGATAAAAGGCGTCATTTCACGATTCGGCACCACCATAACCCTGTTGTGATCACCTGCACGCTGCTTGCAGAAAAAAACAGAAAGTCCGCATTTAACTTGCATTTTTTTAGTGAAAGGCTGCAGAAACTCGTAAGTGTTGTGGACAAAAACAAGTTCCGGAAGTACATTCTTTAATACACGGTGTTTGCGTCCCTTTGAGTCGGTCTTAAGCATATAACGACGAGGGATGAAAGTCTCCACACCTTCATCCTTAAGCAACTCCTCAAGCCGCTCTACAGGAACCCATTTAATGCGCAGCACAAACCACAGCATCTCGTCCTTCTTCCAGAATCGCTTATTTTCGTCTTCCATTTCTGCCCAGGTTAACCAAAAGGAGCCCACCTTCGAAGAGATGAGCCCGTCAGTCTTAGTGGAGATGGAGGGAGTTGAACCCTCGTCCAAACAGGGAAACCATACGCTTTCTACACGCTTATCCTAGCCTTCATTTTCGTGCTGCGGCAAGACCCAGGCCACCAACCACAGCCTTATCCCCTAAAATTTCATCCACGGCACGGGGCTACCGCCGACTATTCCCGATATTGCTGCGCCGCTAAACCAGAACGCCTCGGAAAAAGGGCATCTGAGCGACGTCTCGTTCTGTCACCTAGTGGCAGAATTAAGCCAGTAATCTACTGTACTTCGATTAGGCAGCGAGAGCATAGTTGTTGTTGCCAGATAAATTTTGATGACTCGTAGGATTAAGGAGCCACTAGCCAACGCTCCGCGTGCTTACGTACCATCTCGGCCTGCTGTCAAATCCAGTCATCCCCTTCAAGTACGTTTCAGTTTGCAAAAATAGTGTTTTTTTCTGAGACTGCAAGAGAAAACCGAAAAAAATAACTACCTTTGCACACTTTTGGCAATAAAATACGCCTTTTATGGTTATATATTAAATATGTATGAGATTATGAAAAGGTACTTTATATTATCATGCCTGATGGCACTTTTCACACTGACTGTCTTTGCTCAGTCAAACATGACAGATGAGCAGATTATGCAGTATATTGTCAAGGAACATGCCTCCGGGACTTCCAACCAGCAGATCGGGATTCAACTCATGCAGCGCGGAGTGGATATCCAGCAAATTCGCCGTGTACGCAGCAAGTTTGAGCGTGAGATGAAGAACCAAGGACTTGGGAACATTTCTTCTACCCCCCAGAACATTGAAGACCGTTCAAGACAAGCTAACGGCAAGAGACGTGAAGACTATCAGAATGCTCAGATTGATAAGCCACAATACCGTATTAAGGACCTCAATCAGCAATCTGGTCCTATTATTTATGACGATACAAATGCCGACTGGCTTCTGATGCAGCAGGAAATTAACGGATTCATCCCCGATTCTACAGCTATGCTGGAGCAGTTGATTGCTGAACGTGACAAAAACAAGAAAAAAGTCTTCGGACGCGATATATTCAACAACAAGGAGCTTTCGTTTGAGCCCAACATGAACATTGCCACGCCTCAGAACTATCGTTTAGGACCGGGTGATGCTGTGTTCATTGACATTTATGGTGCTTCTCAAAAGACTGTACAAAGTACCGTATCACCTGATGGTACTGTCACCATTGAAGGTTACGGTCCTGTCAACGTAAGCGGTATGACTGTCAGTCAGGCTAATGCCCACTTGCGTTCTACCCTTGGCTCACGTTATAGAAGTAGCCAGGTTAAACTTACTGTTGGTCAGACGCGCACCATTATGGTTAATGTAATGGGTGAGGTCAAGATGCCAGGCACTTACACCCTCTCTGCTTTTGCTACGGTTTTCCATGCCCTATACATGGCAGGTGGCACCAATGACCTGGGTACACTCCGTAACATCAAGGTATATCGCAACAACCAACTGGTGACCGTTGTAGACATCTACGATTATATCCTTAACGGGAAATTAACAGGAAATGTACGCTTGGCTGACAATGATGTCATCGTTGTAGGTCCTTACGACTGTCTGGTCAATATCACAGGTAAAGTTAAACGTCCGATGTACTACGAAATGCGGAAAAATGAGAGCGTAGCTTCATTGCTCAAATACGCAGGCGGTTTCTCTGGAGATGCCTACACCAAACAAGTTCGCCTCATCCGTAAGACGGGACGTGAATATTCTGTACATAGCGTTGAAGAATTCGATTTCAGTTCATTCCACCTGGCCGATCAGGACTCCGTGAGTGTAGATTCCATCCTCGAACGCTTCAGCAATATGGTGGAGCTGAAAGGAGCCGTCTTCCGTCCTGGCAAATATCAGGTGGGTGGACAAATCAACAGCGTGCGTACACTTTTGGAAAGTGCTGAAGGACTGAAAGAAGAAGCTTTCACAGCTCATGCAGTGATGCACCGCATGAAAACGGACCGAACACTCGAAGTGATTTCAGTTGACGTGGAAAGCATCATGAATGGTAACGCACCAGATCTGCCTTTACAGCCCAATGATGTATTGTTCATCCCCACCAAACAAGAGATGATGGAGGAACAAACCATCACTATCCACGGCGAGGTCAACTACCCAGGTGTCTATAAGTATGCAGAAAATGAAACACTTGAAGACTTTGTGCTTCAGGCAGGCGGACTCAAGCAGACAGCTTCCACAGTGAAAGTCGACGTAGCTCGTCGAATCGTCAACCCAAAGGCGATAGCGACCGATTCCGTCATCGCTCATACTTATAGCTTTGCGCTTAAAGACGGATTTGTTATTGATGGTGAAGGTGGTTTCAAACTTCAGCCATTCGACGAAGTCTATGTACGTAAGAGTCCTGGCTTCAATAAGCAGCAGAATGTAGAAGTCAGTGGCGAGGTAATGTTTGCTGGAACCTACACCCTCTCCAAACGTCAGTCCCGCCTCAGCGACCTTATCCAAGCAGCTGGTGGCGTGAATGATTTGGCTTACGTAAAAGGAGCCCGCTTGGAGCGCCTCATCAATGAAGCAGAAAGAATCCGCATGGAAGCCGTTTTAAGAAAGCAGCGTGAAGAAGCAGAAAATAATCGTCTGAAAGAGCTCGCTACCAGTAACAACGCATCAGCTCTGAGCCAGATTAATACTGCACAAACCGAACTCCAGAAGTTTGACATTGGCAGTACTTATTACGTGGGTATTGAACTCGACAAGGCCCTGGAGAATCCTGGCGGCGATGAAGACATTGTACTCCGTGAAGGTGACCGCATTATCGTACCTCAATACAACGGAACGGTAAAAATCAACGGTGAAGTAATGTATCCCAATACCGTTGCTTACGAAAAAGGCAAGAGTACCAGTTACTATATTGATCAGGCCGGTGGTTTCTCCAGCGAGGCCAAAAAGCGTAATTCATATATCATCTATATGAATGGAAAAGTGGCTAAAGTGAGCCATAGGGCTAAACCTCAGCCTGGTTGTGAAATTGTGGTACCTAAGAAGTCACGTACCCGTATGAGTCTTGCAGAAACCATCAGTCTCGGCACGGGTGCTGCGTCCATTGCCACGATGATTGCCACTATTGCCAATGTGTTGAAATAAACTGATTATCATTATGAGTGAAAACAAAGAACCCATGACTATCGACATTGGGGCGATAATCAAAATGATATGGGCAAAGAAGATGCTGTTTGTGAAAATTCTTCCTGCCGTTTTCATTTTATCATGTTTTTATATCTTAAGTATTCCACGCTACTATACTGCAGATACAAAAATGGCGCCCGAAATGGATAATCCCTTATCAGGCGGCACTCTTGGAGACATTGCTTCTACGTTAGGCTTCAACTTTGGCGAAATGCAAACCTCCGATGCGATCACTCCTTTGCTTTATCCTAATTTGATGGAGGATAACAAATTCGTTACGGATTTGTTTAAGATTAATGTTGAAAGTCAAGATGGGAATATCAAGTGCAATTATTATGAGTATCTGAAAAAATATCAGAAATATCCATGGTGGAATATAATCAAATCATTTGTAAGTAATTTATTTACGCCCAAAGAGAACAAAGACGCGAAAAAAGGTGGGACTGGGTTTGATCCTTATAGATTATCCCGTAATGATGACAACATTGCTGGTGCCATACGAAATAAAATTAAATTAAACGTTGACAAAAAGACTGGTGTCATATCTATTAGCACCGAATCTCAAGACCCACTCATCAGCAAAACTCTTGCTGATTCTGTGAGGAACAAGCTTCAGGATTTTATAACAGAATACCGCACCAACAAGGCACGAACTGATTTGGAATACTACCGAAAATTGAGAGACGAGGCCAAACTTAACTATGAAAAGGCCCGTCGACTTTACGGCAGCTATGCAGATGCAAATAGTGAGGTTGTTCTAGAAAGCTACAGAGCCAAACAGAATGATTTGGAGAACGATATGCAGCTAAAATACAACAACTATACTGCCATGGTCACACAATATCAGGCAGCCAAGGCAAAAGTTCAGGAACGCACCCCTGCTTTCACAATGCTCAAAGGAGCAAATGTTCCTATCCGGCCAGCTGGCCCCAAACGAATGTTTTTCGTCATTGCCATGCTTTTGCTTACCACTATTGCCATATCTATCTATGCGATTAAGGATATCATCATCAAAGAATAGGATCTTAGATGCAAGGTGTCATTGTCATACTTATTTTCATCATAACCAGCTTAATTGTTTTTCTGGAAAAATATTTGGGCAGATATAAACTGCCCATCTATGTCTTTCTTGGATTATCGCTCATTCTCGTAGCCGGTTTTAGAGAAATAGGTGTGGATGCAGACTCACTTGTTTATGAAAACATTTACAACAGCAACATGTCTGCTGATAACGGTGTTGAGATGGAATTCTCGTTTTCACTATTGGCTTCCATCATGCATTTGTTCACAGACGATGTCCATGGTCTTTTTCTGTTATATGCCATTCTAGGCATAACACTGAAATTCATTGCCTTCAGGAATTTATCTGTTTCCTGGTTCATGCCCGTCATTGTGTTCATTAGTTACTATTTTGAATATCATGACTGTATGGAAATACGCACGTCTATTCTTTCTGCCTTTATGCTTTTAGCCATTAAACCTTTGGCCGAAGGTAAGAAACTTTATGCACTTCTATTGATTATCATGGGAGGATTCTTCCACTATTCTGCCATTATGCTTATCCCTTTGTTTTTCCTATCCAATAAGCCTATGAGCATACGGCAGAAAATATTTTGGGGACTTTGTGTACCTGTAGGTTACCTTCTCCATTTCGGAGGTAGTTCTCTTATACTTAACGTGTCATCAAACATTCCGTATATCGGTGAGAGAATAGAAACCTATCAAAATGGAGCTATCTGGAATATTTTGCAGGGAGACCTTAACATATTTGCCCCTCTTCACTTGTTCATGATTATGCTTTTCTATTATCTGCTGTTTTTTCAGGATGTTATCATTGAGAACAACAAATATTACCCCATCATGATGAAGATCTGTGCCATCGGTATGTTTGCTTTCCCTGTGTTATCTATTGTTCCTGTTTTTGCCCAAAGAGTATCCATGCAATATTTTGTAGTCAACATCATACTCTATGCCACACTGCAGTACACTTTAAAACCGAAATGGGTAGGTGCCCTTTTTGTGATTGCAGTATCTTTCGTTCTTCTTAACTATAGTTTACCAGAGATAGGAACTCATATTTTCTGGGGTGGTGGAGATGCCAATTAAATCATTGTTCATGTTAACAAATAACGATACGACAAACAGCAAATCAAGGCACATTGCGAACAACACAATTGTTCTCTTTGTGCGTATGATTGTGCTTACAGCAATCAATCTATATGCCGTTCGTTTGGTGCTTCGTGGTCTTGGGGATGAAGATTATGGAATATTCAATACTGTAATAGGAGTGGTTACAGCTACAAATATGTTCAGTGGTGTACTTGCCCTAGCTATTCAACGCTTTTTCTCATATGCCCTTGGACAAGAAGATCAAAAGCGATTACAAGACATCTTCTCTGTTAGCATTGTCATTATGGGGGCCTTGTCTGTTGGATTATTCATTTTCCTCGAAACAGCGGGACTTTGGTTTGTTGACACCCAGCTCGTTATACCACTTGAACGCATGCCGGCAGCTCATGTGGCCTATCAGTTCTCTATTATCACACTTTTGCTCTCTATATTGCAAATACCTTTCATGGCAGCTATCTTCTCACACGAAGATATGGGAACATATGCACTTATCTCCACAGCAGAATGCTTGTTGAAATTAGGTGCAGCTGTGAGCATCAGCATATTGATGGCCGACCACCTTATTGTTTACTCAGGAGGATTGGCGCTTACTTCGATTCTTGTCTTTTTTATGTATGCTATTATCGCCCGTGGCTATAAAGAATGTCATTTTCGCAAGCCTCAAGATAGAAGTTTGTATCGTCAGCTCATAACGTTCTCCGGTTGGACACTTTTCGGATCACTTGCCAGTACGGCTATGATTCAAGGCAATACGATTCTGCTCGACATTTTTTTCGGTCCTGTTATCGTCGCAGCTTTCGGTATAGCCTTGCAGATTAATAATGCTTTCAATGCACTATGTAATAGTCTTGTTCTAGCTTTTCGCCCACCAATGATTAAAGCTTTTGCCGAAAAAAGTTATAATTATTTGAACCAGTTGTTTACAGTGGCCAACAAACTTATGCTATATATTTTAATAGCTATTGCCTTACCCTTGATTGCAGAAATGGACACCATTTTGCAAATATGGTTAGGTAACCACTCTGAAAACACTGTACTTTTTGCTCGGCTTATCATTGTATATATGATTTGTCTTGTCTTGCATAATCCTATTACAATCATTATGCAAGCATCAGGACATGTTAAAGAATATCATGTACCCGTAGAAGGATTTATGCTGCTTTGCCTTCCTCTTACATGGTTATTGTTTAAATTAGGAATGCCTGCTTTCAGTTTGCTGCTTACAATGATTGGCATTACTATCGTTGCCCACGGCATTCGTCTTCTCTGTCTGCGTCACTTCTATCCAGTATTCTCCATCCGAAACTATTTTAGTACATTAATTATTCCAGGAACAATCATACTTGGAATAGCCACATTGGTTACTTTCCTTATCCGTTCCCATATGGATGGTTCCACCCTCAGGCTCTGCCTCATCTTTTTGATCATCCCTTTGGTTATCTCAATGTTAGTTTTTCTGATTGGAATCAATAAAAAGGAACGAAGTCTGATTGTAGAAATGATATTCAAACCCCTATTAAAGAAAATCAACTTATAGTGTTCACATATGAAGAAACTATTTATAAATATATTTACCGCAGTAGGGAAATTCCTTTCATATTTTTTTCCTTACTCCATTGGAAAGTTCTTCACAGCAGCACGTGACAAGACATACACTGGCTATATCAGTAGGCGTTTCGCAAAAATAGGTAAAGGTTCTTTTTTTATGTATCATCCTCACCATTTATTAGGAGAACAATCTATAAGCATTGGGGAAAACGATATATTTGAACCTGGACTGCAACTGACGGCATGGGAAAAAGACAGCCACAAAATACTTATAACTATCGGTAACAACTGTCTGTTTCGTCGCAATGCACATATCACTGCAGTAGAAAGCATTTCTATTGGAGACAATCTGCTGACTGGAACTAATGTGTTTATTACAGACAATTCACATGGTACTACGGATATCAATCAACTCATGAATTCCCCTCATGATAGAGCAGTGATAAGTCAAGGCGCTGTGACAATAGGCAATAATGTCTGGTTGGGCAACAATGTCTGTATCATGCCAGGTATTACAATCGGTAATGGGGCTATCATTGGAGCAAACAGCGTTGTCACACACGACGTTCCACCATTAAGCGTTGCTGCTGGATGTCCTGCCAGAATCATAAAACAATATTCGGATCATAAATGAAAAGACTTCTCTTCTTTTTTATTTGTTCACTTTTCATATTTCCTGTCAATGCTGAGATACCCATCATTGCTTTCTCTGGCATACCCGTTGACCAGTGCACACCTGACAGATTCAAGGAATTCAGAGAGGCTGGTTTTGACGTCAGTATCACTTATTGTGGAAATAAAGACGTCCATGAACTAAAAGCTATTCTTGACATTGCCCAGAAGCAGAAGGTGAAAATGCTGATTTTCAGTACTATCTTAAATGAACATCCTGAAGCAATTGCGCCTGTATTGAAAAATCACCAGGCCTTATTTGGCTATACCTTACAAGACGAACCTACAGAGAAGGACTTTCCCAAACTAAAAACACTGTTCCAAAAGATTCGTTCCTTCGACAAAAATGCTGTTTGTTACATTAATCTTCTTCCCAACTGCGGAGTTGAGATTCCCGGCAAAGAAGGAAACGGTGCTGTCTATAACCGTTATTTACAACAGGCATCTACAATTGGAGCAGAACAAATATCATTTGACAATTACCCCATACTAAAGACAGGCATAAGGGATTTTTGGTATAGAAACCTGGAATCCATCCGACAGGAAAGCCTGAGAACTGGTAGGCCTTTCTGGGCCTTCGTACTCTGTACACCCCATTATCACTATCCGCAACCTGATCTTGCCTCACTGAGACTTCAAATTTATTCTAATCTTGCCTATGGTGCTAAGGCTATTCAATATTTTACTTATTGGACACCTCAGCCTTATCAGGAATACGACTATCACAACGGTCCTATTAGCCTTGACGGGAAAAGAACTTCAACATACGAGCTTGTTAAATTGATGAATCAGGAACTGCACAGTATACTTCCGTTATTTGACGGAGCTGAAATTGTTTCTGTCAATCATCTTTTAAGAATTCCCAATGGGACTTCAAAGCTCAAATCATCCCCTCTTAATATCAATAGTCTGAAAGTCATTGGAAGAAAAGGGGCCATCGTCTCCACCATGAACAAAAATGGACACAAATACATGTTGATTGTCAATAAAGATCATATGCAGTCCATGAGGTTACTTATCAAAGCAAAAAATACTGTAAGACAGGTTACCAAGAATCTCTCCGAGGTAGCGGTTAAAGAATCCTACACCCTATCAGGAGGCGATATGCTCATTTTCCGCTTGCAATGATTAATCCTAAGCCAAAATTAACAATCTCAGATAATAATAAAAGCACCCCTCCGTTGATATAATAAAGAAAAAACTGATGAAAGCAAGAATCATAGCCAACTACCTGCCACAGTTCCATCCTGTACCTGAAAATGACAAATATTGGGGACCAGGATTTACCGAATGGACAAACGTAGCAAAGGCACGTCCACTTTTTCGTGGGCACTATCAGCCCCGTATTCCTGCCGATTTGGGATTTTATGACCTACGCCTGCCAGAAATACGGGAACAACAAGCCCAAATGGCTCGCGAAGCTGGCGTTGAGGGATTCTGCTATTGGCATTACTGGTTTGGAAACGGCCGACAGGTACTGCAGCGCATCTTCAACGAGGTGGTAGAATCTGGGAAACCCGACTTTCCCTTTTGTCTGGCATGGGCGAACCATGACTGGGACACGGGTTCGTGGCTGAAAGGCATCAAGAAAGAAGTCATCTTTCAGCAACTTTATCTCGGCAAAGAAGACCATATTTTGCATTTCAAGACACTTCTTCCAGCTTTTCGTGATCATCGCTACATCAAAGTTGATGGAAAACTCCTTTTTATCATATACGACCCATACCGTTTTGAACATGTGGAAGATTTCATGGAGACATGGCAGCAACTGGCATCCGAACATGGGTTACCTGGCTTCTATTTCATAGCCATGGCCAATTCCACTAACACCATCATCCGAAAACCAGATGGTGGTGTAGCACAAGGACGTGTCATTCCCGATATTAAGAGTAGTGCAAAAGTGTATAATGATATTCTTGCATTAGGATTTGATGGAATCAATTCTTTTGGAAAGTCGCGTGCAGAAATGATTGTCAAAGGCACTTATAAGCGTGCTTTACTCTACAGGCTTCATGAGCACCTTTCATTCTTGCCCACCCTTAAATATGATTATCCTAAGGTTGTAAAACATTTTTTCGCTCCAGAGGACACCTGGGAAAATATTTATCCTACCCTATTCCCCGGGTGGGACCGCACACCGAGAACTAACGACTCCGAAGGTGTCTATGTAAATGCTTCTCCAGAGAATTTCAGATCTCATATAGAGCAAGCCCTAAAAGTTATAGAAAAGAAAACCTATGAGCACCGAATACTCTTCCTGCGTTCATGGAATGAGTGGGGAGAGGGTAACTACGTGGAGCCTGACTTGAAATACGGACACGGCTTCTTAGATGCAATAAAGACTGCCATATCGTAACATTCTTTATAAACAATGTCCCAAACAAAACCTCATATTTGTTGTATTATAAACATAGGTCCTCACTATGATTTTCCCATCTATGACCTCATGGGAAAAACATTTGATTGTGATTTCTATTTAGGTGACCGGCTTGAATACAGCATCAAGACATTCGACTATCATCAACTTACAGGCTTCCAAAAGACACTCCACAATAGTTATTTCTCAAAATTCTATTGGCAGAAAGGAGCTATGAAATTATTATTCAAAAAATATGACTACTATATCCTCACTGGCGAGCCCTTCTGTCTATCAAATTGGTTAATTCTTTTGTTAGCCAAATTAAGCAGCAAGAAAACTGTAGCATGGACCCACGGCTGGTATGGTCGTGAAGGAAAAATAAAAGGAATGATAAAACTTTGTTTCTTCCGATTGTTTGACAAGCTATTGGTTTACAATGAATACGCCATAAACCTTCTCACTCAACAAGGAATCAACAAGCAAAACATGTTCTGTATTGCCAATTCGCTAGATTCTGACCATATCAAATCGCTTAGAGAGCAACAACATAACACAGAATTATATCAAAGTCATTTCGGTAATCCTCATCCTGTGATTATCTATTGTGGAAGAATACAGAGGCGCAAACGTCTGGATATTCTCATTGAGAGTGTGAAAAAGCTCAATGACAGTTCAACTCCAGTTAATCTGATTCTGGTCGGAAAAGATGATGAACATGTCAATCTGGAACAATTAGTTCAGAAACTTAATCTTCAGGAACAAATATGGTTTTATGGCCCTTGCTATGATGATGCCGTGCTTGGTCAACTATTTTATCAAGCTTCATTGTGTGTGTCTCCAGGTAATGTAGGTCTCACCGCTATCCATGCGCTCTCTTTTGGTTGTCCTGTCATTACTCACGACGATTTTCCTTATCAAATGCCTGAGTTTGAAGCCATCCGTCCAGGCATTACAGGTGATTTCTTTAATCGTGACAACGTGGAAAGCTTAACAACTACGATTCAGAATTGGCTTAAAAATCACGAAAATGATCGGGAAATCATTCGTCAGCATGCATATGATGAGATTGATCATAAATGGAACACTCATTATCAAATAGACGTATTACGCAAGGTTTTGACCTAAATATCAAGAGGGAAAAACATGGATAGAAAAATCATTATCTTTGCATTTACAAAAGAATTCATATGAACAAGATAGAAATCATACAACTCCCCAAGATAGAAGATCCGCGCGGAAACCTCTCTATCATAGAGCAGTTCAAGAACATCCCTTTTGAGATAAAGCGTGTACATTGGATTTATGACGTGCCGGGAGGTATGGACCGAGGAGGCCATGCCTACAAACTGACAGACGAGTTCATCGTGGCTCTTTCCGGCAGTTTTGATGTGGAGATCGACGACGGCGTTGAGAAATCTGTATTCCCGCTGAATCGTTCCTATTATGGGCTCTTCGTTCCCAAAGGCTTATGGCGCTGTATGACCAATTTCTCTACTAACTCTCTGGCCTTAGTCTTGTCGTCTACAGATTACGATGAAGCAGACTATATTCTCGACTATGATGATTTTAAAGCATGGAGGAAACAACAATGATCAGCGTTTTCGACTGCTCTCTCTACGAGCTCAATAAATTTCATTACCCAGAAGGTAATCTGACGTACGTTTATCAGAATGTCCATGTGCCATTCTCCATCAACCGTGTGTTCTACTCCTACGACATCCCCGGAGGCGAAAGCCGCGGTGCCCATGCCCACCGTCATTGCCATCAGTTTATCGTTGCTGCCAGCGGCAGTTTTGAAGTGGCACTTGATGATGGCGTGAATAAACGGACTGTACTTTTGAATCGTCCTTATTACGGTCTGCATGTTCCACCTGGGATTTGGGCTGCAGAACAGGGTTTCTCATCGGGAAGCATCTGTTTGGTACTGGCTTCTGAAGGCTATCAGGAAGACGACTATATCCGGGACTACGATGAGTTCCTGAAATATATTGAAGAACAGAAGAAGTAATATTATATGGTAAAACTGTTAGACCTGCAGGCCATCACCTTGATGCATGGCGAAGAATACGAGGCCGCAGCAAAAAGAGTAATCGAATCGGGATGGTTTCTTCAAGGAAAAGAAAACCAGACCTTTGAGAAAGACTATGCCCAATACATAGGCACCAGCCATTGTGTAGCTGTAGCAAACGGACTAGATGCACTGAAACTCATTCTCCGTGGTTACAAGGAACTGGGAGTGATGAATGATGGCGACGAAATCATCGTACCCGCTAACACCTATATTGCTACTATTCTGGCTATCACCGACAACCGTCTTGTTCCCGTATTAGTGGAACCTACATGGGAAAACCTTGAACTCGATATCGACAAAGTGGAAGCTGCTATCACGCATAAGACGAAAGGTGTCATGACCGTACATCTCTATGGACGCATTGCTTTCAACGATAAGCTGAAAAAAATATGCCTAACACATGGTCTTAAACTGATGGAAGACTGCGCACAAAGTCATGGTTGCACTTGGAATGGCATTAAAACAGGTGCTCTCGGGGATGCAGCAGCCCACTCTTTTTATCCTGGGAAAAACCTCGGAGCCTTTGGAGATGCTGGAGCGGTAACTACCAATGACCGCGAACTAGCTGAAACCATCCGCGCACTCGCCAATTACGGCAGCCAGAAGAAATACGTTTTCAAATATGTGGGAATAAACAGCCGCATGTCAGAACTTGACGCTGCCGTGCTCGATGTAAAGCTGAAATATCTCGATGAAGACAACCAGCGGCGACAGAAGCTCGCTGCATTCTATTATGAGCATATCAGCAATCCTCTCATTACGCTTCCTTCAAGACTGAAGGATGAAAATAATGTGTATCACCAGTTTCCCATATTCTGTGAATATCGCGATAAGTTACAGGAGCATCTGAATACTAAAGGTGTTCAGACCCTCATCCACTACCCTATCCCACCTCATAAACAAGAGTGCTACAAAGATTGGAACGACCGGAAATATCCCATCACGGAAAAAATTCATGCACAAGAACTCTCTATTCCCATGAATCAGGTGGTCAGTGAAGAAGATGCCTCTATGGTTGTAGATGCCATAAACACTTTTTGCTTATGATGAATTTCTGTACGCTTTTTGATTCATATTATCTTCACAAAGGCATTGCCTTGTATCTCTCCCTCGAACACGTCACATGCGATTTTCACCTGTACGTGATGGCTTTCGACAAAGAAAGTTATGGAAAGCTGATTGCATTAGGCTTCAAACACATGACCGTCGAACTCGTTGACGATTTCGAAACCCCTGAACTTCTTGCTGTAAAACCCTCACGGTCAAAAGGAGAATATTGTTGGACATGCGGACCTTCTGTTATCTACCATTTCCTGACCAAAAACAATCTGGACGAAATCACCTATCTTGATGCAGACCTCTTCTTCCTTACCGATCCTAAGACCATTTTCGAAGAAATTGGCTGCAGTTCTGTGGCCATTACCGAACAAGGTATAGATGAAAAGACAGCGAATACCTATGGACGATATTGTGTACAATACATGACTTTTCGCAAAGATCAGGAAGGAATCGAGGCTCTCACATGGTGGCGCGACAGATGCATCGAATGGTGCTATGCCAGAATTGAAGACAACCGATTTGGCGATCAGAAGTATCTCGACGAATTTCCTAAAAGATGGAAGAATATCTATGTCGTGAAGAATCTGGGCGTAGGAATTGCACCTTGGAATATGCATCGCTACCAATATACTGACGACCATCTTTCATTCCGAGGCATAACATATCCATTTGTGTTCTTCCATATGCATGGCGTGCAGGTGGATGTTGAAAGCACAAAGCTAACGCTCAAGAGCAAAGATGCCCAACTTTCAGAAGCATGTGTCCGACTGTTCTATCAGCCCTATGCTGAATTGTTAAAACACGTGCTGAACACCTATATGGGATACCATATCGACAACATTGATATACAAGACATGTCTCAATTGAAGGTTTGGGAATACAAGCTTAGAAGTATGGTTAGAAATAACAAGATGGTGAGATGGCTCTATTATTCTCTTTTGAAAAAGAGTTCTAAGGGACATGGAACAAAGCTTTAAAACTAAAAGTTTACACTTAACATTTTGCAAAGTCGAATATATTCTGTATCTTTGCAGCCCACAACGTAGAATCAAATGAAAATATCCATCATCACAACCACCTACAACAGCGCATCAACCGTGGAAGACACATTCCGCAGTTTGTTACGTCAAGGATACCAAGATATAGAGTATATCGTGGTTGATGGTTGTTCTACCGATGGGACCATTGATATCATCAAACGATACGAGCCTCAGTTTGAGGGCAAGATGAAATGGATATCTGAAAAGGACGAAGGCATCTACGACGCCATGAATAAAGGTTTCGCCATGGCAACTGGTGATGTAATCGGAATCCTTAACAGCGATGATTTCTATACGGCTGATGATATATTAAATAAGGTGGCTGACACCATGAGCAAGGATGACAGCCTGGATGCAGTTTATGGCGACATCCATTATGTACATCCCGATGACTTGCAGAAGAGCATACGCTACTATTCCTCGAAGCCATTCCGCCGTATTTGGATGCGCTTCGGTTTTATGCCTGCCCACCCTGCTTTCTATTGCAAACGGGCAATCTATGAGAAATACGGAGCTTTTGACCTGGAATTCCCTGTCTCCGCTGACTTTGAGAACCTGTTGCGGCTTATCTTTGTTCATAAGATCAAGACTAAATACATTGAGGCTGACTTCGTTACCATGCGAACAGGAGGCATGTCTTCAAGCGGTTTAAGAAGTCTGAAAGCTGGTCTGAGGGATCGTTCTAAGGCTTTGAAGAAAAACAACGTATATTCCAACAAGTTGTTTCTCTTCTCCCTTTATATATATAAATATGTGAAGATGCAGCTTCACAAGTGGCAAAACTGATCATTCCACAAATCATTCTCTTTTTTTTATCGTGGCAAAAATTCTTTCCCATTGTTATTATTGTCTAATACGCTGATGCTCAGAGCATAACGTTTTTAGAAAACATCAGATAGCAAAAAAAGGGATTTTTCATGCATATTTTTGCCTCTGTGAAATACAATATTTCATGACTTTGTAGGTTTATAATATATGATAGCGAATCTTATTCTGCGAATGAGTCCATATACAGAAGTACCTACTCCGTTTATCAAAGACGGCATGAACGAATTTGAGCGAAACACGAAACGAGCTTTGGATTTCGTGGTAGCTATTGTCGCCCTTATCGTTTTCTCGCCGCTTTTCCTGATTTGTTATATTGCCGTGAGAAGAGAAGATGGAGGTCCCGCTATATTCAAGCAGGAGCGTATAGGGCGATTTGGACGGCCGTTTATGATTTATAAATTCCGCAGCATGAGAATGGATGCAGAGAAAGACGGACCAGCACTTTATCAGCATGAAAACGACACCAGGATGACAAAAGTAGGTAAATTCCTGCGTGACCATCATTTGGACGAACTTCCCCAGTTGTGGAACGTGGTGAAAGGCGATATGGCCTTTATCGGCCCACGTCCGGAGCGCGAGTATTTCATTGAAAAGATTATGGACAGAGATCCCCGCTACAGATATCTTTTTCAAATACGTCCTGGTGTAACCTCTTATGCTACACTTTACAATGGCTACACGGATACGATGGAGAAAATGCTGCGTCGACTGGAGTTGGATCTCTATTATCTGGAGCACCGCTCCTGGTGGTTTGATGCTAAAATCTTGCTGAAGACCTTTATCAACATCGTTTTCGGAAAGAAATTCTGATTACAGAAACTCTCCGCAACCGCTATCAGGATTTCACAGAATCCATAAATATCATTATATCAACTTGTTACGAGTGAAGGTAAACCTTCACTTTCCCTTCTATATTGGAAGCCCTGTAATTAGGGCCTAATCACTTCGCTTTTTCGTCATTTTTGAAGAGTAATTAGGCCCTAATTACGCTTGAAAAGTTACATCTTTTTAAAACGTAGTCTGAATACCCCGTTATTGAGAATCATATTGGAACTGGAAAGAGACTCCACGTTAAAGGCTTCTTCCAAACTGTTTATTCCTACCTTCCCCAACGTTACCAGGTCATCATAAGGTTCATCTCCGTCTTTACGATTAGAAAGATATGGCTGATTCACAATCAGTTTTCCGTCAGTATGGTTAAAGCGGAAAAACATTTCAGGTACGCCATAGGTATGATCGATGATTTCCATCATGTTCACCTGAAAGGCCCAGAATACCAAATCATCTGACATATCCTTTACGCCGCCAGTGGAAAGAGTGTCCACACTGACCAGATGCCATTGACCGTCAAGATTCCCATTATGAGAGGTCTCCAATTCGCAACTCGTGAGAAATTGGGAAAACGAGAAGACGAATAGAAATTGAAAAAATGAGAAAATGAGAACCAACGGTCGCTGGCCGAAGGGAAAAGCAAAATGAGAAATATTATGACGGTTATTCTCTGCTTTGAGATATTGGGAGATTATCTTTTTCATCTTGGTCTGCTTGTTAAAAATCCTGTTTTGGTAATTGTCAATTGGAAGCCGGTATTATTGCCACGAATCTTTCCGAAGTCCATGGCATAAGCACCCTTCACACTCCATCCACGAAGTTTGGGTTGCGTAAAGTGATAGTCGGCCTCTACTAAGAAACTAGTATTATAACGACGATGGGCATAGGGACTTCCATAAGTACCGAGTCCGTCCTGCCATGAAGCTAGAATCCTATAACCAAGATTCTCCAGAATGTTACCATCAACACCCAGGTGCAAAGCAATGAAACGATTGTTTTCTACCTGTATCAATCCATCTTCATTATAAATCGGTGAGAGATAAAGCGGATTGCCCATTACCTGTCCCCAATGTTGCCATCCTGAAGTGATGTAGTGATTATAGAAATTATCACGTCCGCTGATATGGTCTTGGATGGTGGCATTATGATCATGATAGATTGGCCCGCTCTGGTATTTAGTATATACATATTCAAACACGATGTCACGGAGCCAAGAGCCATATTTCAGATTCAATTCTCCCCCCAAAAGGCAATCCTTGAAATCATAAACCAGGAAACGGCGTTTCTTCTTCACATTCCACTCTTCGCCTTCACCATAGCCATCGTAATCTACCTGCAGCATAGAGGAATGGTCCTCAAAATACTTGTCGGCATAAACACTGAAACGCCAGGTGTCAGTATCATAGTTAACTCGCATAAGCCAGCTGCCAAGATGGTTACCTTCTTCATTCATCCATGCCGTGCCTTGCTCTACAACATCGCCACCACCGGGAATAAATGCACGGTAAAGAGCTTTCAGATTTGAGCGTGACTTAATAGGAGTCATCACACCATCCTTCATTTGCCATGATGTTCCACCAAACATGCAGGCCATTTCCAAGCCCAGTTCTACGGAAAGAGGGAAGAAGACATCCTCATTGCCAATCTTCAGATAACCGGCCTTGGAATGGTAAAGTACATCTTCTGTGTATTTCTTATTTCTCTGTGTAAAATCAGCCTGCCAGTTGTCATCAGTAGTTTTTCCATAAGCAATATGTCCCTTCAGATGAACCCAACCGTTAAAGATGGGAAGTGTCCAATAATCTGGCAACGCCAAACGGACCTGTGGTACGGGTCTGGCATTGATACCTAATGTCTGCGAACCGCTGGAAAGCTGATTATTCTTCAGTTCCATAGGATATTCCTTGCTACCGATGGAGAGCGTTCCATGCAACCAGCGGCCTTCCACAAAAGCTTGCTGAACGATTGGCTTACTTGTATAATGATAGGCTCCGGCCACATCAAGTCCATAGCCGATACCCCAACGGCGTGCCGAATCAACAGCCAGTGGACGAATCGCGGCAGCACGTACGTATCCATTGGTCTTCTCAAGCGATGAAAGCCCATATTTATTCGCGTTAAGCCATAGCGGAGTTTTGTTGTCGGAAACACTGACTTGCGCCTCGGCTTTGTATTCAATTCCCTTCAGGGGCTTTAGTCCGCCTTGATATTGGCCATAGGCAGCAGTTACACCCAAAAATATCAGGAATGACAGGTATTTTCTCATTCTCACCTTAATTTATTCTATAAAATAAACGATAAAAAAGGGAGATTATTACATTATAGGGAAAATCCCCGACGAAGTAGGGAAAATCCTTTTGGAGGTTTTCTTTTTCAACTTATCTTTGCACCAGATAAAGAATCAAACGAATTATAAACATTTTAAACCATACGATTATGAAGAAGTTGATGATGACGCTGATTGCAATGGTATCAATGACCATCTCAGCACAGGCAATGAGTTACGAGCAGGCCCGCGAGCAGGCTTTGTTCCTGACTGACAAAATGGCTTATGAGCTGAACCTCACGGAGGACCAGTATGAGGCCGCCTACGAGGTGAACCTTGACTACTTGCTCGGTGTTGAATCACAGGCTGACCTCTACGGAGACTATTGGATTCGCCGTAATCTTGACCTGAGCTATATCCTGCTCGATTGGCAATACAATGCCTTCTGTGCAGCAAGCTATTTCTATCGTCCTCTCTACTGGGACGCTGGCTACTGGCACTTCGGCATCTATGCCCGTTATCCGCATCGCACTTATTTCTACTTCGGTCGTCCTAGCTTCTGGTACACCTATCGCGGCGGCCATGCCTGGCACCGTGTGGGAGGACGTGGATGGTATCACGGACGCACCTTCGGTCGCGACCATCGTATTGCCACCAACCATCGTGGTTTCGGTATGAGAAACGGATTTGATCGTGGTGACTTCCGCGGACGTTCCGGAAACTTCAGCCCAAACAACAGGGATTACAATCGTGGCAACAGGAGCATCGAAAGAGGCCGTAGCAATGGAAGTTTCAACCGCAGTGACAGAAATATGAATCGCGGTGACAGAAGCATCGACAGAAGTCGCAGCAATGGCAGCTTCAACCGCGGGAACAGAGATATCAACCGCAGTAACGGAAGTATTGAAAGAAACCGTAGCAATGGAAGTTTCAACCGCGGTAACAGCACAATGAGAAGCAGAGGTAATAGTGACGGCGTTTACAACCGCATGAGCAGCACTCGTCAGGCTAACCGTTTAGAGATTGACCGCAGTTCAAGATCTTCCAACCACTCTTTCTCTACAAACCGTAGTTCAATGAGCCGTAGCAGTTCAATAGGTCGCAGCAGCGCTCCCAGCCGCAGTTCAGGTCCGTTCAGCAGCGGTAGCCACAGAAGCAGTGGTTCGTTCAGCAGCGGAGGACACAGAGGTGGTGGTTCGTTCGGCGGCGGTAGTCACAGCCATGGAGGCGGTCACAGCGGCGGACACGGCGGACGCAGATAAGAAACACTCCAATAGAAACACGAAAAAGCAATGTATGATAGGATTAAGGTAATTAAGATTGTGTATTGAGAGTCATAATTTGAGAACGCGAACTTCAGCGTTGGCCATGCGGGGAATCTCCCGCATGGTTTTTTTGTGATAGACCGCCTGTATAGCCTTGTTGATGATACCATGCCCCACAGCCAGCACAATCTTATCTTGATACTGCTCTTTTATGAAATCAAGAAAACGTCTTGCACGTGACTTTAGTTCCTCAATACTCTCAATATCATCAGGCCAGACTTCATCTTTCAAGTCTGGGATATATCGCCCCGTAAAACTACCCCAGTCACGCTCTCGCAATAAAGCAGTCTGCACCACTTCATCCTTTCGGGTCCCCGCAATGATCTGACAGGTATCCACCGAACGCTTTAAGTCGCTGCTGACAAAGAAATCAATATGCGTGTCAGCCATTTTCGCAGCCAGATCCTGCGCCTGAAGGATGCCTTCAGCCGTCAGTTCTCCCTGTGTCTGCCCCTGCATGATCTGATTCAGATTATCCACCGTCTGACCATGGCGTACAAGATAAAGTGTTGTCATACGGATGCAAAATTATATAAAATTACGAAAATAATTGGATTTATCAGAGGGATTTATTATTTTTGCATCAAAATTCCACATTATGAGAATATTACAAAGTTCCATATTCCGTGCTTTGTTGGCCGTTGTATTCGGCTATCTGCTTGTGATGTACCGTAATGAGTTACTACATTGGACAACCGTTGCCTTTGGTGCACTCTTTTTCCTTTCAGGTTTGGTTTCTGTCATTGCGTATTACGCCGAAAAGCGGCGTGCCAACAATATTGCAGATCGGTTGCAAGCCATGTCGGAAATGCGTGGCAGTGAAATGGAAACACCCACAGAAGACACCATCAAACGTTCTCTGTTACCGGCATTCCCCATAGTGGGTATAGGTAGCATGATTCTTGGTGTTATCCTGGCTATGATGCCTACCAACTTTGTACATGGGATGATGTATGTCATTGCTGGTCTTTTGGCTTTAGGTGCCATTAACATGATGTTCAATCTGGCTTTGGCACGCCGATTCGCCTCTATCGGCTTCGGTTTCTGGATTATGCCAGTACTACTCCTTGTGCTAAGTATTCTCATGATAGTCAAGCCTGATCTCTTTGCCGCCATGCCATTCCGCATCCTCGGTTGGGCACTCATCGTCTATGGCGTTATTGAATGTATAAATACGACCAAGATTCATCAATGCCGCAAGCAATACGACCGCATCCAGGCAGCCCAGCAAGCAGCCGGCAAGGCCGAGGCAGAAGACGCTATCATTGTAAGCGAAGAGGATGTGTAGAGTGTAGAGTGTAGAGTTATGATTACTTTTTAGAGTCCTATATAGAGATGCTAAATTGTAAATAATAAATTGTCAAATAGTAAATCGTAATGACTATCATTGGAATTGCAGGAGGAACGGGCTCCGGAAAAACCACCGTTGTAAAGAAAATCGTAGAAGCACTGCCACCACACTGTGTGGCTGTGGTTCCCCTTGATTCTTATTATAATGACACAACGGGCATGACACCCGAAGAGCGCAGTCAGATTAACTTCGACCATCCTAATGCTTTCGACTGGCAACTGCTCCATAAACAGATAGCACAACTGAAGCATGGCGAAGCCATTGAGCAGCCCACCTACAGCTACGTGGAGAGTAACCGCCAGAAAGAAACCGTCCACGTGGAGCCCAAACCGGTGATTATCATAGAGGGCATCATGACCCTCGTGGACCGCAAACTTCGCAACATGATGGATTTGAAAATCTTTGTGGATACCGACTCTGATGAACGGCTCATCCGTAACATCCTCCGTGATGTCGTAGAGCGTGGACGTACGGTGGATATGGTTCTCAATCGTTATCTCGCTGTGCTGAAACCGATGCACGAGCAGTTCATTGAGCCCACCAAGAAATATGCTGACATCATCATTCCACAGGGTGGTGAAAACCTGAAGGGTATTGGAATCATCTGCAAATATATTGAGACAATCACCGAAAAGGAACATTTGGGATAAGCTTCCTTTAAAGAAGCCCGATCTCTTGGAACATACGTAAATAGAACGCAGCTTTGCGTTCTATTTTCATAGGATAGGCACGGGAACTGCTAGGCATCCGATAGAAACGCAACGGACGGCCCTCGAATTCAAACTCAGTATAATCACCCACTTTAGGCTGAGCAATCTGAAAATGGGCAGAAAAGACATCAGCTGCCTTCTGCCCTGTTACTACCACAGCCTGACATTCAGGAATTATCTGTAACAAGGCATTGAGGTTGGTAGGAGTAACTACTTCCAAATCCTTATCAGCCGCTGTCCCCGTAGTGCGTACAACAGCCGATGCCGTATCAAAGAGCGCCACACCTTTTTGAGTCAGAAACTCCACCAGCAAATCCTTACGGAACGTCTTTTGTTGCGTATCCACGAAATAATCCTTATCTTCAAAGAAGCACAATCCGTAAATTCGCCACATGTCGTTGATAAAGTTAGGATAAAAGAAATCCATCGACCAACGTTTGCGGGCTGGCGGAAAACTCCCCAGCATAAGCAGTCGTGCATGCTGGGGAGTAAAAGGTTTCAAAGGATGCTGCTCAATAACAGCCATTTCTATTAAATAATTAACTCGTCATTACAAGTGCAAAAATGTAATCATAACTCTACATTCTACACTCTACATTCTACACTTCATTTCTGTTCCTTCACCAGATAAACAACCGTTGGTAAGTGGTCGCTATAGCCATCAAGCCATACGCCACCAGCGTGGGTACGCTTAGGATTTCCCTTGTAACGTCCTTCCGTCTGGAAGAGATAATCGCGGCGATGAATCTGGCATGTCCAATATTTCAGGGTAGAATAGTCTCTCCTATTGTCGAAGTTGAGCAGATTAGGCGTCATCAGAATCTGGTCGAAAAGATTCCAGGAACCACCATAAGCCAACGTGCCTTGACCGTCCTTGACCAGAATGTTATACCAGGGATTATACATATCACCTTCCTTCACATCCTTGATGTCAGCCTTTCCATGTAGTCCCTCAGTCACACTCTTATTAGTGGGATCGTCGTTAAGGTCACCCATTACAAATATCTTATTCTCTGGATTCGTGGCTAGCAAATCTTCCACAATCTTATATACTTGCTGTCCAGCCCACTCACGGCGCTCGGAACCGCTGAAACGACTTGGCCAGTGGCAGACGATAATCGTCACGGTTTCTCCTGCAAGCTTTCCGGTAACGGTGAGGAAACCACGAGTATGGGAAACATTATAAGGTAAGTTTACCTTTGCAAAAGAGAAAGAAACAGGCATCGTATATTTAGAGCGTACAGGAACGCCATCCTTCAAACCAGGTTCCCATTTCGGCATCTCACTGAGGACACGGAGAGCCTCGGCATCAATCTCTGGGGAAACGCCACTGAGAATCTTAGGTGACTGCACACTGCCATCCTTATCAATAACAAACTGCGCAATCACACGGCCTTCCAGTTCGGCAGCACGTGCTGCTTCGGGATACTGAATGGCTCCGCGTACCCATTCAACAAGTCTCGTCACGCCACCAGGGAACTTCGGTGCCCGATCAGGTACCACCACATCATCCCAGCTAATCGTGTTTCCAAGAGCTTCTTCTTCACGCGACAGGCGCAGTTCATCCAAAGCCTCTTCCTCTGTTTCCCCCTCTATATCTTTCTTATAATAATAATGATAGGCAGTATCCGTTGGAGTAAACAGCGATGGGTTATAGAGCAAAGCTACGTCCACGCCACGCATATCAGGACCCTCTACCAAAATATACTTGTAACCGCGATCCCGCAAAGGCTTCTGTGCAATCAGGTCATCGAGTGCCTTCGCGTTTTCAACCTCTGACAAACCAATAACTGCGCAACCCACCTGAGGAAGTTTGTCAGTTCCTAAATCTGCCAAAGCTCTGGACATGTTCCGCAATTTGCTGGTGTACTTACGGGCATTCCAACGATTTGACCCAGTGGGAAGGTATTCAAAGTCACGCTTGCCTATATCATGACAAGTATCGAACAAATTCTCTTGGTTGTAAAAACCAACTCCATAAACCGAGAATTTCTTCTGTGCCATAGCATTTATGGAAACCGTGCACAGGATTGTAATGATTAGTAGTCTTAGATTTTTCATTTCCTTCATTGTTTATGGTTTTTATGAGGGCAAAGATAATGTAAATTGCAGACAAATCAAAATAAATGTCCGATTTTATTTTGAAAATATATTAAAATACATTATCTTTGCCACATATTACGAATTAATCTAAATAATCTATAGGCTTATGCATAACAAGCTATTATTAGTAATGCTCGCGCTCTGTTATTCTCCGTTTGCCATCGCACAGACAACTGTGAAAGAACCGACGGGAGAAAATGATGCCGCTATCCTCAGCGAATCGGCATTCACCTTTACGGAAGCGCAATTGGGCGAAGACGACAACTCTTCGCAGAATGTAACGATTGTAGGGTCTAACTCCAATGCTTATGCAAGCGAAGTGGGCTACAGGTTCAGCCCTGTTAGATTCCGTTACAGGGCTTTCAACCAGAAATACAACCAGATTTATGTTAACGGAAATCCGCTAAATGACGCTGAGAGCGGACAGTTCCGTTATTCTCTCGTTGGTGGTTTGAACAACCAGACACGTACGGTGGAGTCTTCTCTTCCTTTCGAAGACAACAACTTCGCCATGTCTGCCATGGGTGGAAGCAACAACTACAACTTCCGGCCAAGCCAGTTTGCCACCGGCCATCGGCTCTCGCTGGCTGGAGCCAACCGCAACTACACCTTCCGAGGAATGTACACTTACAACAGCGGTCTGAATGATGCCGGATGGGCCTGGAGTGCAAGTCTCACTTACCGTTGGGCAAATATGGAGACAGCTCAGGTAGAAGGTACATTCTACAATGCGCTCTCTTATTTCTTCGGAATTGAGAAAGTCATTGGCGACGGAACGCATTCCGTTTCTCTCGTTACTTGGGGTAATCCCACGGAACGCGCAACTCAGGGTGCTTCCACAGACGAAATGTACTGGTTGGCCAATAACAACAACTATAACCCCTACTGGGGCTATCAGGACGGCAAGAAGCGTAACTCGCGTATTGTAAAAGACTTTGCTCCTTCAGCCTTGCTCACATGGGACTGGAAGCTTAATGAAAGTGACAAAATCACGACAAGTCTTTTCGGGAAATATGCCATGTACAGCAGTTCGAAGCTGAACTACAACAACAGCACGAATCCACAGCCCGATTATTACAGCAACATGCCCAGTTATTATTTTAATGTATGGGATCCAAATGATGACGGCAATACACAGGAGGCTGTTGAAAGCTGGAGAACCTCTTATTACCGTCTGCGTACCGAGGCAAACCGCCAGCTGAACTGGAATGCGCTTTATTATGCCAACAAGGCTGCAAACGCACAGGGAGGCGAGGCTATGTATTATCAGCAGGCTTATCACAACGACATGATAACCTTCAGTCTTGCATCTATTCTGAAGAAGCAGCTGACCAACAAGTCCACTCTTACAGCCGGATTCAATGTTGCAACCAATAAGGCATTGCACTATCAGACGATGGAAGACCTGTTGGGTGCCAACTCCTTCCACAACACCAACTACTATCTGGTTGGTACCAACTCCATGTCGTCAGATGCCGTTCAGTATGATATGAACAACCCCAATGCCCTTATCAAGGAAGGCGACCGTTTCGGTTACGACTATAACATCTTTGTAAATAAGGCGAACCTTTGGGCTACTTATATGGAGAACTTCGGTCCCCTGCACTATCACGTTTCTGCCCGCCTGGGTGGTGTTGCCATGCAGCGTGACGGTAAGATGCGCAACGGTTTGGCTCCCGAGAACTCTTATGGAAAGAGTGGTACAGCAAAATTCTTCGATGGTGGAGTCAAGACTGGCGGTTCCGTTAACCTCGGACGCGGCAATACCATTATCTATGGATTGGGTTACGAGAAGAAGGCTCCAGAAGCCAAGATGGCTTTCGTGGCTCCTGAAATCAACAACGATTTCGTGGACAACCTCAAGAATGAAGATGTCTATAGCTTCGAATTGGGCTATCAGCTGCAAAGCAGTTGGTTGAAGGCCAATCTGAATGGTTTCTACAGCTACCTGCAGAACGTCACAGAGTACAGCATGTTCTACTATGACAGCGAGAACTCTTTCTCTTACGTTTCCATGTCAGGTATCAATAAGAAATACTTCGGTCTGGAGCTCGGTCTGAACTTCAAGGTAAGTTCCTCATTTAATATTAAGGCCCTTGGAACCATCAGTGATGCTTACTACACGAACAATGCCAAGGTGCGCTACATGCTCTCCAACAACGGTAAGTACCAGGACGACGTGGTTGTCAGCAAAGACATGCGTGAAAGCGGAACTCCTCTCACGGCTGGAAGTATTGACCTGAGTTATCATGGCGGTGGCTGGTTCCTCGATCTTATCGGTAACTATTATGACCGCATTTATCTGAGCTATACACCGGTAACTCGCTATATGAGCCAGTTCCCCATGAGTCTCTCTGGTGATGGTTCACGCGACCTTAGCACTTGTCCAGAACAAGCTACGGGCAGAGGTGGATTCATGCTGGATGCCAGCATTGGAAGGAGCATCTATCTTAGCAAGGGATCGCTCTCTATCAACCTGATGATCACGAACCTTCTGAATAACACCCGTATCTGTACAGGTGGATTCGAACAGAGCCGCCGCGACGTGGATGCCACGGGTGAGAAAATCAGAACCTACTCTTTCTTGAACAACCCCAAGAAGTTCTATGCGAATGGCATCAATGGTATGCTCATCATCTCTTACAAATTCTAAAACTGAAAGAATATGAAATCGATCAAATATCTTATGATGGCCCTGCTTTGTGCCACGCTAGCTTCTTGTATGAATAAGGACTGGGACGAACCGGACCTCACCACGCCTCCTTACGGCAACAATGATATCAAGGAGACCAATGTCATCACGATTGCAGAACTGAAGAGTCAGTATGCAAAGGTGATTTCCAGCAGCGGCAATCAGCTGATTGAAGATGACATTCAGATTAAGGGCCGTATTACAGGTAATGACATAGGAGGAAACATCTATAAACAGGTAGCCCTCCAGGACGCCACAGGCGGCATCATCATAGCCGTCAATCAGAATGGTCTGAATGGCTACATGCCTGTAGGACAAGAGATTCTCGTCAATTTGAAAGGACTCCATATTGGTGGTTACGGAAAAATGGCTGAAATTGGTGCGCCGTACAATGGTAGCAGCATTGGCCGTATGAACAAAGACATTTGGCTCACCCATTTCAAGATTACTGGAGCCATAGATGCCTCTGTCTATCCGCCCATAGAATTT
>CACZVX010000004.1 GCA_902784755.1 uncultured Prevotellaceae bacterium
TATTATTATTCTAAACTATTCTGCCTTTATCAAATCCCTTTGTTCCACATGGTCTGACGCGGTTTGATGGTGATAATACCACTTTCCACATCGTGCACATCGTCCTGATATTGCTTCAGGGCCATAGCAATCACGGCCATGTAAATCTCACGGTCAATACCCTTTGACTGAATTCCGTCTTTCAGTACCACGTTTGTCTTATGAGCCACTTCAGCAGCTATCTCGGTGGTCTTGGCAACAGCCTTCACGGGTTGCACGGCGGCAGCAGCCTCGGCAGCCTTCTTCAGTTCGCGCTGGTGAACAATGATCATTCCGAAGATGCGGAAGAAGACGTAGAGCAGAGCCAGACAGAAGAACACAATGCCCATGGAGAGAACCGTAATACCGAAGCCATGAGGGTCGTCGCGCTTCAGGCGGGCAATCTTGCTCTCATTGATTTCGATGTAGTTTCCGGTACCTGGTGTAACGGCTTCTGCAGGCTTCACGTCCCATTGCAGGAATCCGTCCTTGATGCGTTACCATCGTAGAGGGCAATCCAAAGCGGCTTGCCGGGAACAGATTTCGCATTGAGATGAAGGAATCCCTTTGCGGGGTTTGAGTTAATGAATAGAACGAGATGCTCCCGGGCTGACATGGCTGAGCGGTCGTCACCATTGGGAATGATGCTCATGAGCGCAATACGCTGGGGAGCATTCAATGATGGGTCGAGCACCTTGCGGTCGGTGGCAATATACATTCCCCTGATGTCGTAAGTGGAGAAAGATGTATTTACCAGTTCCACCCAAGGCAGATGCTGTCCGAATTCATCTTGCACGCTGGCCTTATTATCTGTGAGAACCTCATTGATCTTGATGTTTTTCGCTCCCTGCGCAAACATCATGGTTGAGATTCCCATTAAAAAGGCCGCCAAAAAGATTTTTTTCATTAGACTTTGATTGTATTATATTGATTGTTGTTTATAATTCTCCGTGCCTCTGTGCACTATCTATACCCCGCAAAAGAAGAGCACGATGATTTGTGCCGTCAGGATTCGCAGGAACATCGATAGCGGATAAACCGTGGAATAGCCTACGGCAGGTGCCTCTTTCGAGCAGATGGAGTTCGCATACGCTAATGCTGGAGGATCGGTATAAGTACCGGCCAGCATACCCATGATGGTGAAATAGTTGAACTTGTATTTCAAGCGGGCAATGGGGCCTACGATTAAAATGGGAACAACGGTAATGATGAAACCTGTCAGGACAAACAGCAGTCCGTCGCCCTGAACAACCGTTTCCCAGAATCCGGCACCCGCCTTGATTCCCACACTTGCCAGGAAAAGCACGAGTCCTATCTCGCGAAGCATCATATTGGCCGAGGTCGTGGTATAGGTAACCAAGTGGATTTTATAGCCGTAACGGCCAATGAGAATGGCAATGATAAGTGGGCCGCCTGCAATACCAAGCTTCATGGGAACGGGCATTCCCGGAATGGCGATGGGCAGGGAACCAAAGATGATACCTATAATAATACCAACGAAGATGGTCGCGATGTTTGGAGTATCAAGCCGGCGGATGGAATTACCCATCATACTGGCCACATTATTAACAGCATCTTCAGGTCCGACAACCATCACGCGGTCACCTACCTGCAAAGGCAGAGTGGGGGAAGCGAAGATGTCCATGCCCTGACGGGTTACACGGGTTACATTCACACCATGCATACGTGAAAGGTGAAGCTGTCCGAGCGTCTTTCCGTTGATAGAGGGCTGGGTCACAATCACGCGCTTGCTCACCATCGGCTGGTCTTGCTCTTTCCAGTCCATATCGATTTCCGGACCCAAGAAGGCCACGATGGCTTCAGCATCGGCTTCCGCACAAACCACGCGAACCTTGTCGCCAATGTGGAAAATAGTGTCGCGGTTTGGAATAGTCACGTGCCCGTCGTGCAGATAGCGGGAGCATACAAAGTCGCGGTTCAGGAATGCATGAACTTGCATCAGGGTCTTTCCTTCGAGGTAAGCATTCGTCACCTCAATGTGCATCTTGTGCGGTTTCACGGCTGCATTATCACCTTCCAGACGAATGAGGTCTTCTTCCTCTTTTTCCAGACTCACCCGGCAGATATAGCGAACGGCTATCGTAGCCACAATAATGCCCACCACACCTAACGGATAGGCACAGGCATAACCCGATGCAATCTGAGGAGCATTACTGCCGAAAACTGTGCTTAGGGCTTCGTTGGCAGCACCAAGACCCGGGGTGTTAGTCACGGCTCCATAGAGCGTACCCACCATCATCGGAAGGTTGTTCGGATTGCTGGTGTCGAAGAAGATATAGTAGCACCCGAACATTACCAGAATGTTGAGCAGAATAGCGGCGGCTGCAAGTCCGTTGAGCTTAATGCCCGAGGCTCCAAAACTTTCGAAGAAACCGGGACCTACCTGCAAACCGATCATGAAGACAAAGAGAACAAGACCGAAATCTTGGATGAATGTCAATATGTTGCCGGGAGCCGTGAATCCGATGTGACCGGCTACGATACCCGCAAAAAGCACAAAGGTAACGCCAAGTGAAATGCCTCCGATTCTAATCTTTCCGAGGAGCACGCCGACAGCTATAACAATGGAATAAAGAAGCACGATATGCGCTACTGAATCTGTTGCCTGAAATAATTCTATAAACCAATCCATAAATCGTCAATATACTAACGCCGAAAATCGTTGCAAAGTTACTCAATTTATTGCGCATAAAATAATTTTTGTGCAATTATTTTGTGTTTACATGAGAAGTTTTTGGATTTTTTGCGTTTAAAAATTTATTTTTCCCGATTTGTTTTTTTGTATTCAAAAAATATGCTATATTTGCACAATAATATTTAGCAAGGTATATCTTTTAAATAAACTTATTTTAGTACAATCAACTATGGCACAACAAAAAGAGAAACTCTTCACCGAGTTTCAGGCGCCAACCCGACAAGAATGGCTCGACAAGATTGAAGTCGACCTGAAGGGTGCGGATTTCCAGAAACGACTCGTGTGGAGAACCAATGAGGGCTTCAACCTGCAGCCCTTCTATCGCCGCGAAGACTTATTGACAATGAAAACACCCGACGCTCTGCCGGGCGAGTTCCCGTTTGTCCGCGGTAACAAAAAGAACGACAACGCCTGGTATGTTCGTCAGAACATTCTTGCCGATGATGCCTCAGCTGCCAACGCAAAAGCTCTTGACATTCTGAACAAGGGCGTTGACTCCCTGGGATTCAAGATTCCAAGAGATCTCGTCAGCGCTGAGTTTATCGAGACTTTGCTGAAGGACATTCGCTGCGACATTGTGGAGGTGAACTTCAAGACTTGTCAGCGCTGTTCGCTTGAACTGGCTAAGATTCTCGCCGCTTATTTCGAGAAGCAGGGCTACGACAAGGAGAAGATCGTAGGCTCCATCAATTGGGACCCGATGAAGAAGATGGTCATGAAGGGTCGCGACGTGCAGCCTGTTTTGGCTCTGGCTCCCCAGCTTGTAGAAGCCATGAAGGAGTATCCTAATTTCCGTTGCATTTCGGTAAACACCGTTGCGCTTAATAACGCAGGTGCCTACATCGTGCAGGAACTGGGTTACGCGCTGGCTTGGGGTAATGAATATCTCCAGCAGCTTGTGGACGCTGGTGTGGATGTTGACCTGGCTGCCAAGAGCATCAAGTTCAACATGGGTATCTCTGAGAACTACTTCATGGAACTGGCTAAGTTCCGCGCTGCCCGTCTGCTTTGGGCACAAATCGTGAAGCAGTATGAACCCAAGTGCGACTGCGCTTGCAAGATGTGCGTAAATGCCATTACATCAACCTATAACCAGACTTTGTTCGACTCTTATGTGAACCTGCTTCGTTCTCAGACAGAGACGATGAGTGCAGCCTTAGGTGGTGTTCACTCTATCGTGGTTACTCCGTTTAATGTGACGTATGAGGCTCCCAACGAGTTCTCAGAGCGTATCGCCCGCAACCAGCAGTTGCTTTGCAAAGAGGAGAGTCATTTCGACAAAGTGGTTGACCCAGGTGCTGGTTCTTACTTTATTGAGACACTTACCAATTCACTCGCAACTGAAGGCTGGAAGATTTTCCTGAAGGTTGAAGAGGAAGGCGGCTTCCTGGAGGCCGTGAAGAAAGGCACCATTCAGGACGACATCAACGCTACGAATGTGAAGCGTCATGGCGATGCTGCCAAGCGCAAGGAGTTCCTGCTGGGTACCAACCAGTTCCCGAACTTCACGGAAAAGAGTGAAGGCAAGCGCCCAGTGGCAAAGACTTGTCATTGTGGGGAAGCTCATCATGAGGCTGCTTTCAAGGCTATTGAGAGTTCCCGTCTGGCCGCAGATTATGAGAGTCTTCGTATCCACACCGAGGAAACCCGCGTTCCTACCGCATTCATGCTGACCATCGGTAACTTGGCTATGCGTCAGGCTCGCGCTCAGTTCTCTTGCAACTTCCTGGCAACAGCTGGTTGGAAGGTGATGGACAACCTTGGCTTCAAGACCGTGGAAGAAGGTGTTGACGCTGCTTTGAAGGCTGGTGCTGACGTAGTAGTGCTCTGCTCTTCTGATGATGAGTATGCTGAGTATGCTATTCCTGCTTTCAAGTATCTTGACGGCCGTGCCATGTTCGTGGTAGCTGGTGCTCCTGCTTGCATGGAAGACCTGAAAGCTGCTGGTATTGAGAACTTCATTCATGTGCGTTGCAACGTGCTTGAGACCATGAAGGAATATAATCAGAAACTTGGTATTTAAAATTGGAGGACTTGAATTATGCGTAAACAATTTAATAATGTAGATATATACGCTGGCATCAAGGCCCAAGACGGTGCCAAGTGGATTGAGGACAATAACATCGAATACAACTGGAAGACTCCAGAGCATATCGAGGTTCGTCCTGTTTATACGAAAGAAGATTTGGAAGGTATGGAACACCTCGACTTCACGGCTGGTATTCCTCCTTATCTTCGTGGTCCTTATAGCATGATGTATCCTTTCCGTCCGTGGACCATCCGTCAGTATGCCGGATTCTCTACCGCTGAGGAATCAAATGCATTCTATCGCCGTAACCTGGCTTCTGGTCAGAAAGGTCTTTCTGTAGCATTCGACCTTCCTACACACCGTGGTTACGACCCCGATAACGCTCGTGTAGTGGGTGATGTGGGTAAGGCTGGTGTGAGTATCTGTAACGAAGAGAACATGAAGGTGCTCTTCTCGGGTATTCCATTGAACAAGATGTCGGTTTCGATGACCATGAACGGAGCCGTGCTGCCCATTCTGGCCTTCTATATCGTGGCCGGACTGGAGCAGGGCGCCAAGCTCG
This sequence comes from uncultured Prevotellaceae bacterium, assembly GCA_902784755.1. GTDB lineage: Bacteria > Bacteroidota > Bacteroidia > Bacteroidales > Bacteroidaceae > Prevotella. Next base: position 5,326 of record CACZVX010000004.1, read on the forward strand.
AGGAGATGGCCGGAACCATTCAGAACGATATTCTGAAGGAGTTCATGGTGCGTAACACCTATATCTATCCTCCCGCATTCTCCATGAAGATTATTGCTGATATCTTCGAATACACTTCGCAGAACATGCCGAAGTTCAACTCGATTTCTATTTCGGGTTACCACATGCAGGAAGCTGGTGCTACGGCCGATATCGAGCTGGCTTACACCCTTGCCGACGGTATGGACTATCTGCGCACGGGTATCAACGCTGGTATTGATATTGATGCTTTCGCTCCTCGTCTTTCATTCTTCTGGGCTATTGGTATGAACCACTTTATGGAGATTGCCAAGATGCGTGCCGGTCGTCTGTTGTGGGCAAAGATTACCAAGAGCTTCGGTGCCAAGAACCCGAAGTCAATGGCTCTTCGTACACACTCTCAGACCTCAGGATGGTCACTCACGGAGCAAGACCCGTTCAACAATGTAGGCCGTACTTGTATTGAGGCTATGGCAGCTGTGCTGGGTCACACGCAGTCACTCCATACGAATGCTCTTGACGAGGCTATCGCTCTGCCTACCGACTTCTCTGCTCGTATTGCACGTAACACGCAGATCTACATTCAGAATGAGACTAAGGTGTGCAAGCACATCGACCCATGGGCCGGTTCATACTATGTGGAGACCCTGACGAATGAACTCGTTCACAAGGCATGGGAACACATTCAGGAGATTGAGAAGCTCGGCGGTATGGCCAAGGCTATTGAGACCGGTATTCCTAAGATGCGTATCGAGGAAGCTGCTGCCCGTACTCAGGCTCGTATCGACTCAGGTGTTCAGACCATCGTAGGTACTAACAAGTATCGTCTTGATCATGAAGATCCTATCGATATTCTTGAGGTGGACAACACAGCCGTGCGCAAGCAGCAGGAAGAGAGTCTGGCAGAAGTACGTGGCAGTCGCGACGAGGCCGCTTGCCAGGAGGCATTGAAGAAGATTACCGAGTGCGTGCGCGACTTCAAGGAAGGCCGCAAGTCGGAGAACAACCTGCTGGATTTGGCCGTCAAGGCAGCCCAGTTGCGTTGTACTCTTGGTGAGATTAGTGATGCCTGCGAGGAAATCGTAGGCCGTTATAAGGCAGTAATCAGAACTATTTCAGGCGTGTATTCATCAGAAAGCAAGAACGACTCCGACTTTGAGAAAGCTTGTGAGTTGACAGAAGAGTTTGCCAAGAAGGAAGGTCGCCGTCCGCGTATCTTCGTTGCCAAGATGGGACAGGATGGTCACGACCGTGGCGCAAAGGTAGTGGCAACGGGTTATGCCGACTGTGGCTTCGATGTGGATATGGGACCTTTGTTCCAGACTCCGGAAGAGGCTGCTCGTGAGGCCGTGGAGAACGACGTTCACATTGTGGGTGCTTCTTCGCTGGCTGCAGGTCATAAGACGTTGATTCCTCAGCTTATTCAGGAACTCCACAAACTAGGCCGTGACGATATCATGGTCATTGCAGGTGGTGTGATTCCCGCTCAGGATTACGACTTCCTTTACAAGGCTGGCGTAGCTGCCATCTTCGGTCCTGGCACTTCAGTTGCCAAGGCAGCCTGCGAGATGATGAACCTCTTGCTTGAGAAGTAATCTCAGCTGAATCATCTGTTTTCACCCTTCGTTTATCTCATTTCCAGAGTAGGCGAAGGGTGATTTGTTTAAATGGCATTTTAACGTTGCTTCTATGGCATTTAAGCGACGTAAGAATGGCGTGGAAACAAGGCTTAAATGCCATTTAGACAACGACCCTTTCATTCAGGTAAATTGAATGGAGTTTCAGTAAATAAAAATAGGAGACAAACACCAATTGTTGTGTCCGTCTCCTATTAAATGTATTATCCGAAAGATTTATTTCTGTACGGGAATCTTATCCACGCGACGCTGATGACGACCGCCTTCGAAGGGAACCGTGAAGAACTTGTCCATGATGGCACGGGCCGTGTTGTTGTCGATGAAACGACCGGGCATCACGAGCACGTTGGCATCGTTGTGCTGACGAATCAGCTGGCCAATTTCAGGGTCCCAGCATACACCGGCGCGAACGCCTTGGTGCTTATTAAGCGTCATGGAGATGCCCTGACCACTGCCGCAGATGGCAATGCCGGGATAGACTTCACCGCTCTCGATACCCTCGGCCAAGGCATGGCCGTAGTCGGGATAGTCAACGGAGGCGTCGCTCCATGTGCCGTAATCCTTCACGGGATAGCCTTTCTCTTCAAGATATTGCAGTACGAACTGCTTCAAAGGAAAGCCTGCATGGTCGCAGGCTACTCCTACACACTTTACGTCCATTATGCTAAAAGCTTTTTAACCTGCTCATATACATTTTGGCCAGTATAGCCAAGCTTCTCATCAAGCACCTTGTAAGGAGCAGAGAAACCGAAGCTTTCGAGACCCCAAACACAACCGTCAGCGCCTACAAGACCTTCGAGCGTTACAGGCAGACCAGCGGTCATACCGAACTTCTTCTTGCCAGAAGGCAGAACGCTCTGCTGATACTCCTTCGACTGACTGCGGAAGAGACCCTCAGAAGGAACGCTCACCACGCGAACCTTAATGCCGTCGGCCTTCAGCAACTTGGCACCAGCCTCAAGGGTAGATACCTCAGAACCGCTGGCCAGCAAGATTACGTCGTAGTCCTCATCACTTCCGGCAACTACATAAGCACCCTTAGCGGCCTGATTGTAGTCGTTGCCTTCGGGAAGCATCTCAATGTTCTGACGAGAGAAGATGAGCGCCGATGGGGTAGTGGTGTTCTCCATGGCCAGACGCCAGCAAACTGTTGTTTCCTCAGCATCAGCAGGACGAAGCACGAGCATAGAATTCTTGCCGCTGTGGTTCTTCAGTTTTTCCATCAGACGAATCTGAGCTTCCTGCTCAACAGGCTCGTGGGTAGGACCATCCTCACCAACGCGGAAAGCATCGTGAGTCCAGATGAACTTCACGGGGAGTTCCATCAAGGCAGCCATACGAACGGCAGGCTTCATATAGTCGGAGAATACAAAGAAGGTTCCGCAAGCGGGGATGACACCTCCGTGGAGAGCCATACCGATGCAGCAGCAAGCCATGGTGAGCTCAGCTACACCTGCCTGGAAGAATGCACCGCTGAAGTCGCCCTTTGTGAAAGCGTGAGTCTTCTTCAGGAAGCCGTCAGTCTTATCTGAGTTCGACAGGTCAGCAGAAGCGCAGATCATATTGGGCACCTGCTCAGCGAGTACGCCGAGAACGGTAGCACTTGCACCACGGGTAGCGGCACCGGCCTTCTGTTCAACCTTGCTCCAGTCAACCTTTGGAGCCTCGCCCTTGAACCACTGCTCCATCTGAGCGGCAAGTTCGGGATTGGCCTTGGCCCATTCAGCCTTGGCAGCATAGCGCTGGGCGCAGATTTCCTTCAGTTCAGCAGCTCGCTTTGCATACATATCCTGTACTTCAGGGAAGATCTGGAAAGGATTCTCAGGATCAGCACCGAGGTTCTTCATGGTCTGCACGAAGTTGTCGCCACCGAGAGGAGCACCGTGTGTGGCGCAGTTAGCCTCATAGCTGGAGCCGTCGGCCTTGCGTGCACCCTTACCCATGATACATGCACCGATGATGAGCGATGGACGCTCCTTCTCAGCCTGTGCATTCTTGATGGCAGCACGGATTTCGTCAACGTCGTTACCGTTGATCTTCTGTACGTACCATCCCCAAGACTCGTACTTCTTGGCGGTATCTTCGTCCATTACGTCCTCCACCTTCGTAGAGAGCTGGATAGCGTTGGCGTCGTAGAACATGATGAGGTTGCTGAGACCGAGAGTTCCGGCTATACGTCCGGCACCCTGGGAAATCTCTTCCTCCACGCCACCGTCTGAGATGTAGGCATAGATGTTCTGTCCCATCACCTCACCGAAGCGAGCCTTCAGGAAGTTGGCTGCGATGGCAGCACCTACGGCATAGGCATGTCCCTGTCCGAGAGGGCCGGAAGTGTTCTCTATGCCACGGAGCAGATTGTGCTCGGGGTGGCCGTGTGTGGGAGAACCCCACTGACGGAGTTGCTGGAGTTCCTCCAGACTATACTTGCCGATGAGGGCGAGCTGAGCATAGAGCATGGGAGCCATGTGACCGGGATCGAGGAAGAAACGGTCGCGTCCTTCCCAGTTGGGATTCTCGGGATCGTAAACGAGGAACTCGCTGTAGAGGGTGTTGATGAAGTCAGCACCACCCATAGCGCCACCGGGATGACCACTCTTAGCTTTTTCAACCATTGCGGCAGCAAGGATACGGATGTTGTCTGCTGCGCGGTTCATAATTTTGTTGTCGTTCATATCTTTATTTAATATTTAAAACTATTATCGATTTAGCAGGAATCTTCACGGTGAGAACACCTTTCTTTAGCTTTGCATCCTTGTATTCGGCAGGAGCCACCTTGTTGGGATTCTGGAAATCGTTATAGTCGGCAGCATTCTTTGAAGTAAGGATGCGTCCGCTAACCGTCTTGGCATTGAATCCGTCAATATTGACTTTGATAGTCTGGTCCTTGTCGAGACTGACGTTTGTCAGCGCGAATACGATGCTACCGTCTTGTGTCTTTGCAGCAGAAGCTGAAAGCATCGGGCAGGGACGATAACCTGCGTCCTGAGCGCCTTCCTTCTCCTTGAAGTAAGCCTTGCTCACTTGCATAATATCGGTCTCAAGGTCAACTGGGAGATAGGTGGCTTCCTGGAACGGAGTGTACATCTCGAACACGTGATAGGTTGGGGTAAGCACCATGTGGCCCGTACCTTCTTGATCGGTGAGAATCATAGACTGGAGCACGTTCACCACCTGTGCGATATTAGCCATCTTCACGCGGTCAGTATATTTGTGGAAAACATTCAGCGAGAGTGCTGCCACGAAAGCGTCGCGCAAAGCGTTCTGCTGATAAAGATGTCCAGGAATAGTGCCAGGCTCTTCATCCCACCAGGTGCCCCACTCATCAACGAGCAGGCCTACACGTCCCTTGGGGTCTTTTTCGTCCATGATAGCCTTGTGCTTCTTAATCACGTCTTCAATCTCCAGACATTTGCCCAGAGCCCAGTAGTACTGGTCGTTATCAAAGTTGATGGCAGAGCCCTTCGAGCCATTCCAGCCTGTGCATGTGTAATAGTGAAGACTGATACCTTGCATTCTGTTGCCAATCTTTTCCATCAGCACTTTTGTCCAATTATAATCATAGTCGCTAGCACCTGATGCAATACGATAGAGGCGGTTCTTGCCCTGGTCGCGAAGATAAGTGTTGAACTTGCGGTACTCGTCAGAATAGTATTCTGGAGTCATGTTACCACCGCAGCCCCAAGCCTCGTTGCCAATACCGAAGTATTTCACGTGCCAAGCCTTATCGCGACCGTTCTGGCGACGAAGACGAGCCATTGGCGTGTCACCGTCGCTTGTCATGTATTCTACCCATTGGGCCATTTCCTTCACCGTGCCAGAACCAACGTTTCCGCTGATATAGGGTTCACAGCCCAGCATTTCGCAGAGATTCAGAAATTCATGGGTACCAAATGAGTTGTCTTCAATGGTTCCACCCCAGTTGTTGTTGCGGAGGGAAGGACGCTGGTCTTTCGGACCAATACCGTCCATCCAATGATAATCGTCGGCAAAGCAACCGCCAGGCCAACGAAGTACGGGAATTTTAAGGGCCTTCAGAGCTTCGAAAACATCCTTTCTGTAGCCGTTGATGTTAGGAATCTGAGATTTCTCACCTACCCATAGTCCACCATAGATACATGAACCGAGATGTTCAGAGAATTGTCCGTAGATCTCCTTGTTGATCTTTGCACCAGCCTGATCTGCATGGATAGTGGCCTTAGCCTGCTCAGCAGCCTGTGAGGGCAGCATGAAAGCGGCAATTGAAAATGTTATAATGAATAACTTCTTCATGTAGTTGAAAGTTTTTTTATTTATAATACGGATAGATAGGGTATGTTCCCTATCTATCCAGACTATTTCTTTGCCTCAACGGCAGCCTGCTCAATAGCAAGACCGGCCTTGTAGTTCTCAATGTAAGCGTTGAAGCCAGCTACATCTTCTGCAGTAGGAGCAATCTCAACACCTGCATTACCGGCAAAGACATTCTCATCGAGCCAGTCTGCAAGATTCTGCTGTTTGGCGTTGTTTACAACGAAAGAAGCGAGCAAGGCAATACCCCAGGCACCACCTTCACCTGCTGTTTCCATCACAGAAATAGGAGAGTTAAGAGCGGCTGCAAGCATACGCTGGCCTACACCCTTTGTCTTGAAGTAACCTCCATGACCCGTGATACGGTCGACCTGTACGTTCTCTTCCTTAAGCAGAATGTCATTACCGAACTTCAAGGCACCGATAGCACCATAAAGTTGTGCGCGCATGAAATTAGCCAAAGAGAACTTGTCGTTGGCAGAGCGTACGAATAGAGGACGACCATCGGCCATTCCACATACGGGTTCTCCGGAAACATAGTTATAAGCCATCAAACCACCGCAGTCAGCATCGCCTTCAAGAGCAGCATTGAAAAGCTTGGTGTAAATGGCATTCATATCTACTGGGAAGCCCATCAGCTCCTGATATTCCTTGAATATGTTCACCCAGGCATTAATGTCGGAAGTACAGTTGTTGCAATGTACCATAGCCACGAGAGAACCGTCGGGAGTAGTCACGATATCAATAGGCTCATAAGGCTTGGAAAGGTCTTTCTCTAACACAATCATAGAGAAAGAACTAGTACCGGCAGAAACATTACCTGTACGCTGCTTCACGGCATTCGTGGCAACCATACCTGTACCGGCATCACCCTCAGGAGGACAGAAAGGAATACCAGCCTTCAGATGACCTGAAGGATCGAGGCATTTCGCACCTTTTTCCGTGAGGCAACCTGCATTTTCACCAGCCACGAGCACCTTGGGGAAGATGTCCATCAGTTTCCAGGGATAGTTCTTCGGAGCAATCAACTTGTTGAACTTTTCAACCATGGAGTCATTATAATCCTGGGTTTCCGGATCGATTGGCATCATACCAGAAGCATCGCCAACACCCAGAACCTTTTCACCGGTCAACTGCCAGTGAATGTAACCGGCTAATGTGGTCTGGAACTTGATGTCTTTTACATGCTCATTGTCTTCAAGAATGCACTCATAAAGATGAGATATGCTCCAGCGAAGTGGAATGTTGTAATTAAAGAGGCTGGAGAGTTCAGCAGCGGCCTTGCCTGTATTGGTGTTACGCCAAGTACGGAAGGGAACGAGAATCTCGTCCTTTTCGTTAAAGGCCATGTAACCGTGCATCATAGCAGAGATACCGATGGCAGCGAAGGTCTCAATCTCCACACCGAATTCCTTGAGGACATTGGCACGAAGATCTGCATAGCAGTCCTGCAAGCCATTCCAGATGGTATCGATGCTGTAAGTCCAAAGACCGTCGACCAACTGGTTTTCCCATGTATGGCTTCCCTGAGCGATGGGCTTGTTTTCCTCATCAATCACGACAGCCTTAATACGGGTAGAGCCAAACTCGATACCGAGAATGGCTTTACCCTGTTGTATGGTTTCTTTTGCGGTCATATCTTACTTCAGAGCTTTGTTCAACATGTAGTAAACCTCGTTGTTACGGAGATCCTGCTTGAAGCCAGAAATTGTGGTGTTCTTGTTGATGCGGGCATATTCGAGGCCAAGCATTTCAGCAAAGTCTTCCCAGTACTCCTCATTGATGTCATAAGAGAAAGCACTATGGTGAGTACCACCGGCAAGAATCCAGGCACCGGCGCCAATCTCGAATGTCGGCTGTGGAACCCAAAGAGCAGAAGCAACAGGCAGGTTAGGCATGGGCTTTGGCTCAATGCATTCAACCTCTTGAGTAATCAAGCGGAAGCGGTTGCCAAGATCTACAACAGTAGCCTTGATACCACGACCAACCTTTGATGTAAATACCAAACGAGCGGTCTGCTGTTTGCGGATACCGATGCCGAGGAAGTGAACCTCAAGTTTTGGTTTGTCAACGGCAATCAATGGGCAAACCTCCAGCATGTGGCTCTGGAGACAAGAGCTGCGGTCGCCAGCGAAGTTGAGGGTGTAGTCCTCAAGGAAAGAGCAACCTGTAGGCAGACCTTGTGACATGAACCACAATGTACGATAGAGGCAAGCTGTCTTCCAGTCACCTTCCGCTCCGAAACCGATACCTTCGGCCATCAGACGCTGAGAAGCAAGACCAGGAATCTGGTCGAAGCCAACGAAGTTCGGATCGTCGATGTCTGCATCACCAAGGTCGTCGAAATTGGTGGTGAAAGCAGTTGCGCCTTCGTCCTTCAATACGCGACGGAGAGCAATTTCAGCCTTAGCAGCATTCTTTACTTTCTGCCAATATACTTCCTCACCACTCTCATCGATCTTGATGGTGTATTCCTTCTTGTATTCCTCAACGAGAGCACAAACCTCATCGTCGGTTACTTTCTTGAAGTAGTCCATCAATGAGCTGACAGGGTAGTAGTCTACGTGATAACCCAGACGCTGCTCGAACTCAACGCGGTCACCATCGGTAACAGCCACATTGTTCATGTTCATACCGAACATCAAACAACGAACTTCTCTGCTATCAGCAACGCCAGCAGCCACGCGAGCCCATACGGCGATCTTCTTCTGAGCCTCTTCACTCTTCCAGTAGCCGCAAACAACCTTGCGGGGAACACGCATACGGGTGCAGATATGACCGAACTCAATGTCACCATGAGCACTCTGGTTCAGGTTCATGAAGTCCATATCCATGGTTTCCCAAGGAATCTCGGCGTTATACTGAGTATGGAAGTGGAGCAGAGGCTTCTGCAAATCCTGCAGACCCTTAATCCACATCTTGGCTGGTGAGAAAGTATGCATCCAAGTAATGATACCGATACACTTCTCATCGTTATTGGCAGCCTTCATGACGGCCTCCACTTCTTTTGAACTGTTAGCTGTGCCTTTATAAACAACCTTAACGGGAATATTGCCACTGTTGTTCAATCCATCCACCATTTCCTTTGAGTGAGCGTCAACCTGTACGACTGCATCACCTCCATAAAGCAACTGAGCACCAGTTACCCACCAAATCTCATAGTTATCAAATGCTTTCATAATTGTTTGTTTTTTATTAAATAGTTGTTTTCTTATTTCTTCTTTTGTCCGTAATAGGCATTGGGGCCGTGCTTACGGCTGAAATGCTTCTCAACGAGCAGCGGATTCATGGTTGTTCCGGGATTCACGCAGAACGACACGAAGGCCATCTTAGCCACCTGTTCGGTTACTACTGCATGATAAACAGCCTGATCTGCATCCTTACCCCATGAGAAAGGACCATGGTTCTTAACCAAAACGGCTGGCGTGTGAACAGGATTAATGTTATCGCGACGGAAACGGTCAACAATGACAACACCTGTGTTTTTCTCATATTCAGGCATCTGGTCAGCGGTCATGTCATCGGTGCAGGGAATGCAATCATGGAAATAGTCGGCATGTGTCGTTCCAATGTTGGGAATGTCCTTACCTGACTGAGCCCAGGCAGTGGCATACGTAGAGTGGGTGTGAACCACACCACCAATCTCTGGGAATTCCTTATATAAAATAAGGTGTGTGGGAGTGTCGCTGGAAGGATTCAGGTCACCATCCACAACCTTACCTGTTTCCAGGTCAACGACTACCATGTCGGAAGCCTTCATCTTATCATATTCGACACCTGAGGGCTTAATCACTACCAATCCTTTTTCACGGTCAATGGCCGAAACATTTCCCCATGTGAAAATGACGAGGTTGTGCTTTACCAAGTCCAGATTGGCACGAAATACTTTCTCTTTTAGTTCTTCAAGCATATTGTTTTAATAATTAGATTTTATTTTTATTTAAAGTTTAAAGCTGGGATCTTCCGCATACATTCGCTTGTTAAAACGGTAGAGGGCAGCTCCTCGCTTACTTGTAAGTTTGTCAATGAGTTCAGTCTTCTCAATGAAGTCAATGCTCTTGATACGCTTGCGGAAGTTGCGCTTGTCAATTTCCTCACCTAATACAGCCTCATAGACGTGCTGTAACTGAGTCAGCGTAAACAAGTCAGGAAGTAGATTGAAACTGAGAGGTTCGGTGTTGATACGTCTGCGCAAGAGTGTTATGGCGCGTTTCACCATGTCACTATGGTCAGAATAGAGTTGTGGCATCTTGTCGAGTTCCACCCATTGCACTCCGTGTTCTTCCAGCAGACGATGGTCGTAGTCCTTCACGTTGATAAGGGCGCAGTAGGCTACGGAAATTACACGTTCACCCGGGTCACGGTCAACAGCACCAAAGGTGTGTACTTGTTTCATATAGAGATCTCTCAGTCCTGTGAGTTCGAAGAGCACACGGTGTGCAGCTTCGTCGACGCTTTCTTCTGCGCCGACGAACCCACCATAGAGTGACCATTCACCACGTCCTGGATCCATTCTTCGTTTGCCTAACAAGAGTTTTAACTTACTGTCCTCAAAACCGAAGACAATAATGTCCACTGAAACAAACGCTTTTTGAACGCCAGAATAGAATTCAGTCATTGTGAAATGAATTAAGAATGATTACCAAAGAATTGCGTAAAGGAGGAACGTGATGGCTGCAATACCAATGGTTCCATAAGTATAGCCACGAGTTGTGGAGAACAAATTGAGGTTGATAGGCAGAGCCTTCACATCCTGCACCTTGTCTTTCGCATTGCTCCAAAGCCAGATGGCGTTACATCCTACGAGTACACCGAAGAAGATGAATGCCTGGAAGCCAATATCGTTCAGATAATCGATGAAGTTGTTGTCGGGATCCTTCACGGCGTGAGTAGCACCGATACCTACAACAATGATTGCTACAACGATGAACAAAATGCCAAGACCACCGAGTACCTTTGCCCACAGCATCATCTTATTCTGATCTCTGTCGCTAGGCTGCTCCACGCTAACGAACTTCTTGTCAAGATAGCTAACGAGAATGAAGAAAGTAACGAGGATGATGAAGATGTAACCAGCACGGAACTGGAAGGCAACATCGGGGAAAGCCACCTTGAAGATCACACCCAGAGGAATGGTCAGAATAGCAGTCCAAACAGCTGCGGTAGAACTTGCGCGCTTCCAAAGGAGACCAAGACCAAACACGGTGATGATACCCGGATAAATGAAACCAGAATACTCCTGAATGTACTGGAAGGCCTGATCAAGACCACCGAGCAGAGGCTTCACGGCAACGAGGGCTATAATCAACGCTGAAACAGCAACGATACGACCTGTGTTCACCAACTCCTTATCCTTAGCATTCTTATTGATATACTTCTTATAAATATCCATCGTGAAGAGGGTAGAAGTAGAGTTGAACATAGAAGCCAAAGAAGAGATGATGGCAGCAGTAAGAGCAGCGAAACTCAGACCCTTGATACCTGTAGGAGTGAAGTTGCGGATCAGCCAAGGATAAGCATCGTCGGCCACGTTAATCTTACCTGCAAGGTTCATGTTGGCGAAAGTGTCAGGATTCTGCATGATGTAATAAGCGCAGATACCAGGAAGCACCACGATGAACGGAATCAAAATCTTCAGGAAACCAGCGAATATCAGACCCTTCTTAGCTTCGTCAACATTCTTGGCTGCAAGACCCTTCTGAATAATATACTGGTTGAATCCCCAGTAACCCAAGTTGGTCAACCATACACCGCCAACCACGGCTGCAATACCGGGAACGTTAGCAAATGCAGATGCATTATGACTTTGCTGAATCACCAGGTGGAAGTGCACGTCCTGTGCATGAGCACCTGTGGTGAGGTCAGTATAAACTCGTCCAAGAGCACCAAGGGCATCACTTCCAAAGATGGCTCCCATCTCATCGAGGGCTACATAAGCGGTGATCAAACCACCACCTACGAGGAAGGTCACCTGCATGACGTCTGTCCATGCCACGGAAGCCAGACCTCCGTAGATAGAATAAATACCAGCCACAACAAAAAGACCGAGGATGATGAGCATACGGATACTGATTTCAAAGCCAAAGATGCTGACAGCCAAGCCCTGCAAACCAAGAATCTGCTCAATGGCCAAAGCACCAAGCCAAGCTACGGATGTGAGGTTTACGAACACATAGAGGAACAGCCAGAGGATGGAGAATGCCAGACCTACACCGTCGTTATAGCGCTCACGAAGGAACTGAGGAATGGTGAAGATCTTACGTTCGAGCATCACAGGAAGAAGGAATTTTCCGATGACTACAAGTGTGATAGCAGCCATCACCTCATAAGCAGCAATAGCAATACCATCACGGAAACCGGTACCGGACATGCCGATGAACTGCTCTGCGGAAATATTAGCTGCAATCAATGAGGCACCTACTGCCCACCACGTCAGCGTGTTACCGGCCAGGAAGTAATCGTTGGCACTTTTTTCCTTACCGTCCTTATTGCGGCTGAGGAAAAGACCAAGGCTGACAAGAAGAATCAGGTAACAAACAAGAATTACGAAATCAATGGGTTTAAAACCAGACGACGCTAAAGCTTCAGAAAAACTATTCATTTTAGATTTTAATAGATGGTGATTGATTTGTTATTTTACGACTCCAAACTTGAAGATACAATGTGAGTAGTACTTCTGACCTGGCTCCAAATAGGGTGAGGGCCAGTTCTTCTTGTTGGGAGAATCGGGATACTTCTGAGTCTCAAGGCAGATAGCAGCGTGCTTCTGATAGACAATACCTTTCTTTCCGGTGAGTGAACCGTCAAGGAAGTTGCCTGAATAAACCTGAATACCGGGCTCATTGGTGTAAACTTCGAGGCGAATACCTGTTTCGGGGCAATAGAGGCTGGCAGCCAATTGCTTGTCGTTACCCTTACCATTGCTATAAGAAGCCAGGCACCAGTTGTGGTCGAAACCATTTGCGTTCTTGATGGGCTTATAGTCGAAGTTGTTCACGTTCTTTCCAACAGGAGTAGGCTCCATGAAGTCCATGGGAGTGCCTTTCACCCAGGCTGTGTCGCCTGTAGTCATGTAGGTTTCGTCAGTCGGGGTGTAGATGTATGAATTCACATAAAGCATATGATCTTCAATGTTCTTGTTAGGATCACCGCTCAGGTTGAAGTAGCTGTGGTTGGTCATGTTGATCACAGTCTTGGCATCTGTTGTAGCACTATAGCTGATGTCGATGCTATTATCGTCTTTCAGCTGATAGGTAACAACTGCGGTCACGTTGCCAGGGAAGTTGTTGTCGCCGTCAGGACTCTTCATGGTCAGCTGCAAAGTCTTTTCATCAGGTTGCTGAGCTTCATAAACCTGATACTGCCAGCCTGTAGGACCACCGTGGAGGCAATGGCCGAAATTGTTCTGGGGCAGCTGTATTTCCTTACCATCGATATTTATCTTACCATTCTTGATGCGGTTAGCATAACGGCCGATGGCAGCGCCAAAGTCAGAGGGAGAGTTTTCAATGTCGGCATACTGACGAATGTTATCAAAACCGAGAACCACATCCTGAAGATTATTATTCTTGTCGGGAACCATAATGGAAACAATACGTCCGCCGAAGTTCGTGATGCATACTTCCATTCCATTGACATTCTTCAGCGTGTAGAGAGCTACGGGCTTGTCGTTAATCACTGTGTCGAACGCGGTAGGGTTAAGACCTGATGTAGTCAACTTAGGCTCATTTGAGCATGAGGAGAAAAGAATGGCTGCCATTCCTGCTCCTAAAAGAATACTTTTAAAACGCTTCATGTTGTTGATTGTTAGTAATAATTTTTAATTGGGTGTAAAATTACTACTTTTTTCGTTACGTTGTACTTTTAACAGCATGTTTTTAAGCATAAAAAATACATCTTGGTGTAATTTTGACACTTTTTAATTAAAAAGAAAGGAACGGAAGTTGATTTTCCGTTCCTCTTGATTAAAACTTGCGATGCTCACGCACCGTTTATCGTTGTTTGTTAGTCAGAAATTTTTCTGGAACCATCACCAATGACAACGTTGTACACCTTGGGCTCCTTGCCGTACTTGGCACGGTATTTCTCCTTGGCTGTCTTGATGAAATTGTCATAGAGTTCATCCTTCACGAGGTTAATGGTACAGCCTCCGAAGCCACCGCCCATAATACGGCTACCCGTAACGCCACATTCCTTTGCGATATCGTTCAGGAAATCAAGCTCTTCGCAGCTTACTTCGTAGTCCTTGGAAAGACCCTCATGTGTCTCATACATCTTCTTTCCAACTGTCTCGTAGTCACCCTTTTCAAGAGCATCGCAGACAGCCAGCACACGGTCTTTTTCACCAAGAACGAACTTAGCACGGATGTAGTCCTCATTTCCTACTTCTTCCTTCACTTCCTCCAGCTGTTCCCAAGTGCAGTCGCGCAAGGTTTCGAATTTTCCTTCGGGATGCTTGGCAGCAATGTGCTTCACAACATTTTCGCAACTGTTGCGGCGGTCGTTGTAAGGAGAACCTGCCAATTCATGCTTAACGCAGGAATTCAGCAGCACGAGCTTATAGCCTTTGGGATCAAAGGGATAGTACTCAAACTCACGGCTACGGCAATCTAGGCGCATCAGCTTGCCTGCCTGACCGAAGACGCTGGCAAACTGGTCCATGATTCCGCAATTAACACCGCAATAGTTATGCTCTGTGGCCTGACCGGCAAGAACAATGTCCCACTTAGAAACCTTATTCTCTCCGAACAGGTCATTCAATCCGCAAGCGAAGCAGCTTTCCATAGCAGCTGATGAAGACATTCCAGCTCCGAGGGGAACATCACCGGCAAAAGCAATGTTATAACCCTTCACGGGAACACCCAGCTTCTGCATTTCACGGGAAATACCGTAAATGTAGCGTGCCCAGCTGGCACGGGGGCCTTTAGGGTCGCTCAACTTGAAGTCCACGCGGTCCTTCAAGTCGATGGCGTAAGCCATAATGGTATCTTCTGTTCCGTTGGGACGCATTTCGGCCATAATGCCGCAATCTACTGCTCCTGGGAACACAAAACCTCCGTTATAGTCGGTATGCTCACCGATGAGGTTAATGCGTCCGGGAGAATGATAGATCTTACCTGTCTTACCATCAAAATGCTTGATAAATCTGCTTCTTACGAATTCAATATCCATAGTATGTCTTGTTTTAAACGTTAATACTCAGTTTATTTCTGAACGCCAAATCTATAAATGGTCTTCTGGGTGTACTGCTCACCTGGATTCAGCACCACACTTGGGAAGTAGGGGCGGTTAGGAGAATCGGGGAAGTGCTGGCACTCAAAGCAGATAGCTGAACGGCGTGGGAAGGTGGCTCCATGCTGTCCTTTGTAACCAGTAGCCCAGTTATCTGAATAAACCTGCATACCAGGTTCCGTGGTATAAACTTCAAGTGTGCGGCCGCTACCGGGCTCCACCAGTCGTGCAGCAAATGTCAGTTCGCCAACTTCGCGCTTGTTCAGCACAAAGCAGTGGTCATAACCGGCACCGTTCTTGATTTGCTCGTTGTCGGCGTCAATGTCCTGACCCACAGCTTTCTGAGTACGGAAATCGAATGGAGTTCCGGCTACTTTCAGGATCTCGCCTGTAGGAATTGAAGTCTCGTCAATGGGGAGATAGAAATCAGCATTGATTTCCAGCAACTGGTCGTTGATAGCTGGTGTGGGGTCAGCAATACCCTGAATGGAGAAGAAGGCGTGATGCGTAAGGTTTACGATGGTCTTCTTGTTGGTGGTAGCCTGATATTTGATAATCAGTTCGTTCTCGTCGGTAAATGTGTAGGCCACCCAAACGGTCACTTCGCCCGTGAAGTTTTCCTCCAGATAAGAACTTGTGTACTTCAGCACGATAGCATGGTCGCTCACCTGATTAGCATCCCAAACGCGTGCATGGAAACCAGTAGGACCTCCATGCAATGCATTAGGACCATTATTGATGGCGAGCTGATATTCTTTTCCGTTTAACTGAAACTTACCTTCCTTGATGCGGTTGCCAAAACGGCCGATAAGAGTAGAAAGATAAGGTTCTGGAGAATTAATAACTTCCTGTATGTTATCGTGACCTTGGATCACATTGGCTATGTTGCCGTCCTTGTCAGGAACCATGATGGCAACAATGGCACCACCATAATTTGTTACAGCCACTTCATAGCCTAAGCTATTTCTCAAAATAAATAAATCTGTATTTTTCCCGTTAATTGTTGTCTGAAAATCCTCTCTTTTCAGACCACAGAGGCTTGGTGTTTCTGTAGTGTTCATAATCTCAAAGTTTTTAGTTGTTAGAACTTCATAGGTGCAAAACTACCTAAAAATTTTGGGACGACCAAAAGAAACGCGTGTAAAATGTAAAATGAAAAGTTAAAAATTAAAAATTCAGTTTTTCGAATAAATCGGAAACAATATAGCTGCTGCCACCAACGAAGATGAAATCCTTTTCCGACGCATCCTGAAGGGCTTGGCGATAGGCGGATTCCACATTATTATATATAGTTCCTTCCAGCTGATGTTTTTTGCCTTGCCATGCAACTTTTTCAGCAGGAATGGCCCGTTTGGTAGAGCCCTGTGTCCAATAATATACGGCATTTGTGGGGAGCATCTCCATCACGGTGTTAATGTCCTTGTCATCAACCATACCGAAGACGATACGCAATTGCTTGCAGGGCTGTTCCTTAATCTGCTGGCTGAGATATTGCCAGCCACCCACATTGTGACCCGTGTCGCAGATCACCAGCGGGTTTTTATGTAATGACTGCCAGCGTCCCATCAGGCCAGTTGACTCACAGACATTCTCCAATCCCTTCAGAATGGCTTTTTCGGGAATCTGAAGGACTTCAGCAGCCTGTAGAATAGTGTGAAGATTCTTCTGCTGATAGTTTCCTTTCAGTTCGAAGTGGGGGAGAAGCTCCTTCACTTTAGCTGCTAATTCTTGGCTGCACAAACCCTCTTCCGCAAAATAGATCGGGGCGTGCTTCTCGGCAGCTTTCTGTTCGAACACAGGCTTGGTTTCGGGGGTAGTCTCACCAATAACCACTGGAACACCTTCCTTGATAATACCAGCCTTTTCTCCAGCAATCTTTGCCAAAGTGTCACCCAGAAATTGCGTGTGGTCGAAACTGATATTCGTGATGATAGAAAGTTCGGGAGTGATGATGTTGGTACAATCCAGACGTCCGCCAAGACCCACCTCTACAACCGCCACATCAATCTTTTTTTCGGCAAAATATTTGAAAGCCAAGGCCGTGGTCAGTTCGAAGAAAGAAGGGGATAGGGGTTCAAAGAAATCACGTTCATTCTTTACAAAATCAACAACGCGTTTCTTACTGATACACTTACCGTTAACACGGATTCGTTCACGGAAATCTACAAGGTGTGGAGAAGTGTAAAGACCCACTTTCAATCCCATGGCCTGAAGCATGGCTGCAAGGGTGTGTGAGCACGATCCCTTGCCGTTGGTTCCAGCCACATGAACCGTCTTAAAATGGCGGTGAGGATGACCGAAATGCGCGTCAAGGGCAAGCGTGTTGCTTAGTCCCTCCTTATAACCAGCTGAGCCAACCTTCTGAAAGCTTGGCACAACACTATAAAGATACGCTACGGTTTCCTTGTAGTTCATTCTGAATGATTAAGAGAAATAGTTGCGGAAGCGTTCGAAGATGCTCTTTCGCGTCTGACTGTCACCCTTGAAGTTGTCGCTTTTCTGCATCTTTTCGAGCATTTCCTTCTCATCGCGGCTGAGAGTCTTCGGCACATAGATGCTGATGTTCACCACAAGGTCGCCCATGCCGTTGCCATAGCCTTTAATGGCAGGAAGTCCCTTGCCGCGCAAGCGAAGAGTCTTGCCAGGTTGTGTTCCGGGTTCTATCTTGATTTTCACCTTCTGACCGTCAATGGTGGGAATATCAACTTGTCCGCCAAGGGCCGCCGTTGGGAAATCGAGCAGCAGGTTATAAATCACATCCTGACCGTCACGAACGAAGATGTCGCTCTTTTCCTCCTCAATATAGACCTGAATATTTCCGTTCACGCCATTGTGCTTTCCGGCATTACCTTTGCCAGGCACATTGACGACCATACCCTCAGCTACACCGGCGGGAATATTGATTTCCACGACCTCTTCGCCTTTTACAACGCCTTCTCCGTGACATTCATGACACTTGTTCTTGATAATCGTACCTTCTCCTTGACAAGTGGGACAGGTGCTCTGGCTCTGCATGGTGCCAAAGAGGCTCTGTGTGGTTCTTATCACATAGCCCTGACCGTGACACGTAGGACAGGTCTCTGTGCCGCCTGCTCCTTCAGCTCCAGTACCATGACAATGCGAGCAAGTGACATCCTTGCGTACCTTGAAACGCTTCGTAGTACCCGTGGCAATCTCCTGAAGCGACAGACGGACCTTCAGGCGCAAATCACTTCCACGATGCTGCTGATGCTGAGCGCCACCTCCGAAGCCGCTAAAGCCGCTGAAACCACCGAAACCTCCGCCACGGCCACCGAAGACATCACCGAACATGGAGAAAATGTCGTCCATGGAGAAACCGCCGCTGCTGAATCCACCGAAACCACCCATCTTGGGACCATCAAAGCCAAACTGGTCGTAGCTTTCACGTTTCTTGGGATCATGGAGCACATCGTAAGCCTCTGCAGCCTCCTTGAATTTCTCTTCAGCTTCTTTCTGCTCCGCTTCTGATTTTCCCTGTTGACGGTCGGGGTGGTATTTGATAGCTATCTTGCGATAGGCCTTCTTGATTTCATCTTCCGAGGCTTTTTTGTCAACACCCAGAACCTCGTAATAATCACGCTTCTGCGCCATTTCAATTCTTAACTCTTAATTCTTAATTCTACTGTCCTACTGCCACTTTGGCGTAACGTATTACCTCGTCGTTCAGGGTGTAACCAGTCAGCACGCAATCGATGACCTTGCCTTTCTTGTCATCGCCCATTCCGGGAACCATAGCAATGGCCTCGTGCATATCCACGTTGAAATCCTGGTCTTTTGTATCAATGGCCTTAACGCCCAGACCTTCCAAAGCCTTTATAAACTTCTGGTAGATGAGTTCCATACCCTGGCGGATTACCTCTGGGTCGTCGGTCTTCTTGCCTTCAGCAATAGCACGTTCCATATCATCCATGACGGGCAATACGGCAAGCACCGTTTTTTTGGCACCATTGAGCAACAGGTCTGCCTTCTCTTTGATGGTGCGCTTGCGATAATTGTCAAACTCAGCAGCCTTGTAAAGCATCTGCTCCTTCAGTTTGGCAATCTCTTCCTGCGCAGCTTCAAGCGGATCTTTTTCCTCTGCCTCAGCAGGTTGCTCAGCTTCTTCTGCCTGAGGGTTTTCCTCGGCTTCTTCAGCCTTTTCTGTCTCAGCGGTTTCTGGGTCAGTTATTTTTTCTTCTGAGGTTTCAGCTTGCTGCTTAACCTCATCTTCACCTTCAATATTGATTTTCTTCTCGTTCATAATTTTTTTGCGTTTTTTGTTTCTGAACATTTTCATAACAAATTCCGTGCCAAAACTTTATCAATTATCATTTGTCATTTAGCGAAGCGCTTACGAATACATCCTTGCCTTCTGCTCCTTGATTTGCTCATCATAGATGTAATCATCATAGGTCATCAGCTTATCGATGGTGCCTTTAGGCGTCAGTTCGATGATGCGGTCAGCCACGGTATTGATGAACTCATGGTCGTGAGAGGCAAACAGGATGTTGCCCTTAAACTGAATCAGGTTGTTGTTGAATGCCTGAATGGATTCCAAATCGAGGTGGTTGGTAGGCGTATCGAGAATCAGACAGTTGGCGTTCTTAAGCTGCATACGGGCAATCATGCAACGCATTTTCTCACCTCCGGAAAGCACATTCACCTTCTTTTCCACTTCTTCCTGCTTGAAGAGCATGCGGCCGAGGAATCCCTTCATGACCACTTCGTTGCCGGGGCCGTATTGGGAAAGCCAGTCCACAAGGTTCAGGTCGCTTTTGAAGAATTCGGTGTTGTCGAGTGGGAGATAGGCGGTCGTGATGGTCACACCCCACTTGAACGTACCTGCATCGGCTTCACGGTTACCGTTGATAATCTCAAACAAAGCCGTCATGGCCTTCGGGTTATGGGAAAGGAACACCGTCTTCTGACCTTTCTCGATATTGAACGAGACGTTATCAAAGAGTACAGTTCCGTCAGTATCCACGGCCTTCAGACCTTCCACCTCCAGAATCTGATTACCGGGTTCACGCTCCATCTGGAAGATAATGCCAGGATATTTGCGGCTTGACGGGCGAATCTCTTCCACAGTCAGCTTGTCGAGCATCTTCTTGCGTGAAGTGGTCTGCTTTGACTTTGCCACATTGGCAGAGAAACGGCGGATAAACTCTTCCAGTTCCTTACGCTTTTCCTCAGCCTTCTGGCGCTGGTTCTGAGCCTGACGGAGGGCCAGCTGCGAACTCTCGTACCAGAACGAATAGTTACCGGCAAAGACAGTTACCTTTCCGAAGTCGATATCCACCGTCTGTGTGGAAACAGCATCGAGGAAGTGACGGTCGTGGGAAACCACCAGCACGGTCTGCTCCAAATTAGACAGATATTCTTCCAACCACTGCACGGTGTCAAGGTCAAGGTCGTTGGTAGGCTCGTCGAGCAGCAGGTTGTCAGGATGGCCGAACAGAGCCTGTGCCAACATGACACGTACCTTCTCATTGTTCGACAGTTCCGACATCATCTTATAGTGCTGTTCCTCCTTCACGCCCAGGTTCTGCAACAGCTGGGCAGCATCGCTCTCAGCGTTCCATCCGTCCATCTCGGCAAAGGCCATTTCCAGTTCGGCGGCCAGATTACCGTCCTCTTCGGTCATCTCAGGCTTGGCATAGAGGGCTTCGCGGTCCTTCATGTTCTTCCAGAGGGGCTGGTGACCTTGCATCACGGTGTCCATCACCGTGAACGCATCAAATTTGAAGTGGTCCTGACTCAAGACCGAGAGACGCTCACCAGGAGCCAGTTCTACCGTTCCCTTGTTGGGTTCCAGTTCACCGCTGATGGCTTTCAGGAGCGTAGATTTACCCGCACCATTGGCACCTATGATGCCATAGATGTTGCCATTGGTAAACTTGATGTTGACGTCTTTGTAAAGGATGCGTTTGCCAAACTGAATGGCGAGATTCGTAACTGTTATCATTTCGTGCTAATACCTTATTAAATGTTTTAGGGCTGCAAAGTTACGACTTTTTTCTGACTTGCCCAAATAATTTTCGTACTTTCATTTTCTCTATGAATTCTTCCATTGCTTCCGCTCCATTCTTACGTTGTTTCCCGGCCATTCTTACTTTTGCTTCCACTTTTGCCACATCGCCACTTTGCCACTTTGCCACATTAAGGTGGTTCCGACTATCTGGTGGATTAGTGTAGAGTACTATAATTATTATAATATATAATATATTATATATTATAATAATATTATTTAACATTATAATCTATAGCATTTCTGCTATATTTTCTTTCAATCAGCAACCACTACGCTCAGCTAACCCCAGAATGATGCTTAATGTGGCAATGTGGCATTGTGGCATTGTGGCATTTCTGCTAGAACTCGAAGGTGACCTTTCCGTTTATCTGTCTGCCTGTCAGATAATTAGGTACGGCATACTGCTGATTGGTGACATCGGTAATCCAATAGTAGGAGTTGACATTGTTGATGCCAAAGAGGTTCAAACCGTCAATTCCGAGCCAAATATTGCGGAAAGGATTCTTCTTGGAATGGTGATCTTCGTTGTTTACAAGGCGATAACTCATGCCAATGTCCACTCGTTTATAAGCAGGCATACGGTAAGGTGTGTCACTCAGCGCACGATGGGGGGCTCCGAAGGGCAGACCGTCGGCAAACACAAATTTCAGGGCCATCTTCCAGCGGGTGGTTCCGGGGAAGAAGTCGGTGAAGAACAAATTCACACCGTAACGCTGATCGGTAGGCAGCGGAATGCTCTGGCCGTCGATTTTCATGCGGGTGTTCATCAACGAGAACGTCAGCCAAGAATCGGCTCCAGGCACGAATTCACCGTAGAGTTTCAGGTCGATTCCCATGGAGTGACCGCTGCATTGCTGGGAAGCATCATAGACCACCTTCACGTTGCTCACCGTATAAGGAACGAGGTTGCCGAGCATCTTGTAATAGGCTTCAGCCGTGAATTTGAAAGGCCGGTTGACCATCTGGAAACGATAGTCATAGGCAGCTATGAAATGAATGGAGCGCTGACTCTTTACCTTCGTGTTGAGTGAAGCATAAGTAACTCCGTCAAGCGTGGTGGTGTCACGCAATTCCTTGAAGAACGGTGCCTGATAGTAGAGACCCGTGGCAAAACGGAACGTGACATTGTTGTTGAAAGCTGGTACAATGGCTAATGAGAGACGAGGACTGCAGATGCTCTCCTTCGTATAGTTCCAATGACTGAAGCGCACGCCATAGTTGAGCGTGTAGAATGTGTTCTCAGCTGCATTGTTCCATCGGTAGGTGTCCTGCACATAAGCCTCCACCCGGTTAGCATCGAGTTCGTTGCGGGCACTCATGGTGTAGATCATCTTCAGGTCCTTGCCGGTATGAGGGATGGAATAGCCGCTGGAATCGCGCATTTCGTACTCCTTGAGCTGTTCCTCCACATGTTCTGTTTTATACGTCACAGCAGCCTCTAAATCGTGTTTGCGGGCCTTGTGCTGGAACATCAGCTTAAAGCTGGCCACACGTGCCTTCAGATAGTTGCGGGCGTGCTCCATATAGGTTCCCACACCAAGATTTTCAGAGGTTTCCGTCTGATTGAGCCAGTATTGTCCCTGAATGTCGTAACGCTCCTGTTCGTTTGTCTGGAAGGCGGAAGCCAGCAACGAAACATGGGTTTTTTCGCCGAAATGGCGGGTGAGTGAGGCCGTTCCGAAATAGGTGCGGAAGACGTCTTTTTCCCAACCATCGAAATAAACCTTGAACGATTTCACGTCCTGAAGAGTTCCGAAAGTGGTTTCTCGGCTATTAGGTGTGAAATTATAGTGATTGAGCGAGATGTCGCCCATCAGTTTGAAAGTCCAGCGATTGTTGGGTTCATAGGTGAGATAAGTCTGATAGTCAAAGAAGTTCGGCTTGTATTCACCATCGGTATCAAGTGAACCCAACAGGTATTTGTTGGTTTTATAACGCACGCCGTTGCTCCAGGAGAACTTCTTGGTGGAGAAACCTACATAGGCACTTGCACCCAGCAGAGAGCCTGTCAGCGTGGCTTCAAAGCGCTTCGGCTTCTTGTACTGGATGTCGAGAGCCGACGACATTTTATCGCCGTATTTGGCCTCAAATCCACCCGTGGAGAAACCTACTTTTTCCACCATGTCGGGATTGATGATGGAGAGGCCTTCCTGCTGACCGCTACGAACGAGGAAGGGACGGTAAACCTCCACATTATTTATATAAACCGAGTTCTCATCGAAGCTGCCGCCACGCACATTATATTGCGAGGAAAGTTCGGAATGTGAACTGACGCCTGCCTGCGACTGAATCATCTCTTCCACGGCGTTGCCGGTGACGGAGGGAGTTTGCTTAACGTCTTTGATATCAAGCTGTTCGGTACCTGTGTGCTGTCGCTGTCGCTCGGTGACAGTCACCTCTGAAAGCTGGTTGTCGTCGTAGAGTTGAATCTGAAGCGTCTGCTTGCCGCGAGGCCTTCTCAGCACGCGTGTCTTGGTCTTATAGCCTACCATGGAGAACCTCACCACGACGGAATCTTCGGAGCGAAGAGTCATCTCGAATTCACCCTTAAGGTTGGTCATGGCCACACGTCCCTGTGAGACCACGCTGACTGTCGCCAGTTCCACGGGATTCATCTGGTCGTCAGTCACTTTGCCCTGCAAGGTGAAAGTCTGGGCTTCGGCCTGAAGTCCACACAGAATTAATATAAGGAGAAAGACTAATTTCTTGCTCATATCCCTTAAATAACGCAGAAAATAAAGGTGTATTGCATTTTTTTCTGTTTTCACTATTTTGTTTTCACTTCTTTTTTGTACCTTTGCACCGCTTTTATAAAGACATTAATATTATTACATTGCAATGAATATTTCTTATAAATGGTTGAAAGAGTATGTCGATTTCGATTTGACTCCACAGGAGGTTTGTGACGCGCTGACCTCCGAAGGACTCGAGGTGGACGCTCTTGAAGAAGTGCAAAGCATTCGCGGTGGCCTGAAAGGACTCTATGTGGGCAAGGTGCTCACCTGCGAAATGCATCCTAATAGCGATCACCTGCATGTGACGACCGTTGACCTCGGTAAGGGAGAACCTCAGCAGATTGTATGTGGTGCACCCAACGTGGCTGCGGGTCAGAAGGTGATTGTGGCCGATCTGGGTTGTGTGCTCTACGACGGTGACAAAGAATTCCAAATCAAAAAATCAAAGCTTCGTGGCGTGGAGAGTAACGGTATGATCTGCGCAGAGGATGAAATTGGTGTGGGCAACGACCACAGCGGCATCATCGTACTGCCTGAAGATGCACCCGTTGGTCAGCCTGCTGCTGAATATTATCACCTGGAAAGCGACTGGCTGATTGAAGTGGACATCACGGCAAACCGTGCCGATGCGCTTTCTCATTGGGGTGTGGCACGCGACCTCTATGCCTGGCTCATCCAAAACGGCTATAAGACTTCGCTCCATCGTCCTGATTGCGAGGCTTTCACCGTTGACAATCACGATCTCCCCATTGATGTCGTCATTGAAAACAACGAGGCTTGCAAGCGCTATGCTTGTGTGAGCGTAACTGATTGTGAGGTAAAGGAATCGCCCGAATGGTTGAAGAATAAACTCAACACGATTGGACTTCGTCCGATTAATAATATTGTGGACATCACCAACTATGTGATGATGGCTTACGGACAGCCTCTCCATTGCTTTGATGCAGACATGGTGACAGGTCATCAGATTGTGGTGAAAACCATGCCCGAAGGCACTCCTTTCGTGACACTCGATGGTGAGGAACACAAACTTTCCGACCGCGATCTGGCCATCTGCAACGCTGAGGAGCCTATGTGTATTGCCGGTGTCTTTGGAGGTAAGGGTAGCGGTACTTATGAGACCACTCGTAATGTGGTGCTGGAGTCAGCTTATTTCCATCCAACCTGGATTCGCAAGAGTGCGCGCCGTCATGGACTTTCCACAGATTCTTCCTTCCGTTTTGAGCGTGGCATTGATCCCAATGGAACCATCTATGCGCTGAAGCAGGCCGCTATTCTTTGCAAGGAACTGGCAGGCGGTAAGGTTTCAATGGAAATCAAGGACGTTTATCCCGAGCCGCTTCCAAACTTTGATGTGGATTTGAAATATGATTACGTTCATCAGCTGATTGGTAAAGAGATTTCTCACGAAACCATCAAGAGCATCGTCACCTCGCTTGAAATGGTGATTAAGTCTGAAGATGCTGAAGGCCTGAAGCTGGAAGTTCCTGCTTACCGTGTGGATGTGCAGCGTCCTTGTGACGTTGTGGAAGACATTCTGCGCGTCTATGGCTATAACAATGTGGAAATGCCAGAGCAGCTGAAGTCGAGCCTCGTCATCAAAGGTGAGGAAGATCAGAAGCACAAGTTGGAGAATCTGGTGGGCGAACAGTTGGTTGGTGCTGGCTTCAATGAGATTCTGAACAATTCGTTGAGCAAGTCGGCATACTATGACGACGAACTGAACAGCTATCCTGCAGACCGCTTGGTTCGTATCATGAATCCGCTTTCAAGCGACCTCAATGTGATGCGTCAGTCTATTCTCTTCGGTGGTTTGGAGAGCATTGCCCATAACGCCAATCGCAAGAACCCGAACCTGCGATTCTTTGAATTCGGTAATACCTACCAGCATTTCAACGAGAAAGCTGACTTCGAGAATCCTATGAAGGCTTATGTTGAAGAGACTCATCTGGGAATCTGGGTGACCGGAAAGCGTGTGGAAGGCTCATGGGCTCATCCTGATGAGCAGAGTTCTTTCTATGAGCTGAAGGCTTATGTGCTGAATATTCTGAAGCGCATCGGCTTGCCCTTCGGTGCTATTATGTTCAAGGAAAGCCAGAACAACATCTTCTCAAAGGGTATTGCCATTGAGAACCGTGGCGGTAAGATGCTTGTAGAGATGGGTATTGTGACTCATGCTTTGCAGAAGAAGTTCGGTATTGATAATGAAGTCTATTTCGCTGATTGTCATTGGGCTCAGTTGATGAAAGCTGTCCGCAAGCAGAAGGTGGGCTTCAAGGAGATTTCAAAGTATCCGGCTGTTAGCCGTGATCTGGCTCTGCTGATTGACAATGACGTGGAATTCGCCCGCATTGAGCAGATTGCCTATGCTGCCGAACGCAAGTTGCTGAAGAAGGTGGAACTCTTCGATGTTTATGAAGGCAAGAATCTTCCTGCTGGCAAGAAGAGCTATGCTGTGAACTTCATTCTTCAGGATGAGCAAAAGACACTCAACGACAAGGCCATTGACGCCGTGATGCAGAAGATTATCCAGAGTCTCAAGAAGCAGCTTAATGCCGAACTGAGATAACTGGGTGTCTATCCGGCCATTAAATTATCCGGCTATCCGTCTATCCGTCTAAAACAACAATAATAAAAATATTATGGGAAGAGCATTTGAATATCGTAAAGCTGCTAAGCTAAAGCGATGGGGCCACATGGCCAAGACATTTACGAAGATTGGTAAGCAGATCGCTATTGCCGTGAAGGCTGGCGGTCCGGAACCCGACATGAACCCTGCACTCCGTGCCTGTATTGCCAATGCCAAGCGTGAGAACATGCCGAAGGACAATATCGAGCGTGCCATCAAGAACGCTATGGGTAAGGACCAGAGCGACTACAAGGAAGTGACCTATGAAGGTTATGGCCCTCATGGAGTGGCTATCTTTGTGGAGACGCTGACTGACAACACCACCCGTACCGTAGGCGATGTTCGTTCGGTGTTCAACAAGTTCAATGGAAACCTCGGAACTCAGGGATCTCTGTCATTCCTCTTCGACCACAAAAGTGTGTTTACCTTCAAGAAGAAGGACGGTCTCGACATGGACGAACTGATTCTCGACCTGATTGACTATGGCGTGGAGGATGAGTTTGATGAGGACGAGGAAGAAGGCAGCATCACCATCTATGGCGATCCTTCTTCATTCAGCGCTATTCAGAAGCATCTGGAGGAGAATGGTTTTGAAGTAACCGGTGCTGAGTTCACCCGTATTCCTAACGATCTGAAGGATGTAACTCCTGAACAGCGTGAAACCATTGACAAAATGGTAGAGCGTCTGGAGGACTTTGACGATGTTCAGACAGTTTACACAAACATGAAGCCTGAGGAACTCCCAGAAGAGTAAATTAGGCTTTAGAAAAGAGATTTAATAGTCCTTCTTGGTGAAAACGTAATCAAGGAGGACTTTCTTTTTGTCCTTATGCGAGCGGAAGACATAGCGGAAATTGTAGCCAGCATCTTTGTACCCTTTCAGGGAAGGCGTATTTCTCACCCCGTCAAGCATCATCTGCTTCGTCTTTTCTTGCAATTCCTCACTAAGAGTCGTGTCAAGAACACCGTCCAACACATAGTAGTAGAAAACCGTCTGCGTCTTCATGTCGAAGGTCATACTATCAATAGTAATACCCTCCGAAATCTCCATTGGACAGGACTTCTTGGTGAACTCTTGAGCCTCGCGGGCAGCCCGCTCATCAAGATTCTCGTGACAAGCTGTAAGTGCAAAGGCTGCTATAACAATTAAAAAAATCTTCTTCATAATTGTTGCAAAATTAGAAATTTTCTATTGATTAACAAAAAATTGCCGATAAAATGTCGGAAAAAGGCGGAAATTTAGTATTTTTGCAACTTAAAAGTGAGAAAGATTGTATGCAACATATAAGAAACTTCTGTATCATCGCCCATATCGACCACGGAAAGTCAACGCTTGCTGACCGTCTCCTGGAATTTACGAAGACCATCCAGATTACGGAGGGTCAGATGCTTGATGATATGGATTTGGAAAAAGAGCGTGGTATTACCATCAAAAGCCATGCTATTCAAATGGAATACGAATACCAGGGAGAGAAATACCTGTTGAACCTCATTGACACTCCGGGACACGTGGATTTCTCTTATGAGGTTTCGCGTTCTATTGCTGCCTGCGAAGGTGCATTGCTTGTGGTTGATGCCACACAGGGCGTGCAGGCGCAGACAATTTCAAATCTCTATATGGCTATTGATCACGACTTGGAAATCATTCCTGTTATCAATAAGATAGATATGCCTTCGGCTATGCCTGATGAAGTGGAGGATGAAATTGTTGAGCTGCTCGGTTGTGACCGTAAGGACATTTTGCGAGCAAGCGGTAAGACGGGTGAAGGCGTTGAGGATATTCTGAAAGCAGTGGTTGAGCGTATTCCACATCCCGAAGGTAATCCCGAGGCTCCTTTACAGGCCTTGATTTTCGACTCTGTTTTCAATTCTTTCCGTGGCATTATTGCTTACTTTAAAATTCTGAACGGAAGTATTCGTAAGGGAGACAAAGTGAAGTTCTTTAATACTGGAATGGAATATGATGCTGACGAAGTGGGTGTTTTGAAAATGGACATGGTTCCGAAGAATGAACTTTCCACGGGTGAGGTAGGCTACATTATCAGCGGTATTAAGGATGCGAAGGAAGTGAAGGTTGGTGATACCATTACGCATATTTCACGCCCTTGCGATAAGGCCATTGAAGGTTTCCAGGAAGTGAAGCCGATGGTCTTTGCAGGTGTTTATCCCATTGATCCTACGGAATATGAAAACCTTCGAGCTTCTTTGGAAAAGCTTCAGCTTAACGATGCTTCGCTCACTTTCCAGCCAGAGTCTTCTGTGGCTCTTGGATTTGGCTTCCGTTGCGGATTTCTCGGATTGCTTCACATGGAAATCGTGCAGGAGCGTCTTGACCGTGAGTTTAATATGGACGTCATTACGACTGTGCCAAACGTAAGCTATATGGTTTACGACAAGCAGGGCGGGGAGAAAGAAGTGCATAATCCCTCAGGTCTTCCCGATCAGACTTTGATTGACCATATTGAGGAACCCTACATACGCGCTTCCATCATTACAGATTCCACTTATATCGGTCCGATTATGAAACTCTGTCTGGACAAGCGTGGCGAATTGATTAAGCAGGAATATGTTTCAGGCAACCGTGTGGAACTCTATTTCATGATTCCACTTGGTGAGATTGTGATTGATTTCTATGATAAGCTAAAGAGTATTTCAAAGGGTTACGCTTCTTTTGATTACCATGTGGACTGTTTCCGTCCTTCGAAACTTATCAAACTTGACATTCTGCTCAATGGTGAGCCTGTAGATGCTTTGAGTACTCTGACCCATCAGGACAATGCCGTTACTTTCGGTCGCCGTATGTGCGAGAAGTTGAAAGAACTTATTCCGCGTCAACAGTTTGATATTGCCATTCAGGCAGCTATAGGAGCCAAAATTATTGCACGTGAAACCGTGAAGCAGGTCCGAAAGGATGTAACGGCGAAGTGCTATGGAGGTGACGTGAGCCGTAAGCGTAAGTTGCTCGAAAAGCAGAAGAAGGGTAAGAAACGTATGAAGCAGATTGGTAATGTGGAGGTTCCACAGAAGGCCTTCCTTGCTGTTCTCAAACTTGATTAAGATATAAAAACAAACATATTACATCAACTACAGCTAATTATCCGAAACAATGAAAGAATTGCAAACCACAACACGAGACGTTGCCAGAGAACTTGCACGTAAGTACAGCACGATGTCGCATGATGAGTTGGACATTTTAGAAAGCGTGCTCGTACCTAAGAAATATGCCAAAGGCGAAATGATTCTGGCTGAAGGCGACGTGTGTAAGAGCATCATTTACATTGAAAAGGGACTTGTTCGTGAGTTCTATTATAAAAATAATAAGGAGGTAACGGAGTATCTCGCTGTGGAAGGGACAATTATGATGAGTATTGAGAGCCTTTTCAAGGAGCAGCCGTCACTTCTCCAGATAGAGGCATTGGAGCCCGCCATCATCTATGAACTGCCGAAAAAGAGGCTGGAAGAGGTTGCTCTCCATAATGTGAACATACAGATTCTCTACCGTAAGATTCTGGAAGAAAGTCTGATTCTTTCACAGGTTCATGCCGACTTGGTTCGCTTCGAAAGTGCTGAGAACCGTTATCGCCGCATGTGTAAGCTTTCTCCACAGATTGCCCTTAGGGCTCCGCTGGTTTACATCGCCAGTTATCTGCAGATGACACCTGAAACGCTTTCACGTGTGCGCTCCACCACTTTATTGGATTAATTTTTTTAAGGTAAAATAATTGTAAGTTAAAATGAAAGCATTTGTATTTCCCGGACAGGGAGCTCAATTTGTGGGTATGGGTAAAGACCTGTACGACAACAACGAATTAGCAAAAGAACTTTTTGAGAAGGCTAACGAAATTCTCGGTTATCGCATTACCGACATTATGTTCAGTGGAACAGATGATGAACTGAAACAGACTAAGGTTACTCAGCCTGCTGTTTTCCTGCATAGTGTGATTAGTGCCCTTTGCATGGGTGATGCCTTCCAGCCCGCTATGACCGCTGGTCATTCATTGGGTGAGTTCTCAGCACTTGTAGCTGCCGGGGCTCTTTCGTTCGAGGATGGATTGAAACTTGTTTATGCACGTGCCATGGCTATGCAGAAGGCATGCGAGGCTGCACCTTCTACAATGGCCGCTATCATAGCATTACCTTTCGAGACAATCGAGCAGATTTGTGAGGAAGTGTCAAAAGAAGGTAAGGGTGTTGTAGTGCCCGCTAACTATAATTGTCCTGGACAGTTGGTAATCTCTGGCAATATTGAAGCTATCAATGAAGCTTGTGAGAAGCTGAAGGCCGCTGGTGCAAAACGAGCTTTGCCGCTGAAAGTAGGTGGTGCTTTCCACTCTCCGCTGATGCAGCCTGCCAAGGATGAACTCCAGGCAGCTATTGAGGCAACAGAGATTAAAGAACCCAAGTGCCCAGTTTATCAGAACGTGGACGGAAAGCCTCATACTGATCCTGTAGAAATTAAACAGAACCTCATTGCTCAGCTGACTAGTAGTGTTCGTTGGGCTCAAAGTGTAGAGAATATGATTGCAGATGGTGCTGATGATTTCACCGAATGTGGTCCTGGAAAAGCCCTGCAGGGAATGATTGTTAAAATCAATCGCGAGGTTTCTGCGCACGGCATTGTATAATGAAGACAGTTATATATCAAGTTTTCACACGCTTGTTCGGAAATCAGAATACTAATTGTAAAGAATGGGGTACTCTGGCTCAGAACGGAACTGGAAAGCTGAATGATATTGATACTAAGGTTCTTAAGAGAATCAAAGACTTAGGGGTAACGCACGTGTGGTACACGGGCGTTATCCGTCATGCAACTGCTACTAATTATTCCCGTTACGGCATTCCACGTCAACATCCTGATGTGGTGAAGGGTATTGCCGGTTCTCCTTATGCTATATGTGACTACTATGATATTGACCCCGATCTCGCTACCAATGTGAAGAACCGCATGGAAGAGTGGGAGTCTCTCATTGACCGTACTCACAAGGCAGGATTGAAAGTGGTAATGGATTTTGTTCCTAATCATGTTGCCCGTCAGTATTATAGCATTGCAAAACCTGATCATGTGAAGGATTTGGGTGAGGATGACAATCAAAATTGGCATTTTTCCACACAAAACAATTTCTATTATTGTTGGAATCAACCTCTTGACCTTACCGATTTCCGCCCAGAGCAAACCTATAAGGAAATACCTGCCAAAGCAACAGGTAATGACCGTTTTTCCTCTCATCCTACTTGTAATGACTGGTATGAAACAGTGAAATTAAATTACGGTATAGATTATTGTGATGCGGGTGGTCGCTCGGAACATTTTGACCCTATTCCTAACACATGGGATAAGATGACCGATATTCTGCTGTTCTGGGCAAAGAAAGGTATAGACGCCTTTCGTTGCGACATGGCAGAGATGGTTCCCACAGCATTCTGGGCTTGGGCTACTGATAAGGTGAAATACCGTTTTCCTGATGTTCAGTTTATTGGGGAGGTCTATAATCCGAAAGAATACCGTAATTACTTAGGTGCTGGTTTTGATTTGCTCTATGACAAAGTGGGAATGTACGATTGTGTCAGGGATGTGATTTGTGGCAATCGTCCTGCTTCTTCCATTACCTATGAATGGCAGGCAACAGACGATATTCGCAATCACATGCTTTACTTCCTGGAAAATCATGATGAACAACGGTTGGCTTCTGATTTCTTTGCAGGAGACGCTCGTAAGGGTATTCCGGGAATGATGGTCAGCGCTTGGCTGCAACAGAATCCGGTAATGATTTACGCAGGACAGGAATTCGGTGAGCGTGGAATGGACAAGGAAGGATTCTCTGGTGTGGATGGACGTACAACCATTTTCGACTATTGGTGCGTGGACACTATTCGTCGCGGCTATTTTCAGCGTCGTAAACTAACGACTACTGAGAAAGCGTTAGAACAACAGTATAAGCAAATTCTGAATCTTGCTCTTCATGAAAGAGCCATTCGTGAAGGACAATTCTACGATTTGATGTATGCTCAGAGTGTTTGCTTTGATCGTCAGCATCTTTTTGCCTTCCTACGAAAGGCTGCTACTGATACGATTCTTATTATCGTGAATTTTGGTGAAGAGTCACGTACGGCCTATGTGAATATTCCAAAACATGCCATTGATTTCCTGGGAATACCTACAGGGGATATTCTGGCTATGGATTTACTGACTAAAGAGGCTCGTTTCTTTGAGCTAACTCCTGACGTTGAATTTCCGATTACGATTCCCGCTTTGGGCGCCATAGTTCTAAAATTTTAATGCATTTATGGAAGACTACGAGTTAAACGACCACAACAAGGACGAGTTCCCACCAGCCCATACTGCTGAACATCTGCTCAATCAGCTGATGATGAGAATGTTCGGATGTGAGCGTTCACGCAATGCCCATGTGGAAAGGAAAAAGAGTAAGATCTCATATGTTCTTGACCATAAGCCAGACCGCAAGGAAGAACGGGAAATCGAACGTCAGATGAATGAACTCATTGAACAGGATCTTCCGGTTACTTTTGAGTTTATGACTCGTTCTGAATTGGTAAGAATGGTCATGGAAGCAGAACCTGATAGTCCTGAGTCCCGGCTTTCACTCGATCGTCTTCCTGAAGATGCTTCAGAAACTATACGACTTGTACGTATAGGTGATTATGATGTTTGTCCTTGTATTGGTAAGCATGTGCGCAGCACTTCGCAAATAGGGCGCTTTGAAATGCTGGGTACTAATTGGGATGAACACCAAAAGAGCTTTCGTATACGCTATAAAGTTGTTCAATAGTCAGAACTCTCATTTTTCGTGAAGAATTTTCAGATATTCATCGTAACTAATATAACGCCCTCCCATACTCTTTAGGTGGGGCGTTTCTAGTTGGCAGTCAATCATTCTTCCGCCACCTTTTTCCAAGGCTTGTGCAAGTGAAATAAGTGCTAGTTTACTCGCGCTGGGTACCAATGAGAACATACTTTCGCCGATAACAACTCGTCCGATGGTAACACCGTAGAGTCCACCTACTAGTTTATCTTTATCCCATACTTCTACACTTGCTGCCAGGTTTTGTCGATGAAGTTCCGTATAAGCCTTAATCATTTCTTCTCCTAGCCATGCCCCATCTTCCTCAAATCGCAAGCGGCTACAATTATTAATAACACCCTCAAAGTCACGGTTAAAGGTAACTTTATAGCGCTGTTTCTTGATTAGTGTGCGCATAGAGTGGGAAATGTGTATCTCATTAGGGAAGATGACGAAGCGTTTCATCGGACAATACCAATGAGGCTCGTCATAGTCACGGAAACTATACCAGGGGAAGATTCCGTAATTGTAAGCCAGCAGCAAACGGTCAACGCTCAAGTCACCACCTACTGCAAAAAGTCCGTCTTCTTCACCAAACCGAGGGTCAGGAAACCATAGATCATTGTCAAGTTGTACAATCATAAGTTCTGCAAAGATAGCAAAAAACTTCAGAAAGAAGAAGTGGAAATTGAAAATTATGCTTACCTTTGTAAGCAAAACAATAATAGAAAGCAATGCCAAAAGAACAGTCGAGCATTAAAGAGAGGAGCCATACGGATTTGAGGGAACCCAAACGCTATAAGGTGACCATATTTAATGATGATTTCACTTCAATGGAATTTGTTGTGAAGATTCTGATGGAAGTCTTCTTTAAAAATAAGGTGGAAGCTGAAGCCTTGATGCTTCAGGTCCATCATTCTGACAAGGCTGTCGTGGGCATTTACAGTTATGATATTGCGGTGAGTAAGGTACAGAAGGCTACGCGGATGGCCCGTGAAGAGGGTTTCCCCTTGCGTCTCACTTATGAACCTGAATAAAAGAAAGATAATTCATTTATGTCAAAAATACCGTATACAAAATTCGCTGACCAGGTACTTCAGGACACGATGAATAAGTGCTTGGATATGCGTCATCAGTTCGTTACGCCTGAGCATTTGCTTTATGGCTTGCTCGAACAAGACCGTTTTGCGGCTGCTATTGACTATTATGCCGACTTGATTTCTCTTGTTCCGGCACTCAATGACTATCTCGACAAAATGGAGAAGGTGCCTTCAGATATGCTTTATCAGCCCGAGACTTCCATTCAATTTTCTCAGCTTCTCGATGCTGCATATAAAAACGTGGCCTATTCAAGTGCAGAGAATTTAGATGTTCCTCATCTGACGAGGGCACTTCTTGGACTCGATGACTCTTGGGCTGCGTATATGTTGAAGAAAGAACTCGGTGAAAATGTGGACGAGTTTATGGGCGATCTCATTTCCAATTATGAAGACACGGATGAAGAAGCTAATGAAGACTCGGAAGAAGAGGAAAGCCACGACCGCCAACAATGGAAACGATTGGTGACTTGTCTTAATGATACAGTAGCTCAGCATCATCCGCTTATCGGACGTGAAAAGGAATTGGAGCGCACCATTCAAGTGCTTTGTCGCAAAGATAAGAACAATCCGCTTCACGTAGGTGAGCCTGGCGTGGGTAAGACTGCTTTAGTCTATGGTCTTACATCACGCATTGTTAAAGGTGATGTTCCTGATCGTTTGAAAGACTGTAAGGTTTTCCAGATGGACCTCGGTACAATGCTGGCAGGTACTCAGTTCCGTGGAGATTTCGAGAAACGTATCAAACAGGTGATGGAGGGTGTTCAGAAAGAAGGTAACGCCATTGTCTATATCGACGAGATTCATAATTTGGTGGGTGCAGGCCGTGGCAGCGATGGCTCGATGGATGCTTCCAATATGCTTAAACCTTACATGGAGGAAGGCAATATCAGATTCATCGGTTCTACTACTTATGACGAATACAACCGCTATTTCTCCAAGTCCCGTGGCATTGTACGCCGTTTCCAGCAGATTGATATTTTGGAGCCTTCTATTGAAGAGACCATTCATATCATTCAGGGAATACAGAAACAATATGAGAACTTCCATCACGTGAAATATAAGAAAGACGCTATCCGCTATGCGGTGGAGTCAAGTGCCAAGTATATTAATGAGAGATTCCTTCCTGACAAGGCCATTGACCTTATCGATGAAGCTGGCGCATTTCGTGAGATTCATCCCACCGACAAGAAGACACAATATGTGGATAAAGCGCTTATTAACGACATTCTACAACGCATTTGCAAGGTAGATGCAGTTGCTCTTAAGGAAGACAACAACCATGCACTCGAATCTCTCGAACAGCGCATCAAAGCCCGTATCTATGGACAAGACGAAGCTGTGCGCGAAGTAGTGGAAGCAGTTCAAATGTCGAAAGCTGGACTTCTCGATGAGAACAAACCGTTAGCCTCTCTTCTCTTTGTAGGACCTACGGGTGTTGGAAAAACCGAAGTGGCTCGAGTTTTAGCACAAGAGTTAGGAATCCAATTGGTACGCTTTGATATGAGCGAATATACAGAGAAGCATACTGTGGCTAAGCTCATCGGTTCTCCTGCAGGCTATGTCGGCTATGAGGACGGCGGACTACTCACCGATGCTATTCGCAAGACACCCAATTGCGTGTTACTCCTCGATGAGATTGAGAAGGCTCATCAGGACATCTACAATATTCTCCTGCAGGTAATGGACTATGCATCACTTACCGACAACAAGGGCCGTAAGGCTGATTTCCGAAATGTGGTACTCATTATGACCAGTAATGCAGGTGCGCAATATGCAGGTCAGGCTGTAGGTTTTGAAGCAAATACCAGTCGTGGTGCTGCGATGCTCCGTCAGGTTAAGAAAACTTTTAAACCTGAGTTTATCAACCGTCTTTCTGGTACTGTTGTCTTCCACGATATGGACCTCAAGATGGCGGGGATGATACTTGATAAGAAACTCCGCGAGCTTCAGGAAAAACTCACTTTAAAGAATGTCACAATGCAGCTCTCCGCAGAAGCCAGAAAGCATCTGCTTAGTGAGGGATTCACTAAAGAGTATGGTGCCCGTGAGATGGACCGCGTAATTGCCTCACAACTGAAGCCCTTGCTGATGCGCGAAATACTCTTTGGCAAACTAAAGAAGGGTGGGGAAACTCGTGTTGATATAGAAAATGGTAAACTGAAGATCAATGAGAAATAGTAATCCGTTTAACCGCCAAGGTGACTATGAGACCTTTATAGTTGAAAAGGAACAGCCTTTACTGGAGTATCTGTTGGAACATGTAAAGACCTTGAGTCGCTCTAAAATCAAGCAGACCCTCCAAGGCCGTGGCATTATTGTTAACGGTAAACAAATCACGCAATTTGATTACCCGTTAAAGCCTGGCATGAAAGTGGCCGTTAGTCGTTCGAAGAAGAACAACGAAGGTTTACGGAGTCGTTACGTGCGTATTGTATATGAAGACCGTTGGCTTGTGGTCGTTGAGAAACAAGTAGGTATTCTCTCCATGGCTGCTGGTCATTCGTCATTGAATGTAAAGTCCGTGCTTGATGATTATTTCCGCAAGACTCGCCAAAATTGCACAGCACATGTGGTTCATCGGTTGGATCGTGATACAAGTGGTCTGATGGTTTATGCGAAGGATATGCAAACAGAACAAGCGATGGAACATGCCTGGCATGAGATTGTTTACGACCGTCGATATGTTGCCGTTGTTAGCGGACAGATGGAAGAGAATAGCGGAACCATTCAAAGTTACTTGAAGGACAACAAGGCTTACATCACCTATTCATCGCCTGTTGACAATGGTGGCAAACTTGCTGTCACCCATTATTTCACCCTTGACCGTTCTAAGGAGTTCTCATTAGTGGAATACAAATTGGAAACAGGACGCAAGAATCAGATTCGCGTTCATTCTGCAGACCTTGGACATCCCGTTTGTGGGGATTCGAAATATGGTAATGGAGATGACCCTATCGGGCGTCTTTGTCTTCATGCTTTTCTGCTTTGTTTTGAACATCCCGTAACGCATGAACGCATGGAATTCGAGACTCCATTCCCCAAAGCTTTTACCGATTTATTTAAATAAGAACAAATATAATAAGAAAAAAACGATATGCAAGACTATACTTATTTCATCTTTGCCCTCGTGGTGATTGTGATAGCTTTTGTTCTACTGAAAAAAGTAGTCAGCTGCCTGCTGAAGTCAATCATTATGATTGTGCTCATAGCAGTTCTCGCGTACATATATTATATGTACTTCATGCAGTAGTCTCTTCCTTAAAAAGACTGTCAAAAATCTTGCGGAGTTCTACTGGCTGCGCAATCAAACGGCGTATTTCATTGAGTTTTTCTTCATTGGGTGATCCTTGCATCCAAAGACGAATGTACCCGTGTACGGAATATTTTTCGTCCATGTGAGCCATGAAACGCCGCCATTGTTCCTCCTTTGATTTCTCCGGATAATGGGAAAGACCGAACTGAATGGTCCGGCGGAAAACAGTAGTGGGATCCAGGTCACGGTCGGCCTCTGCAACTATTTTTCCGTAAATGCTTCGGGGAGAATGACTGGCTGATGCACGATGATCTTCAACAGCTTCTTTCATGATTTTCAACTGCTCTGGAGAAAACCATTTCTTCAGACGAGCATCGGCCATGAGTATCTTTCCGCTCGTGAGATGATGAATGGCACGTGGTCCTTCCAACCCCAAATCATGATAGGCGGCAATGGCATAAACCATGTTCAAATCGGCACCTACACGCCTTGCAATTTCCAGCGAACGACGGATGACTCCATTAGCATGAGCGAGGTTATGGGCTTTATCGAACTCAACATAGCGAGGCAGAATTTTCTGCTCGATGAATTCCATGAGGTCAAGGCTAACGTTATTTTCCATTAATTGCTCTTTTTTTTGCAAATATACTGAGAAATGTTTAACTTTGCAAGGTTTTTATTTGAAAATGAGAAATTAGGATGAACGAAGATAAAGTAAGACTGAATTCGGGGAAGGCGTGGCTTTTGGCAGCCCGTCCCAAAACCTTGTCGGGTGCTGCCGTTCCGGTAATGATCGGCTTGGCATTGGCATGGGTTGACCGTTCTTCGGAACATCCGTTTCTTTGGATTCCTGCCGTTTTGTGCATTCTCTTTGCTTTTGTGATGCAGATTGATGCGAACTTCGTGAACGACTATTTCGATTTCATGAAGGGAACAGACGATGAAACCCGTCTTGGTCCCAAACGCGCATGTGCACAAGGCTGGGTGACGGCAAAGGCTATGCGCATGGCAATGGCAATCACCACTTTGATAGGTTGCGCCATAGGTCTCCCGCTTATCTGTTATGGAGGTTGGGAGATGATTGTCATCGGTTTGCTTTGCGTGCTTTTCTGTTTCCTTTATACAACTCATCTCAGCTATTTGGGGTTAGGCGATTTGCTGGTACTTGTTTTCTTTGGAATAGTGCCTGTATGTGTTACCTATTTTAT
Source organism: uncultured Prevotellaceae bacterium (assembly GCA_902784755.1). Lineage (GTDB taxonomy): Bacteria > Bacteroidota > Bacteroidia > Bacteroidales > Bacteroidaceae > Prevotella. The sequence goes on from CACZVX010000004.1 coordinate 44,255, forward strand.
TCAGATGCACACAGTTACAACAGAAGTCTTTGTCGCTTCTATTGCTTGTGGCTTTGTTATTGACACGCTGCTACTCATCAATAACTACCGTGACCGCGAAAATGACAAACGTGCAGGAAAGAAAACACTTGTTGTCAGGACAGGAGAGCGTGGGGGCGAACAGATGTATTTATGGGCAGGACTTTTTGCCTTCATTCTGGGCTTCGTCTTTATCTGGTATGGCCATCCTTTTGCTGCCGTTCTTCCAATACTTTATGTTTCTCTGCATCTCATGACTTTTAAAAAGATGAAGAAAATCAATCATGGGCGTGAACTCAACAAGATTCTTGGTGAGACTGCCCGTAATATGTTTGTTTATGGCTTGATGGTCACTATCGGCCTTTTGCTTTCGCCGCTGAAAGCTCATGCCCAGCAGTCGGAAATGAGTCATGTGAAAGTGACGATGAATGACGGAACGGTGAAAGACGGGTTTGTTACCCGTTATTGGAGTGATGGCGGTGGCTTTAAGGTGATGAACCGCAAATTCCGTATGATGGAAAATGGTAAAGAAAAGGAATACACCGCGGATGAAGTGAAAGCCATCGACTTTGTGATGAAGAATCCGGAAAGCACACTAAATGAGAATGTGATTACTGCCGATGTGGCCAATCCTTCCACTTTCTATCCCAACAAATTGAAACGACAGTTTGTGCATTTGGAAGGAACTACTGATGCAGGAACCATTTATTGGTGGAATGGTGTGGACAGTCAGAAGATGCAGTTAGGTTCTTTAACGGTAAGTACTATCTTCGGTGTAAAGCTGGCAGGTGAGGATGTGGTCATTCCTTTCATGACGGGCAATGTGATTTCCCTGAATGCCATGCGCATCCGTTATAAGAAGACTGAATATAAAGGACTTGTGGAGTATCTCGATAAGCGTGTATTGAAAGGTGGCCAGAAGATGTGGGACAAGATTCAGCGTGATCCGCTGATGTTCCTCGATTTAATAGCAGAATACAATAGAAACAAACAATAGAAACAAAAACGAAAATGAGAAGTATTGCATCAAAGTGGTTTGAAACGAAGGTAAAGTATGATAAAATGATGGAGGACGGCACGATGAAGCCCGTTCCTGAAACCTATGTGGTGGACGCCTTGAGCTTCACGGAAGCCGAAGAGCGCATCACGGAGGAAATGTCGAGCTACGTAAGTGGTGAGTTCGATGTGAAGGGAATTGCCGAAGCCTCCTACAAAGAGATATTCTTTAGTGATCTGGACACAGCTGACAAATGGTATAAGGCTAAGCTTCAGTTCATTACGCTCGATGAGAAGACGGAAAAAGAGAAGCGTACGAATGTGTATTATCTTGTACAAGCTGGCAATTTCATGCAAGCTGTAAAGAACATAGAAGAGGTCATGGGCACAACAATGATCGACTATGTGATTGCAAGTGTTGCCGAGACCGCCATCATGGACGTCTTTGAACATACAACCAAGATTGAAGCGTAACGCTCGGATCTTGTAACCAAATCCTGAATCACACATGTACGACGTAAAGGAAAATCTGCGAAAGGTGTTGGGCGATTTGCCTGCCGGGGTGAAATTAGTTGCCATCAGCAAATTCCATCCCAACGAATATATCATGGCTGCCTATGAGGAAGGACAGCGGGTATTTGGTGAGAGCCATGAGCAGGAACTCCGTCAGAAAGTTGAATCCCTGCCCAAGGATATTGAGTGGCATTTTATAGGTCATTTGCAAACCAATAAGGTGAAATACATCGCACCTTATATACAGATGGTGGAAGCTGTTGATTCCTTGAAACTGCTGAAGGAAATCGATAAGCAGGCAGCGAAGAATAATAGAGTCATCAAGGTGTTGCTCGAACTCCATATCGCAGAGGAAGAAACCAAATACGGACTTACTTTTGAAGCCTGTCGTGAATTGCTTGACGGTGGTGAATGGCGTTCCTTAGAGCATGTGCAGATTTGTGGGCTGATGATGATGGCTTCGTATGTGGACGATGAGAATCAGATACGTTCGGAAATGAAGTCGGCTGCTGATTTCTTCGATGAAGTGAAGGAAAAGTATTTCAAGGATGATGATGCTTTCTGCGAGCGTTCCTGGGGTATGAGTCATGATTATCCCATTGCCGTGGAATGTCGTTCTACCATGGTTCGTGTGGGAACCACCATTTTCGGACCTCGAGTATATTGATAGAATAGGGCATTTTTCGTATTATCCAGAAAAATCTTTACACATTTTAAGCATGCGTTGTAAGAATGCCATTTAAGCGTTGCAAGAATGGCATTTAAGCAACGTAAGAATGCCATTTAGACGATGCTTAAATGGCATTTAGACAAACCCGGTTTTGGCTTACAATAATCCCTTAGTGCTGGGAAGTTCAAATTTGTAAATATCGCGTTTCACTGCCATTTTCAAAGCACGTGCCAAGGCTTTGAAAATACCCTCTATCTTGTGATGCTCATTTTCGCCTTTCGCCTTGATATTGAGGTTCATATGAGCCGCATCAGAGAGACTCTTGAAGAAATGGAGGAACATCTCTGTGGGCATTTCACCAACTTTTTCACGATGGAATTCAGCATCCCAAACAAGCCAGGGACGTCCGCCAAAATCAAGAGCCACCTGACATAGACAGTCGTCCATAGGCAGACAATAACCGTAACGTTCAATACCACGCTTGTCGCCTAATGCCTTGAGAATACAGTCACCAAGGGCAATAGCCGTATCTTCAATTGTGTGGTGCTCATCAACATAAAGGTCACCTTTGGTGTGAATATAGAGGTCTATCATACCATGTTTGCCGATTTGTTCCAGCATGTGGTCGAAGAATCCGAGACCTGTTTCAATATCGCATTTACCGGTTCCATCAAGGTTCAGACGAATGTCAATATCCGTTTCCTTCGTTGTACGACGCACTTGAGCCGTGCGTTCACCGGCAAAAAGTAACTCCGCAATCTTTGGCCATGTCATTCCCTCTTTACCAAGGATTAAAGCCTTACAACCCAGGTTCTGGGCAAGCTGTTCATCACTTTCGCGGTCTCCAATCACATAGCTTCCCGCAATGTCGTAGTCAGGATTGTTGATATACTCTGTCAGCATCCCGATTCCAGGCTTGCGGTTTGGATGTTTGTCCTCAGGAAAATGCGGATCAATCTTCTGGTCGTCAAAAGTAATACCTTCACCTTCCAGCGTTTGGAGAATGAAATTGTGGACAGGCCAGAAAGTTTCCTCAGGAAAAGAATCCGTTCCCAATCCGTCCTGATTACTCACCATGACGAAACGGAAATCCAGTTTCTCACGGATAAAAGCCAGGTTGCGTATCATTCCCTTTACGAACTTCAGCTTCTCGAAAGCATCAATTTGTTCATCGGCAGGTTCTTCGATGAGCGTGCCGTCGCGGTCGATGAAAAGTATCTTTTGCGGTTTCATTGTATGAATCATTTTGCAATCTGTGTGCAAAGATACGTATTTTTATTTTTTTAATCCTTTAATTCTTCATATTTTTGTTTTTTGCTGTATCTTTGTAGAAAAATATAATTATACGATGGAAAGTATTATTCACGAGGAATTGCATAAGAATAGGGGATTGGGAGCAACACTGAAAGTGGCTTACTCCGTTTATCTGACTCATTTTCAACGTATTTTCAAACATATATGGAAGGAAGCTTTGGTCTTTTCGCTTTTAGCTCCTTTTATGTATGTGCTCAATATGTCTGCATGGCAAGTTGCCGGCGGTTTTAGTTGGTGGTCAATACCTTTTATCCTCCTTACTATTGTAGCGGAGATTATGCTTTGGGTTCGTATTGCCCAGCTTATCAATGATGAAAGTTGGAAGTGGAATTTGAAGCGTGTCTTGAAACTGTTCATATGGATTTTTGTTCTGAGTTTTGTCGTAGGTATTATAATCGGATTGGTATGGCTAGGTGCCTTCTTCGCATTCGATCCTCGGCAGAAAGGTGCACCTGTAGATGCTCAGTTGACCATGGAACAGATTTCATTGGCTTCGCTGAAGATTATTGCTGTTGTTGGTTTGGTGTCATTGGTGTTGACGTTGTTGCTTTTACCATATATATATGTATTCACCAAATATGTTGCAGATGCGAAATCAACGTTCAAAAATCTGGTTGTAAAAGGCTTCCGGGTTGGTATGCGCCGATGGGGCTACATCTTCGCAACGATGCTTCTTCTAACCTTGATTATAACCTTGATTTCAGTAGTGGTTTGCCTGCCCATGATTGTCATTGTGATGGCTTCGGTTCTTTCATTGAACGGAGTTGCCATGGGTGACCCATCGGGACTTCCGTCATCGTTCCCCTGGCTGGTGTATGCCGTCTTTGCGGCAACCTATTTTGTGCTGACTTTTGTGATTGTATATGTTGTTTTCGTTTGCTATTATATGTATGGCACAATTGAAACACGTGAGGAAGAGCGTAAGGCTGCACACGAAATAAGTAAGGTTAAGTTAACGGAAGGAGAATTATGAAAGAGATTCATTGGGGATTCATCGGTTGCGGTGAAGTGACAGAAAAGAAGTCAGGACCTGCTTTCAATGAAGTTGAGGGTTCGAGAGTTGTAGCCGTGATGAGCCGTTCGGAAAATAGGGCGCGATCTTATGCAGAGCGTCATCATGTACCAAAATGGTACACAGATGCTCAGGAAATTATTAACGATCCAGATATCAATGCGGTCTATGTAGCCACCCCACCTTCATCCCATGCCACTTACGCTATCATGGCGATGCATGCGGGCAAGCCTGTGTATGTGGAAAAACCATTGGCAAGCAGCTATGATGAGTGTGCGCGCATCAATAGAGTGAGTGAATTGACAGGCGTGCCTTGTTATGTGGCCTATTATCGTCGCTATCTGCCATATTTCCAGCGTGTGAAAAGTATCATATTAAATGGTGTTATCGGCAAGATAACGAATGTACAGATTCGCCTTTCTGTTCCTCCACGCGATCTCGACTATTCCTCACGTGAGAATCTGCCTTGGCGTCTGCAGCCTGAGATTGCCGGCGGTGGCTATTTCTATGATCTGGCTCCTCATCAGCTGGATTTGCTGCAGGATATTTTTGGCGTTATTACGGAAGCTTCAGGCATCAGTACGAATCGTGGCGGATTCTATGGAGCAGAAGATAGTATAAGTGCATGTTTCATGTTTGAAAACGGAGTTCCTGGTTCTGGCTCATGGTGTTTTGTGGGACACCAGTCTGCTGAAGAGGATTGCATTGAAGTGATTGGAACAGAGGGTATGCTTAGTTTCTCGGTTTTTAATTTTGACCCGATTCAACTGGTTACTAGTGAAGGGACTTCGAGTATTACCGTTCCTAATCCTCCTTATGTGCAACTGCCTATAATAACGAGTGTCATTCGTGATTTGCAAGGCCTTGATATATGCACTTCAACAAGCTTTTCTGCTACGCCCGTCAATTGGGTGTTGGACCGTATTCTTGGAAAATTCTAAACGAGTTGTGAGACAAGTCATTTTCTGTATCCTTCTGTTTTTAGCTTCATCCATGACATGTCTGGGTGAAACGTTTGTCGGCACCCAATTGTATGATGATGCTTCAATGGACAGTGTGGCCGTTAAGAAACCGACTTTCTTGCAGAGGCTGAACAAAAAATTGGACGTCATCTTACGTTCCTTTAGTAAGAAAGACACCAATTACATTGAGCCACAGCAGTATGACTTTACGGCAATGGTGCAACATACTCAAGTGTATCAATATACAAATGTGGTGATGCAGTCTGGTGACAGATTGACACTTTCTCCCGATGTGGTTTTTAAAGTAGGCCCTTATTTCGGGTGGAAATGGCTCTTTCTGGGAACAACTGTCGATGTGAAGAGTCTTTTTAAATCAACCAACGGAACCTATATTGACCTGAGTTTATATAGCAATCAAATAGGACTCGACATCTATTATATTGATAATGGTAGTAACTTTAAGATCAGGCACTTGAAACTGAAAGACCAAAAGATTGATACCTCGCCATTGAATGGTCAGCCTCTTTCAGCACTTTCAGAACACACGGGTGGTTTCAACATTTACTATATTCTGAATCATCATAAGTTTTCCTATCCTGCGGCTTTCAGCCAAAGCACGCGGCAAAAGCGAAGTGCGGCATCAGCAATGGCTGGTATTGGCTATTCTCATCACAAATTCAATATAGACTATCTGGATTTCATCACTCAGATTAGTGAAAGTGTTAGTGGTATTGAGGAGGGATTATCTGATGGAGCCCAGTTGAGTGGAGTGCATTATCGTTCCTTTACGCTATCGGGTGGCTGGGGATATAATCATGTCTTTAATCCTTGTCTGCTTTTGGGAATGAGCCTAATGGGAGGCCTTTCGTATAATGTGACCGAATCAAAGTATCGGGAAGGGTTTTATAATGTGATGAAAAACATTTCTTTGGGGAATATCACATTCGATGTAACTGTTCGTTTAGGATTGGTTTACAACACCTCAAAGTGGTTTACAGGTCTTAGTGCTATCATGCACAACTATAATTATAAGACAAAATATTTCCGCACGAATAATTTCTATGGTACGCTGAATATTTATGGCGGTTTTTATTTCGACATTAAAAAGAAAAAGAGATGAGACTTTTTATTATCATAGTTTGTTTGTTTGCCTGCATAACTTCATTTGCAAAGAAGCCTCAATATCAGCAAGAGGATTCCATCCGAGTCATGCAGATTCTGAATGACGCCAGTAAGCAACGCGCAGGCACGAACCTTATATTATATATTGCCCGTCAGTTTAAGAATATTCCTTATGTAAGTCATACGCTTGAACCTAACGATGATGAACGACTCATCGTAAACCTCCGGCAGCTCGACTGTACGACTTTTGTGGAGACTGTATTGGCGCTCTACCGTTGCGTGAAAGCAGGGAAACTCACTTTCGAAGACTATTGCCAACAGCTCCAGCTCATCCGTTATGAGGGTGGGGAAGAGCCGCATTATACTCGGAGATTACACTATTTCACTTCATGGATAGAAGACAATAAGAAACTGGGAATCTGTGAGGAATTACAAAAGCCCAATCCACCATTTACTGCCTTGCAAAAAGTAAGTGTAAACTGGATGACCACTCATGTGAAGAATTACAGGATGCTGGCAAATCGCCCAGATTGGGTTCCTGCCATTAGGGAAATGGAGAAGAAAATAGAAGGCAAGCGTTATCGTTACATTCCGCAAGTTCATGTGAAGAACTCTAATATTTTGCGTAATACAGTTAAAGACGGAGATATCATCGTAATCATTACAAACAAGAAAGGACTTGATACACAACATCTGGGTTTTGCTTCATGGCATAAAGATGGCTTACATTTGCTCAATGCTTCTAGTATTCATAAGAAAGTAATAGAGGAACCGATGACACTTAGGCAGTATCTTTACAAACATTCTACAATGCCTGGCATTAGAATAGTTCGCGTTAAGAACTAAATAAAAAATCCCGCGATTCATATTGAACCACGGGATTCTTTGTTATTTCAAGAGTGGATTACTCACCCTTTTCAAGTTTAGCCTTCAGCTCTGCAAGTGCATCGAGGTCACCGAGAGTAGTACCAGCAGCCACGTTGGTGATTGCAGGAGCTTCTTCTTTCTTCGGAGCGCGCTTGCGTGCGGCCTTCTTGGCCTCTTCCTTAGCCTCTTCAAAGGTGCGGCTGTGAGAGAGGATAATACGCTTGGTTTCCTTAACAAACTCGATAACCTTGAATTCGAGTTCCTCACCCAGCTGAGCCTGTGTTCCGTCTTCCTTAACGAGATGTTTAGGAGTAGCGAAACCTTCACCGCCCTCGTTGAGAGCAATAACAGCACCCTTGTCCATCATCTCGGTAATCTTACCTTTGTGAACGCTACCTGGTGTGTAGAGAGTCTCATAAGTATCCCAAGGATTGTCTTCAAGCTGCTTGTGTCCAAGGCTCAGACGGCGATTCTCCTTGTCGATTTCAAGCACTACAACATCAATAACTTCGCCAACCTGTGTGAACTCAGAAGGATGCTTAACTTTCTTAGTCCAAGAGAGGTCGCTGATGTGAATCAGACCGTCAACACCTTCCTCGAGTTCAACGAAAATACCGAAGTTGGTGAAGTTGCGAACCTTAGCGGTGTGCTTGCTGCCAACAGGATACTTAACCTCGATGGTCTCCCAGGGGTCTTCTTTCAGCTGCTTGATACCCAGGCTCATCTTACGCTCGTCGCGATCGAGAGTCAGAATGACAGCTTCTACCTCATCACCAACGTGCATGAACTCCTGAGCGGAACGCAGGTGCTGGCTCCATGACATCTCAGAAACGTGGATCAGGCCTTCAACACCCGGAGCAATCTCAACGAATGCACCGTAGTCAGCGATGACAACAACCTTACCCTTAACGTGGTCACCAACCTTGAGTTCAGCATCAAGAGCATCCCAAGGATGAGGAGTGAGTTGCTTCAGACCAAGGGCAATGCGCTTCTTCTCATCGTCAAAGTCGAGAATAACCACATTGATCTTCTGGTCGAGGGCTACAACCTCATGAGGATCGCTTACGCGGCCCCAAGAAAGATCGGTGATGTGGATGAGTCCGTCAACACCGCCGAGGTCAACGAATACACCGTAAGAAGTGATGTTCTTGACGGTACCTTCAAGAATCTGGCCCTTTTCAAGCTTGCCAATGATTTCCTTTTTCTGCTGTTCCAGTTCAGCCTCAATAAGAGCCTTGTGAGAAACAACTACATTACGGAATTCCTGATTAATCTTAACCACCTTGAACTCCATGGTCTTACCTACGAATACATCGTAGTCGCGTATGGGATGAACGTCAATCTGGCTACCTGGCAAGAAAGCCTCGATGCCGAATACATCAACAATCATACCACCCTTAGTGCGGCACTTGATGTAACCCTGGATAACTTCTTCGTTCTCCAGAGCAGCATTAACGCGCTCCCAACTCTTAGAGAGACGTGCCTTCTTGTGTGAGAGCAGCAGCTGGCCTTTCTTGTCCTCCTGGTTCTCCACATAAACCTCAACGATGTCACCAACCTTCAGGTCGGGATTGTAACGGAACTCAGAAGCGGGGATAATACCGTCGCTTTTGTAGCCGATGTTCACAATAACCTCTTTCTTGTCAACAGAGATTACCTTACCATCCACCACTTGATGCTCACTAACCTTGTTCAAGGTCTCATCGTAAGCTTTGGTGAGTTCATCCTTGCTGATGTTCACTGCAGAACCATTCTCAAACTGTTCCCAGTCGAATTCAGCCAGTGGCTGTACGTTCTTAAAATCTGACATAAAATTAATAATACTTTTTGGTACTCAGTACCCTTTAAAAATTAAACATGTGAATAAACTCTGCTCCTTACGCACGCACAGGTACGCGAAAAGCGGTGCAAAGGTACTGCTTTTTATCCGTTCTGCCAAATATTTTTCACTATTTCTTATTTAAAAAGGTGAAAGTCAGTGATTTACTCCTTATAAATTAGTCTCATAATCCGATTCAACCAACCAAAAGTAAAACGGAACCATCGGTAGCTGCTCACTTCCTTACCTCCAAACTTAAGGATGAAATCACGATATTGGCTTTTTTTAAATGGCAGGCCAACATCCATAAAGTAGATATGACGGAAATGACGTTCGTAGGAATCATTGATGGCCCCCCATACCGTAGCAGTCGCAGGGAAGAGCAGGGGATGACTCTTGCGCTTGGAAGCTAAATACCACAAATAGGCATTGTTGTTAGAATAAATGCAAGCGCAACCTCCAATGATTTTCCCATGCCATTGGGTTACGAATAAGCGGCAGTTTTCACTCTGTCCCATTTCCCAAAACTGGCGTTCTGGAAGTAAATACCGTCGTATCTTTAAGGAAGGGAATCGGTTCAGCATACGGTAAAATGAGCGGAATTCATCGTAATTTTCCACTTGCTTGAATTCAACTTCCTGTTCTATTTGTTTGTTGATACGCTCTGTCATTTTCTCATCGAGTCTTTCACTCGGTGGCATGGAATGGAGAGAATTGTGAACTTCCATCCAATGTACAGGGAAATAACCCTCCTTACGGAAATGCTTGTAGCCAAACATTTTCTGAGAAATGTCACTAAATTCTATGTTCAGACAAAGCTTTTTCTTTAATTTCAGTGTGATGGCGGACAACATCAATTGAAAGACTTTTTCTTTGTTGATATCAGCATCATATTCGCCTTCACCATAAATTCGGCCTTGAGTAAACAAATAAGGGGGAATGAGTGAACCGCGTCGGCGTAAAGTAGCCAACATATGTGCAACCACCCGACCATTATCTTCGGCAACGACCATAAAAGGTACCTGCCCTGAAACTTTTTCACTGATTCGAAAAAGTTCCGGACTATGGAAGAAATTCTGACAATTCATGGGTGGCAGATCTTCACTACGAGTTATGATACGAACATTTATCACAGTGCGAAAGTAATAAATCTTTTTAAAATCTGCAACATCTTTGCACTTTTTAAGTGAAATTGATTACCTTTGCTTAATAAAGGATTACAATAAATGGAAAAGAACATGAAAAATTTTAAAGATTTGGCACAGATTCGACGTTCACATCGCAAGTTTACCGATGAAGAAATATCGGCTGAAGATGTCAAATTGATTCTCCGTGCAGCTCTTATGTCACCAACTTCTAAAGGACAGCGTAGTTGGGAGTTTGTCGTAACTGATGATAATGTTGACATAGAGAAATTGGCTGATGCCAAGGATATGGGAAGTCAATTCATTAGCGGAGCCAAGATGGTAGTTGCGGTATTAGGTGATCCCCAGAAAAATGATTGTTGGGTAGAGGACGGCTCTATTGCTGCAATTTCCATGCAATACCAAGCTGAAGATCTTGGATTAGGTTCATGCTGGGCGCAAATGCGTGGTAGGGGATTGAGTGACGGAACAAGTGCCGATACCGTTATAAGAGGGATTCTCGATATTCCCGAAAACCTTTCATGCCTATGTCTTCTTGGTTTTGGACATAAGGCAGATGAACGTAAGCCACAAAATGAAGATCGCTTGAAATGGGAACAAGTTCATGTGGGTAAATATTAATAAGATGAAAGTCGCATTAATAGGTGCAGGAAATTTGATGACAAACCTCGGCAAGGCTTTGAAATCTGCTGAGGATGTTGAAATAGTACAAGTGTGGAGTAGGACAGAAGCATCTGCCCAGTCTTTAGCCAGCATTTTGAATACAGGATATACAAATGACATTTCATCTGTTCTCGAGGCAGATGTTTATATCATTGCCGTGAAAGACAATGCACTTGAATCACTTATCCCTCCTCTTGCCGCTAAACATCCCAATTCTGTGTTTTTTCATACTGCGGGATCTATGCCGATGGATGTATTTGAAAGTTACGCTAAACACTATGGCGTATTCTATCCATTGCAGACTTTTTCCAAAAATAAAGTAGTGAATTTCAAGGAAATACCAATCTTTATTGAAGCGAATGACGAGAAGAGTTCAATACTGTTAAAACTACTAGCTAAATCTGTTAGTGATCATATTTACGAACTTTCTTCGGAAAGGAGAAAATATCTTCATCTTGCTGCTGTTTTCGCCTGCAATTTTACTAATCATTGTTATGATTTGGCAGCCCATGTTTTAGAACCTAAAGGTATTTCCTTCAGCGTGATGCTTCCATTGATTGACGAGACAGCTCGCAAAGTTCATGAGCTCTCTCCTCATGATGCACAAACAGGTCCGGCGGTTCGTTATGATGAAAATGTTATGAATCGGCAAATAGCACTTCTTGATGATGAAAATACTAAACAAATTTACAAAATTCTAAGCCAAAGCATCCATGATAAACTATGACCTCAAAAAGATTCGTGCTATCGTCTTTGATGTTGATGGGGTACTCTCAGCAGAAACAATTCCGTTGCCTGCCATAAATCCCATGGATAGTGATGACGGTCAGCCCATGCGTACTGTAAATATAAAAGACGGGTATGCTATTCAATTGGCATTAAAACTTGGTTTGCATCTTGCCATTATCACCGGTGGAACCACGCAAAGTGTTCGTCTTCGCTACGAGCGGTTGGGAATGAAAGACATCTATATGGGAGCAGTTGTAAAAATTAAAACCTATGAAGATTTTAAGGAGAAATACAACTTAAAAGACGATGAAGTTATCTATATGGGTGATGACATTCCTGATTTGCAGATTATGCAGATTGTGGGATGTCCTTGCTGCCCAGCAGATGCTTGTCAGGAAGTGAAGGATATGAGTGTCTATATTAGTCACAAGAATGGTGGCTATGGTTGTGTCCGCGACGTGATTGAACAAGTCTTGAAGGCTCAGGGTCTATGGATGGCCGATGCTAGAGCTTTTGGTTGGTGATTTTAAATGTAATAAATGAGAAACTATAAAATTATATTAGCCTCAAACAGTCCTCGGCGTAAGGAATTGTTAGCTGGTCTTGACATTGATTTTGAAGTAAAGGTACTTCCTGGTATTGATGAAAAGTATCCTTCTGATCTTCCTGTTAAAGAAATTCCACAATTCATTGCAAAAGAAAAAGCAGCTGCCTATTCAGATATTCTTGATGATGATACATTAGTCATTACAGCTGATACTGTTGTGGTACTCGAACAGCATATTTTAGGCAAGCCATGCGATGATAATGAAGCCCGTCAAATGCTTCATGAGTTAAGTGGACATACACATCAGGTAATTACGGGTGTTTGTCTGACTACACTTCAAAAACAATGTTGTTTTGCTGTTACCACAGATGTAACTTTTAAGCATTTTACGGATGATGAAATAAACTATTATGTGGAGAAATACCATCCGTTGGACAAAGCTGGGGCTTATGGCATTCAAGAATGGATAGGTCATATAGGGGTTACAGCCCTACATGGCAGCTATTTCAATGTAATGGGACTTCCTGTGCAACGAATTTATTCTGAAATGCAGAAAATGTAAAAGAGTGAGGGACGTCCCTCACTCTTCTTATCGTTTCTCCTTTATAAATCCATGTCGATAGGCGTAAAGCAATTCCTTAAGATCTGCTATCTGATGTTTTAAATCTTCTCCCTTATCAGTATCAGCCACGAGCATTCGGTGGGCGCTCATTTCAACGATTTGAGTTGTGCTCTTGATGTCAGTTCCTTTCTTAACTGCATCTTCTTCACTGGTGAAAGGCTCATGTTGAACAAGCTGGAAACCACGACTGTGATAAACTAGGGTGTAACCAGCAATGCCAGTCTCGGCATGATAAGCCTGTGAGAAACCACCGTCAATAACCATTAGTTTTCCGTTTGCCTTGATTGGATTTTCTCCACTTGAAGCATGAACGGGAACGTGGCCGTTGATAATATGTCGGTCTTTGCCCTCAACGCCGAAAGCATCTAAAATTCCGTCAACAATCCGCTCATCGTCTCGTAACTTGAAGTAATTTCCTTTTTCTTCCTTGTACATCGTTTTGTCGGTTAGAAAATATCGTTCAAAAGTCGCCATTTTGGATTTGTCAAAAAGAATACTTTCGGGTCCGCACCATAGGTAGAGGAAATAGTCCCTTGCATAAAGACTCTCTTCTGGGTCACTGTCACCTTGGAAAGCCGAACGAATCATCAAACCTGTTTGATGCATTAATTCATGACCACTATACCAACGGTCTTTGTAAAGATTGACTTTGCGTAATGTTCCGTCATCATTCAGTGGTACTGATGCATGAAAAAGAAGGTTGTGATTAACAATAGAATACATGCAGCCATGAGAAAGCAACATACGGATATGTTTATGCAGTTTCTCACTCATCATGAATGAATGATGCAGACGGTCCATCAATTCTTCTTCTTCAGTTGTCAGTTTATTTGGGTCTTCAGGGTCAATGGTCGGAAAGCAACATGTTTTCATTTCGTAATCTTTTCCATCAACCACATAGACCTTACGCTCATAGTCAATGTTTTCAAGTACACAACGGTTAAGCATTTGCCACTCAGGGTGTTTCTTAAAAATCTGAGCTTCTACCTTGAACTGCAAAACGGCAATAGCTTTGTGCATTTGGGCGGTAAGTCGAGAACTCTTTGCATCCATTTCTTCTGCGCCGCCACTAGTCTTCGGAATGAAGACTGTACAGGGATCATCTTTATAGGTCTCCATGGCAAAAGTTGCCAGAGGTATCAGGTTAATACCATAGCCTTCTTCAATAGTTGCCATATTGGCATATCGAAGCGATAGGCGAATAACATTACAGATACAAGCATCATTTCCAGCTGCAGCACCCATCCATAGTATATCATGATTACCCCATTGGATATCCCAGTCCTTGAAACCTTTCAGCATATCAAGAATAAGGTGTGCACCTGGGCCTCTGTCGAAGATATCGCCAAGGATATGAAGCTTGTCAATAGCAAGTCTTTGAATCACATGGCAGATGGCAATAATAAAGTCATCAGCGCGTCCAGTATCGATTATGGTTTCGATGATTCCTTCAACGTATGCAGCTTTGTCCTGATCATCAGTACGTTCGTGAAGTAATTCTTGAATTATATAAGAGAAATCGGGAGGTAATGCTTTTCGGACTTTTGAACGCGTATATTTACTTGACACATCACGGCAAACGCGGACTAGTCGGTAAATCATAATATAATACCATTCATTAATATCCGACTCCTGCGCTTTTACTAATTCAAGTTTTTGCTCCGGATAATAGATAAGTGTACATATGTCACGCTTAATCACATCACGTATTTCATTACCAAAGATTTCATTTACTTTACGTTTAATATTACCTGAAGCATTCTTAAGTACGTGCTGGAAAGCAGAGAACTCCCCGTGAAGGTCTGCCAGAAAGTGCTCTGTTCCTTTAGGCAGGTTCAATATAGCTTGGAGGTTAATAATCTCCGTACTAGCTTCAGCTACATTTGGAAAGGTATGTGAAAGAAGTGTAAGATATCTCAGATCTTTCTCAATGTCATAATGTTTGTTGTTACTCATAGTCGATCGTTTGCTATTTTAAGTTATTATTGAATATTCGCTTTGTTTAATATTTTCTTAATTTTCCATGTGCCACGGTCATTAACCAAATCCATGGGTATAAAACCCTCTTCTAACCCTAAGGTTTCATGGATAATCTGTAACAGACGTGCAGCTTTTTTTCGTTCTTTCAGCAATTCAAGTATTTGGGTAATCTTTTTCTCGTTATAGTCATTGAAACGAATGGCGTTATAGAGATCCGCAACATGCCGACGTGAAAGCGTTCCTTTCTGTAACTCATGAATGAAGTTGAGTATAACCTTGCAGACAAAAATATCAGTTGTGTCAGCATGCTTCTCATCTGAATATTCTTTCAAGAGGTGAGGTTTCAGTAAAGCCTTATCTGTCAGAAGCGGCAGGTTGTTTTTCTTGCCTCGCATCGGAAATCGCTCAATACCAGTAATGGCCTGAGGGGCTATCTGGAGTAGTGAGGCACCTTGTCGTATTTCCTGCAAAATGCCTTCTTCCTCAGCGTGAAGAAGAATTTTGCGCCAAGAATCGGGTGAAAGCAGGCGTACGCGTTCTGCTTCTTCCAGCATAACTCGCTGACTGTCATGATCCTGGGAAAGACCAAGGCGAAGTAGCGTACTCTCTGCTAGCTTGTCGTCTTCAGACATCACCATGAAACTATGACTATCCAGTACTTTCTGATAAAGTGCCATATAGAGTGCGTTCATATCTTCTTTGGTGTAATTGTTACATGTTTGGAAGTCTGGAATAAGAACCACTCGGTCGTTCCACGATTCCTCATAATGAGCAGAGGGGTAGAGCCCTATGGAAAGTAAATGTTGCTGTTCCTGTTCTGTAACAGCCACGATGGCATGTGCATTCTTAATCATCCATCTTTGGAAAATCAGCAACTTAGGCAGTTTACAAAGCCAATATCTATATAATACGTGCCATGGCATCAGCTGTTTCTCCGGTGAAATCACTACCGGTTTTAAATGACTTCGACACCACAACATCACCCTCCATGCTTTCCAACTCCAACAACCGTGAATATGTATCAGGTCAGGAGTTTCTGCTTGTGCCTTCTGTTTGAATGTTTTGAAGGACTGGCTAGTGTTGTTATAGTGTAGTATATTCATAATTTATGACTAGTGAAGTCGTATTTGTCCGCTTTAAGATACTTGTATCGATAATAGAGAGCCCGCCAAGCACGGCTGAGATCCATTCCTACTATTTTGTATGAACTGATAGTTGGTTCATAGGGTTCAAGAACTTTTTTCCCAATAGTGGTATGAGCCACCAGAGTTATCAGCAATAATGAAACGTCAACTGCAAGGAAAATCCACTGTTGCAGGATTGCTGTTACTACAATTGCGGCAATCAGCACGAAATACCACAAATGTTTCAATGTCTGGATGAGATTATAGGGCAATCGATGCAAAAAGGAACGCTTAAGATGCTTACGCGTACACATATAATAAATGTGATGGTATAACCATTTTCTCTCGGTGGGAGCATCTTCTATCAATCTAGACTCAGGCGATAATTCAGTAGCCGTGTTGCCTTTGGTGGCATATTTGTTCACCAGAAAGTCGTATTCACCTCTAACGAACTGTGTGTTACCGTCAAATCCACGTCCGTTCAGGAACATATCTTTACGGAAAAGCAAATTGTGGCTTTCTGCACGATAGGCAGTTTTTTTCGCTTCTTTGAGTAGAGAATGTTGCATCATGGCTCTTTCATAACGCTTGTAATCAGAAACTTCATTACAATAATTGCTATAACCCATCACCATGTCCACTCCCGTTTTACAATGGCTGGCCATCTGCCGCAGCCACTTGCTACTGGAGGGGATACATTCTGGTTCGATGAGCATAATCCAGTCAAAGTTAGCAGCTTTCACACCTAGTGTAACTGCAAGTTTCTTCCTGCTCATATAACGTGATGAATCAGGCACAAAGGTCGTGTATAGGTTTGGATATTTACGTACCCACCTTTCCAGAAGATTATCAGTAGCATCCTCTCCCTTGCTAGTCACCACGATTACTTCAAAACCATCAGGATAGTCCTGCTCCATTATTATGGGCACATGCTGCTCTAGCTCACGTTCGTTGTCGTGAGCGGCCATCACTATCGAGATGGAAGGAAGCGATGGGGATGTTTCTTCTTTGTTATCTTCTATCATTTAAAATCTTCTGATATATAACCTTTTGGCAATTGACGGCAGTTATACTGAGAGGCCATGATTTCACCGTAGGCTCCGGCAGAACGAATCGCCATGAGGTCACCACGATGAGCTTTGTTGAGGTCCATGGCTTTTACAAACACGTCACTCGATTCGCAGATAGGACCAACGACATCGTAGGTTTCCTTTGGCTCATCGGATGTGATGTTCTCTATTTTATGATAAGCTTGGTAGAGTGCGGGACGAATGAGATCAGTCATACCAGCATCTACAATGGCAAACTGTTTGAAATCGCCTTGTTTAACATAAAGGGTCTTAGTAATCAAACTCCCCATCTGAGCTACTACAGCACGTCCAAGTTCAAAGTGACAAGTCTGGCCAGGGCGGAGTTTCAGAAATTTGGCATAGGTTTCAAAATATGCCTTGAAATCAGGAATTGGTATACGGTTAGGATGTTGATAGTCAATCCCCAAACCACCTCCAACATTAATACTTTCCACTTTTATATGATGGCGTTCCAGTTGATTCTGTAATTCATTAATACGATTGCAGAGTGCCTGGAAATCACCCATCTCAAGAATTTGCGAGCCGATATGGAAGTGCAACCCAATAAACTTCACATTCTTAAGCTGGTCTGCATGTTCGATAACGTGTTCCATATCACGCATGGAAATGCCAAATTTGTTTTCAGCCAACCCTGTAGTGATGTTTGCATGTGTATGCGCACCGACATTCGGATTGATTCGGAAAGCTACACGCGCCATCGTATTGCTTTTTTCAGCAAGTTCGTTGATAACATCAAGTTCGGGTATGCTCTCTACATTAAATGCAGCTATACCCAAGTCAAGACCTAGCTGGATTTCCCAGTCACTCTTGCCTACACCTGCATAAACTATCTTGTCTGAAGGGAAGCCTGCCATTACGGCAGCATGGATCTCTCCACCACTCACACAATCAGCTCCTAATCCGCTTTGTGCGATGATGCCGAGTATCTTCGGATTTGCATTAGCTTTAATAGCATAATGTACACAAAAACCATTATGTTTTCCAGCCTCAGAATTGATTATTCGGAGGGTTTCACGCAATAAGACTGTGTCATAATAGTAGAAGGGTGTTTCCTTCTTTGCGAATTTCTCTATGGGGAAATTACCTTTCATGTGTTTGATGTTGTAGATGCAGCTTCTGCATGCTTCATTTATTAATTAAATAAGGTGTCACTAAGACTCTGAAGAGCTCGCTTTTTGTCAGCCTCACGGATTAGGAACGAGATGTTATAATTGCTTCCGCCATAGCTGATCATTCGTACGGGAATATTCTTCATTGCATCAGTAGCTAGTGTCTCAAAGCCTACATTGCTCCAGTCGAGATCACCCACCACACAGATAATGCACATATCAGAATCTACGGTTACTGTACCATATTTTTTAAGCTCATCAACAATATCATTCAAATGAGCATCATTGTCAATACTCATGGACACGCCTACCTCAGAGGTTGCTACCATGTCAATAGCAGTTTGGTAGCTCTCAAAAATTTCAAATACCTTGCGGAGAAAACCGGTGGCGAGTAACATTCGGGAAGATTTTATTTTAATGGCAGTAATGTTATCTTTTGCAGCTACAGCCTTGATCCTTCCCTTCACGGTCACGTTATCGATAATGGTGCCAGGAGCATCAGGATCCATAGTGTTCTTCAGACGTACAGGAATACCTGCGAATTTAGCAGGCTGAATACAGGTAGGATGTAGAATCTTTGCACCGAAATATGCCAGCTCAGCTGCTTCCTCAAAATGAAGCTGCCGAACAGCTTCTGTTTTGTCCACCACACGTGGGTCATTGTTATGCATACCGTCAATATCAGTCCAAATCTGGATTTCCTCAGCATTGAGGGCCGTACCTATAAGTGAAGCAGTGTAATCGCTACCTCCACGCTGGAGATTGTCAATTTCTCCATACGCATTGCGGCAAATAAAACCCTGAGTGATATAAATCTGATAACCTTCATTCTCTTCCATCACTTTAGTTAGCTTTTCCTTGATGTAGTTAGGATCAGGCTCGGCATTTTTATCTGTACGCATGAAATCGAGTGCAGAAAGCAAAACAGCATTGATACCATTTTCCTGCAGATAGTTCACTACCATATTGGTAGACATAATCTCACCCTGTGCCACGATATTCTTTTCCTCAAACGAAGTAAAAAGTTCTTTCGTAAAGGAACGGAGATATTGGAACTCACCTAAAATAAACTCACGCGTTTTCTGTTTATATTCATCAGTAGCGTAAAGTTCCTCCACATGATTGAGATATTTTTCTTCCAAACGGTTAATCACCTCATTGGCACCTTCTGGATTCTTTCGATAGAGATAGTCGGAAATTTCTACCAAGCTATTAGTGGTGCCGCTCATAGCTGAGAGCACTACAAAAGTGGGTTCTCCACTCTTTGTAACCAGTTGGCAAACACTTTTCATCCGTTCTGGAGTACCGACACTAGTGCCGCCGAATTTCATTACTTTCATAATTCTAATATTTTAGTTTTAATATATATTATCAAATACGACTCTTTTATCTTAACTTTCTTCACTATCTTCGGTAAGGTCGAGTTTGTTATAGTTGATTGTGACATCAATCAAATTTCCATCCTTACAACGATATACGATTCCCGGAAATCTGTCGAGCATCGGCATGTTGTGAGTGGTCATCACTATAGCAGTACCTTTTTGTGATATGTTTTTTAGCAGTGTGACGATGTTGCCTGCAGTTTCGGGATCTAGATTACCTGTAGGCTCATCAGCAATAATTATTTTGGGGTGATTCAACAAAGCTCTGGCTATGGCCACACGCTGTTGCTCTCCACCAGAAAGTTCGTGAGGCATCTTGTTCTTTTTTTCAAGCATACCGACGGAATCAAGTACCTCTTCAATACGTTCTTTGCGCTCATCCTTATTCTTCCATCCAGTGGCCTTCAGCACGAACTCCATATTCTTTTTCACAGAACGATCATGAAGTAATTGAAAACTTTGGAAAATTATTCCCATTTCTCGTCGAAGTGCAGGTATTTCCTTGCGGCGGAGTTCCATCAGATTCCGTCCAAGTACTTCTGCCTTTTCAGCTTCCTCAATATCTAGTTCACAATAAGTGGTCTTCAGTAGTGACGATTTTCCACTTCCAACCTTTCCAATGATGTAGATGAATTCACCCTCATGATGTAGATGAATTCACCCTCATCTACGTGGAAGTCCACTTTGTGGAGCACACAAACATCATCTTGGTATATATTAACTTTTTTATAATCTATCAACATATTTAAAATGGTTTCAATTTCAGTTTCGGATTTCTAATGTTATATTCATTTAATCTGATTTATTCCATTTTGCCTTCAGCTTTAGCTTCACGTCTTTGTTTATCCCAGTTCGGATCATGACGCTTTATAAGTTCCATAGCCAGATCTTCAATACGAAGTCCTTTTGAAGTGAGTAGCACAATTAAGTGGTAAAGCATATCGGAACCTTCGTATATCAATTGTTCTTTTGTCCCATGAGTGGCTTCAATGACAGTCTCTAACGCTTCTTCACCTAGTTTCTGTGCCATCTTGTTCACGCCTTTCTTGAAAAGACTGGTTGTATAAGAGCCTTCAGGCATTTTCTCAAAACGGTCATTAATGAAATCCTGCAGAAAGGTAAGAAAAAGAATGGGATTCTTCTTGTTCTCCTCAGCCCAACAGGTATCAGTACCCAAATGGCAAGTAGGACCATCCGGATGCGCTTTAACTAAAAGCGCGTCATTATCGCAATCACCTTTAATACTCACTAGATGAAGAAAGTTGCCAGAAGTTTCACCTTTCGTCCAAAGCTCATTACGTGAACGACTCCAGAATGTGACCTTTTTCGTCTTAAGCGTTTTATCCAGAGCCTCTTGGTTCATATAGCCAAGCATTAATACAGTTTTAGTTTCAGCATCCTGTACAATTGCTGGCACAAGACCTCCCATTTTTTCGAAATCGACTTTCATTGTCATTTATATTTAGTTCAGAGTACTTCGAATGTTCCTAGTACTTAGATGATTTTAAATTCTAACGTTAATTCCTGTTTCACGGAGATATAGTTTTAATTCAGGAATAGGAATCTCACCAAAATGGAAAACACTTGCAGCTAAGGCCGCATCGGCTTTTCCTAACTCGAAAGCATCACGAAAATGTTCTCTTGTTCCTGCTCCGCCAGAGGCTATAATAGGTATACTGAGGTCATTAGCCAATTGAGCCAAAGCTTCATTAGCATAGCCAGTCTTTACACCATCATGATTCATGGAAGTGAACAGAATTTCTCCGGCTCCTCTCTGTTCCGCTTCTTTAGCCCATTCAAACAAATTTCGTTCTGTTCGAACACGTCCGCCGTTCAAATAGCAATGCCAACCATCCTCGTCAAGTCTTGCGTCAATGGCACATACACAAACTTGAGAGCCAAAACGTTGTGTAATCTCATTTATCAGTTCTGGTCTGCGGATAGCTGCAGAATTTACACTAACCTTATCTGCACCCGCATAAAGCAGACGCTCTACATCTTCCAATTGGTTAATGCCACCGCCAACAGTAAAAGGGATGTTTATTTCCTGTGCTACACGTGTTACCATTTCCGTGAAGGTCT
This sequence comes from uncultured Prevotellaceae bacterium, assembly GCA_902784755.1. GTDB lineage: Bacteria > Bacteroidota > Bacteroidia > Bacteroidales > Bacteroidaceae > Prevotella. The sequence continues at coordinate 66,022 of CACZVX010000004.1, forward strand.
TTCTACCTTCAAATGAAGCTGTGATATCAAGGAAAACAAGTTCATCCGCTCCTTGTTCAGAATAGGCTTTACCCAACTCAACAGGATCGCCAGCCTTACGGAGGTTTATGAAGTTCGTACCTTTCACCGTTTGACCGTCTTTCACGTCCAAACAAGGTATGATTCGTTTTGCTAAACCTTTATTCATTTAATAGCTCCTTTAAGTTGATTCTTCCCTCATAGATAGCCTTTCCGAAAACAACAGCTGGAATTCCTTCAGATTCCAGTTCATCTATATCCTCTTTGCGGGAAACACCACCAGAGGCGATGAGATGGAGTTTCGGATAGGCTGACATGATTTCTTTATAGAGTGTTACAGCTGGACCTTGCAAAGTTCCGTCTTTTGATATTTCCGTACATAGCACGTTTTTCACACCTGCTTCAACATATTGTTTTAAAAAGGGCAGAAGTGAAATCTGAGAATCTTTCTTCCAGCCGTTAATGCTGATCATACCATTTCGGACATCTGCTCCAAGAATCATCTTTTCTGGTCCATACTTTTCCATCCATTGAATGAAAAGTCCAGGTTGAGTTACAGCAATGGAGCCAACTGTTATCATTGACGCTCCTGATTCAAAAGCCTTTACTATATCCTCTTCAGACTTTATTCCTCCACCAAAATCTACAATCAGAGAAGTTTCTGCAGTTACTCTGCGAAGAATCTCATTATTGACAATATGCTTTGATCTAGCACCATCGAGGTCTACCATGTGAAGACGCTTGAAGCCAATTTTCTCGAATTCCTTAGCCACAGTAAGGGGATCATCATTGTATACTTTCTTCTGGTTGTAGTCACCTTTCGTAAGACGAACACACTGACCGTCGATAATATCTATTGCAGGAATCAGTTCAATCATAATTCAAGGAAGTTCTTGAGAATCTGTTCACCCACTTTTCCACTCTTTTCTGGATGAAACTGACATGTATAAAAATTATTCTTATGAAGTGAGGCAGAGTAGGGAAGAATGTAATCTGCTGTAGCTATGGTATGCTCACAAAGGGGTACATAATAGCTGTGAACGAAGTAAACATAAGGATTATCAAAAAAGCCCCTATAGAGTTCACTTTTTAGATCATTTATTGCATTCCATCCCATAGCTGGCACTTTGTCCTCATGGCGCTGTGGTTGGAAACGCTTCACTTCAACATCAAACACGCCGATACAATTAACATCACCTTCTTCTGAGTGACGGCAAAGCAGTTGCTGACCTACACAGATTCCAAGTACTGGTTGTCTGAGATTGCGGATGACCTCATCTAAACGTCGCTCCTTCAGATAACTCATTGCATTACGGGCTTCTCCCTGTCCAGGAAATAGTACTCTGTCGGCTTTTTGCAGTTCTTCTGCCACATCTGTGAGTGCAGGCTCAATGCCCATTCTTCTTAAAGCATTCACAACCGAGTAGATGTTACCTGCGTTATATTTTACAATTGCAACTTTCATTTAACTGAAAATGATAGTTTTGTTTTTATAAGTGAGAACTTTACGTTCGATATGCTTCATTACTGCTCTTGAAAGAACAATCTTTTCTAAATCGCGGCCTTTTAGCACGAGGCTTTCCGGGGTATCTTTGTGAGTGATGCGAACTACATCCTGCTCAATGATAGGTCCAGCATCCAATTCGGCAGTCACATAATGGCTGGTAGCACCGATAATCTTCACACCCCGCTCATATGCCTGATGATAGGGTTTTGCACCTATGAAAGCAGGCAAGAAAGAGTGGTGAATGTTTATAATATGATGCGGATACGCCTCAATCATTTCATCGGAGATAATCTGCATATAGCGGGCTAAAACAATGAAGGTTACCTTGTTTTCCTTTAACAATTCCATTTCCGCATGCTCAACTTCAGTTTTGTTGGAATGGTCTTTTTCAATTCTCCACACATAATAGGGAATGCCAAACTGTAATGCCACATAACGTAAATCCTCATGGTTAGAAACGATGCAGGGAATATCCACATTGATTTCTCCGGCTTTCCAGCGTGCCAGCAAATCGTAAAGACAATGACTCATTTTACTGACAAATATGGCCATGCGTGGCTTCACATCATTAAAATAGAGATTGAAAGTGATTCCGTAGCGTTGAGTATAGAGTGTCGTAATGTAATCATCAATCTTGTCACGTGGAATGAGGAAGTTGTCAAGTTCCCATTCAATACGCATGAAGAACATTGAATCGACCGTATCAACATATTGATCGAGATAAACGATATTTCCCTTATTGTCCGTGATAAACTTTGTTATCTCTGAAATAATACCAGGCTGATCGGGGCAGTGTAACAGTAGGATTGCTGTGGGTTTTTTATTCATTTTCTATGCTTCTATTCTTACTGGTCTTTAAAACGCTGCAAATTTACTACATTTTTTTTATTCACGCAAGCGCATGCGTGCATATTTTAAATGTAATACATGTAAATTTATAATTCCATCATAAATATAACTATACATATTGGAGTGTAATGCAATTTGTAAGCTGTTCGTCTAAAATATAGAAATGAAATACAGAAAATTTGGCTATTTCGTTTTTTTTTGTTAATATTGCACCCGAAATCGTAAAATGATTATTCTTAAGTAACAGAAATGAACAACGAAAACTTTCCAACCGGTGCTGAGCACGGTGAATACTGGCAGCCGGAACTGGAGACGATGCCCCGCAAAGAATTGGAGCGACTTCAGGTGAAAAAACTCAAGAAAACCATTGAGATTGCGCTAAAAAGTGACCTCTATGGAAAACGATTGGGCGAGTTAGGTCTCACGCCCGACGATTTCAATAGTGTGGAAGATATCCGTAAGATTCCATTTACCACAAAAGCTGACTTACGTGATAACTACCCCTTTGGTCTTGTTGGTGGTAATATGGACAATGCTGTCCGTATCCATTCTTCAAGTGGTACGACCGGACATCCTACCGTGGTTGCCTATTCCAAACATGATATAGACTCATGGGCTAATATGATTGCTCGTAGCATGTATATGGTCGGTTGTCGTAATTCTGATTTCTTCCAGAATTCGAGCGGTTATGGAATGTTCACCGGTGGCCTCGGATTTCAGTATGGAGCAGAACGACTTGGAGCCACGACGATTCCAGCTGCTGCGGGCAATTCCAAACGTCAAATTATGTTCATCAAGGATTTTGGCACCACATGTCTACATGCTATTCCTTCATATGCTATTCGTTTGGCAGAGGTGTTCCAAGATGAAGGAGTTGATCCTCGTAGCACAAAATTACGCACGCTTTTTATCGGAGCTGAACCTCATACTGATGAGCAGCGTCGCCGTATTGAGCGTTTGTTGGGAGTGAAAGCCTATAACTCATTTGGGATGACTGAGATGAATGGGCCTGGAGTTGCTTTTGAGTGTAAAGAACAAGCCGGTATGCATCTTTGGGAGGACAATTATATTATTGAGATTGTTGATCCCGATACACTAGAGCCTGTTCCTGACGGGCAAATTGGCGAGATGATTCTTACAACACTTGACCGCGACATGATGCCAATTCTTCGTTATCGTACCCGTGACTTGACCCGTATTATCCCCGGCGATTGTAAGTGTGGACGTACTCATCGCCGGATCGATCGCATCAAGGGGCGCACCGACGATATGTTCATCATCAAAGGCGTAAATGTGTTCCCTATGCAGATAGAGAAGATACTTGTTCAATATCCTGGCTTGGGAAGCAATTATCTAATTACGCTGTCTACTGAGGATGATAATGATATTCTTACTGTGGAGGTAGAGCTCGACAACATGGAAACTGATATCTATCCTGAACTGCAGAAAATGACAAAAGACATTCAGCGCTCACTGAAAGATGAGATTCTTCTCACACCACGTGTTAAACTTGTAAAGAAGGGTTCACTTCCTGTCAGTGAAGGCAAGGCTGTGCGTGTAAAGGATTTGCGTGAAGGTCGTGGATAATCCTGTAGCATTATTGAATCAGCAGATGAGAATTATTCTGAAAAGATTAAACATTTTCTTTAGTGTATTCTGTGTTTCAATTACGGTTGGAGCACAGATTACCTTACGTGACGTATGGCTCTCTATGCCTGATGAGATGATTCCTTATTTGAATAAGAATCTTCGTTTAGAACATCTTGATTTCGTTGATATGGGTGTTAAATCTGAAGTAAATAATCAAATGAACGGTATATGTTTAATGGATACATTAACAGATGATTATACTCACATCACCTTAACCCCTTCCTCATATTTGGAACTTCGTCTTTTACCCGTTAATGATTCTACAAAGATAATCTGTGTTGTGAAAACCTTAACGGTGCAGGCACAGGAGTCTGACATTCGTTTTTATGACATAGAATGGAAACCTTTAATTGATACATTTGGATTGAATGAAATGAAAAATCAGGACGGTAATGATGCGTCGAAACTGAAAACCAGTTTCATTCATCGACCAGATACGATGAGTATTGAACGTTTTGAGGAACTTTCGAAACTAGTCGATCCTGTGATGCTTTCAGCCAAGTTTGATCTTGAAGAACCTGTTCTAACTTTCGCTCTTTCCCCAGCCTTAGCTACAACAGAAGAAAAGGGACAATTAAAGAGTATTCTCCGACACCGTAGATTTAAGTGGAATGGAAACTCGTTCTCTGAAATCTAAGGAAATTGACTGATGTTTAATAAATGAATCCTGATAGAAAGATTGGTTGACATAAGCAATCAATCTTTTTTTTACGTTTTTTTTGTGGTTTCAATAAATTTGACTAATTTTGTCACAGAATTAAAACTAATTTAAGAGTATGAATCTAAAAGTCCGTTTAGCATTGATGAACTTCCTCGAATTTGCTGTTTGGGGAGCGTATCTAACTTGTATGGGTAACTATCTGGGAACTGCTGGTTTAGGCGCTCAGATTTCCTGGTTCTACGCCATTCAGGGCATTGTTTCAATCTTTATGCCTACCTTGATGGGTATTGTTGCTGATAAGTATATCCAGCCACAAAGAGTCTTAGGGCTTTGTCATTTACTGGCAGGTGCCTTTATGTTGATATGCTGGTATATGGGATATTCGGCAGGCTTTGGCAATGAGTTGCCTAATAAGGGCGCTTTTATCGCAATGTACACATTAAGTGTAGCCTTTTTTATGCCGACTATTGCCTTGGCAAACACAACGGCTTTTACAATTCTGAAAGCCAACGGACTAGATACCGTAAAAGATTTCCCTCCTATCCGTGTGCTGGGTACCGTTGGTTTCATCGCGACAATGTGGTTTGTGAATTGTGCGGTTTGGGAAGACGGAGCATTCTCGTTTACACTTGCCGAGAATGCCCATAAGTTCCAATACACATTTATGCAGTTCTTTGTGTCTGGTTTATTGAGTCTTGTACTCTTTGCCTACTGTTTCACACTTCCAGAGTGCAAACTGGAAAAGAAACAGTCAGCTTCCTTGGCAGAGACGATGGGCCTAAATGCTTTTAAACTTTTCAAAACAAAGAAAATGGCCCTGTTCTTCATTTTCTCAGCCTTGTTGGGTATGTGTCTGCAAGTGACTAACGGCTTTGCTGGACCTTTTATAACAAGTTTCAAGGGAAGTGCCGAGTTTGCCACGACTTTTGCAGCCAATAACGCCACACTACTTACTTCTATTTCACAAATTAGTGAAGCCCTCTGTATTCTTATGATTCCGTTCTTCCTGAAACGTTTTGGAATCAAAGGAGTGATGCTGATGTCGATGTTTGCATGGGTATTTAGATTCGGCTTCTTTGGTATAGGCGATCCTGCGATGCCTGGTGTATTGCTCTTCATCCTTTCTTGCATTGTATATGGTGTGGCTTTTGATTTCTTTAATGTTTCAGGTGGTATCTTTGTTGATTTGGAGTGTGAACCATCGGTGAAGGCATCTGCCCAAGGACTTTTCATGATGATGACGAACGGTATAGGTGCAACCGTAGGAACACTGGCTGCTGGTGAGATCGTTAATCATTTCTGTACGTGGAAGGATGGCTATCTTCTTGGAGACTGGAGGAGTTGCTGGTTCATTTTTGCTGGATTTGCACTACTTGTAGGTGTTTTGTTCGCTTTGGTTTTCAATCCTGAAAAGAAAAAAGTAGCCTAATATAAAAGATTGGGGGATATGATGTCTAAAGTAAGGCTGAAGTTTCATAATGTCGGTGAGATCGTTGGAAGCGACGATCTCGCTATAATTACGCTCACCGACGAGATGATGGAAAATATGATCACCATCGTTTGTGATCGTGCTATGGCCGTTCAGCTGGAATTACGCGACAAGCAGATTCCCATTACTCGCATCATGTTGCCAGAGGTACTAGCTGGTATCATCAAAGATCAGGCTGGTATCATGATGGATATTATTATCACTGATATCATTGAAGGTCAATATCGTACTCTGCTTTGTAACCGCGTGACGCTAGAAACTATTCCCATACGTGCGAGTGATGCAGTTTTGTTATCATTAGCAGCTCGCATACCTATTTATATAGAATCGTCGCTAATGGCCCGACAAAGTGTGCGCTTCTCAGGGCTCTCTAATGCTGTGTCATTGCCCGTTAATACTCTGAGTCTAGAAATGCTCGACCAAGCACTGAAAAAAGCAGTAGAAGACGAGAACTATGAACTTGCATCACAGTTGCGCGATGAGAGAAAACGTCGCGAGAAAAAATGAAAGAAGAACGATATTTCTATGTGCCTGAAGCTGATAGTCGTATGGAACTTCCACAAGAAGAAGCTTCTCATGCGTTGCGTGTTCTCCGTCTGCAGCCTGGTGATTCCATTTTTTTGATGAATGGAAAAGGTTTGGTCTTTCGTGCTGAGGTAGCCCAAACCACCAATAAACATTGTACTTATAATATTCTAGAAACGCTTCCACAGCAAAAGACTTGGCGTGGACATCTTCATTTGGCCATGGCTCCCACGAAGATGATGGAACGTGTGGAATGGTTTGCAGAAAAAGCAACTGAGATCGGTATCGATGAGCTCTCTTTTTTGAATTGTCAGTTTTCTGAACGTCACCAACTACGGCAAGACAGGGTAGAGAAAATTGTAATTTCTGCCATGAAACAGAGCCGAAAGGCATGGAAACCTATTGTAAATGAGATGGTCAGTTTCAAGAAATTCGTTCAGCAAGAACGTAAGGGTTGTAAATTCATTGCCCATTGTTATGAGGAAATTGAAAAGAAAGACTTGTTTGATGAACTAAAAAAATTAAATGATGAAACTGATGAAGAAATGACCGTACTGATAGGTCCCGAAGGTGACTTCTCTATAGATGAAGTGCAACTTGCCTTGGATAACGGCTATGAAAGTATTTCTTTAGGCCAGTCACGTTTAAGAACCGAAACAGCTGCCTTGTCAGCGGTGATGATGCTGCAGTTGAAAAACAGAAGTTGAACGATAAAGTAATACGTTTTAACTTTATACCTTATGTTGAAAAGCAGTTGGTATCTTGAATTGAAAAGCATTAAAAATATTTTTAAAATTTGACCTTATTTCAATAGAATTATCGTATCTTTGTACCAAATTTATAGCTTAATTCATAAAATTTTAAAAAAAAATCGTTATGCAGAAAAGATTATTCTTTCTGGTTACCGCAGTGCTGATGAGCATTTCATCGGTATTTGCACAAGTGACCACTTCGAGCATGTCGGGAAAAGTAACAATTGGATCAGCTACCGGTGAGGAAGTCATCGGTGCTACAGTTCAAGCAGTTCATGAGCCTTCAGGCACCCGTTATGCTGCAGTGACTAATGTTGATGGCCGTTTCGCCATTAACGGTATGCGTACGGGTGGCCCGTATGTTGTAACTGTTAGCTACATCGGTTTCCAGACAAAAACGCTTCGTGGAATCACGCTGCAACTGGCTGAAAACTATGACCTGCAGGTTTGGCTTTCTGAAGATGCCAATGAGTTAGCAGAGGTCGTCATCACAGGTTCAGCTTCAAAGTTTGCTGGTGAGAAAACAGGTGCTACAACCAACATCAACAATGCTCAGATTGTGAATCTTCCTACAGTAAACCGTAACATCACCGAAGTAACGCGACTGTCTCCTTATGGCGGTAACGGCATGAGCTTCGCTGGTTCCGATGGCCGTATGGCAAACTTTACTGTTGATGGTGCCGACTTCAACAACAACTTCGGTCTTTCCGATGGTCTTCCTGGAGGTGGTAATCCTATCTCTATCGATGCTATTGAGGAAATGCAAGTGGTAATTTCTCCGTTCGATGTTCGCCAAACCAATTTCATCGGTGGTGGTGTAAATGCTATTACGAAGTCTGGTACCAATACCTTTAAGGGAAGTGCCTATGTCTATCACAAGAATGAAAACATGCAAGGAGATGCTATCGACCGTGAGCAGATTCCTGGCGCACGTGAGAAGAGCCAGCAGACTACTTATGGTTTCACTCTTGGTGGTCCCATCATCAAGAACAAATTGTTCTTCTTCCTGAACGGTGAAATGATAAAGAACCCCACAGTAGTGAACCGCTGGAGAGCCAGCGAGAATGGCGTACCTGATGCTGACCAGTATCTTTCTCGCACCACTACTGGTGATATGCAGACAGTTTCTGAATATGTAAAAAACAAATATGGCTATGATACCGGCAGCTTTACCAGTTTCCCAGCCAATATTGAAAACTATAAATTCCTTGCACGTCTCGATTGGAATATTACAGACGATCACCATCTCGCATTGCGATACAATTACACCAAAAACACTGACTGGCGCTCAACCAATGCAAGTTCTATGGATGGTGGTGTACGTTCTGCTTATGCCCGTTTCTCTCAGTATTCTATGGCTTTTGCCAACTCTATGTATTCAATGGACAATATCGTGAAGTCGTTCTCTGCTGACTTGAACAGCCGCTTCACGGATAACTTGTCTAACCAGTTGCTGTTCACCTATTCACAGCACAATGATATCCGCGGAACCAATTCTGATGAATTCCCATTCATCGACATTCTTGGTGGTGACGGACAAAACTATATGGCTCTTGGTTATGAGTTGTTTACCTATAATAATGGTGTTCACAACACTGTTTGGAATATCAAGGATGACGTAACCTATTACGCTGGCAGCCACAAGATTATGGCAGGTGTAAGCTATGAGCATCAGATGGCAGATAATGCCTATATGCGTAATGGTACGGGTTATTACCGCTACAGCAATCTCAATGACTTCCTTAGCGGGGCCATTCCTGAAGTTGTTGCCATCACTTATGGTTACGATGGCGAAACAGATCCTGCTGCACGTGTTACTTTCGGCAAACTAGGTGTCTATGCTCAGGATGATTGGAACATCACGAGAAACTTTAAGGTGAACTATGGTGTTCGTTTCGATGGATTGTTCTTTGACAACAAAGACTTGATGACCAATAACGCAATCTATAAATACGACTACAACGGAACTCACATTGACACAGGTAAGTGGCCTTCCAATACTTTCTCTGTATCTCCTCGTGTAGGTTTCACATGGGATGTCTTCGGCGACCGCAGCCTCAAGGTTCGTGGTGGTACGGGCTTCTTCGAGGGACGTATTCCTCTCGTGTTCTTCACCAATATGCCAACCAACTCAAATATGGTGCAGTATAAGGGTATATGGAATGCAACAGGAAAAAACAGTGGTCAGAAAGCAGATATGTCTCTCTTTGCCGGTGACATTAAGAACAAGAATGAGCTGATTAATTTCGTCACCAATACTATTAATCCTTTGACAGGTAAGCCTCTCGGCCCTAGCACTATTACTCCAGAAGAAGGAGAAGCTGGTTCTACCATCAATGCTGTTGATGAAAGTTTCAAGATGCCACAAGTATGGAAAACTTCACTGGCTATTGACTATCAGTTACCAGTTTCCTTCCCCTTCAGTATTACTTTAGAAGGAATATTCAACAAGAAAATCAATGACGTTTGCATCTCCGACTGGAGCATAAAGGATGTATCTGGATTTGCTCGCCTCAATGGTGTTGACAACCGGGCTATCTATCAGGACTCTCGTTTTCTCGATGCTGATGGAAAAGTACTTCCTAACGCCTTTGTTCTATCTAATACCAGTAAGGGTTACGGTTGGACTGCTAACGTAACGGTAAATGCTCAGCCTACCGAGTGGCTCAACTTGATGGCAGCCTACACGCATACCGTGTCTAAGGAACTCACTGGTATGCCTGGTAGCGATGCTTCTTCTGCATTCACCTATATTCCAACTATTGAAGGACCGAACTTCGGACAGCTCCATAATTCTCAGTATGTTACTCCTGACCGAGTTGTGGCCAGTGCAACTGTTCACGATAAGAGCGGCAACCATTTCAGTCTGATTTATGAGACTTGGCGCGGTGGCTATAACTATTCTTATATGACAGCTAATGACATGAACGGTGACGGTTATAACTACGATCTCATTTATATTCCAACTGATGAGGACATCTCAACAAATCGTTTCCGTTTCGTTTCTACTGACGATCGCGATCGCTTCATGGACTTTGTTCATCAGGACAGCTACATGAAAAACCGTCAGGGTGAATACGCCGAGGCTTACAGCGTTTATTCACCTTGGGTTCATCGTGTCGACTTCTCTTACAAGCATGATTTCAAAGTGAACATAGGCAAGACCAAGCACACTCTTCAGCTTAGTGCTGATATCAAGAACCTGCTCAACCTCTTCAATTCAAGCTGGGGCGTAAGCAAGTATCTGAATCCAGAAATTGGTACCGATGCCCGTCTGTTGAAATATGAAGGAGTTGATGCCGACGGTATTGCAGTATTCTCAACCAATCCAGCCATTAGTGGAAATACCACGACCTGGACTCACAATCATGGCATTGGCCAGTGCTGGTACGCTTCTATCGGTATTAAGTACATCTTCAACTAAGAAGGCATATAAAGTAATCAAACGTAAAACAGAAATATAATATGAAACTGAAATATTTTATTCCAACGCTTATGGCATTCTTTGCCATGTTGGTAAGTTGCTCAAACGATTTTGAGGCATCTTATCTTGACGAGGTAAAAGTATCGCAGTCAACGGTGGCTCTTCCCGCCAATGGCGGTTCGGTGTCTATCGACCTCACAGCTTCAAGCAACTGGACAATCAGTTCTATTCCTGAATGGTTGACTGTTTCTCCTGCCTCTGGTTCCGCTGGACAGCAGACGGTCACTTTCTCCGTAGGTGCTGCCACAGAGACTCAGACGGCTACCTTGCAGCTAGAATGTGCTGGTAAGACTCAGTTGATCAATGTGCTTCAGTTGACAGCAAAGGCAGATTTGCCACTTTCTACTTGCGCTCAGGTTGAAGCTGGTGAGGATGGTAAGTCCTATCGTGTGAAAGGTACTTGTACTGCTATTGCCAATACGACCTATGGAAACTGGTATCTGAACGATGGTACAGGTGAGATTTATATTTACGGCACACTCGATGCAGCTGGTCAGGAAAAGAATTTCCTTAGTCTTGGTATTGATGTTGGTGACATCGTTACGGTTGAAGGACCTCGCACTAACTATAATGGTACTATCGAACTTGTGAACGTTACGGTTATCGACATTGAGAAGTCACTTATCAAGGTTGATTCTCTTAGCTCTAAGGAAGCCCTGCCTGTTGATGGCGGTACAATCTCGGCTATACTTACCTGCAAAGGTGATGGTCTGAGCGTAGATATTCCTGCCGATGCTCAGTCATGGCTCTCTATCGTCGGTCTGACCACTTCTGGTACCTCTGCAAACGTGAAGTTCCAGGCTACAGCTAATCCTGGTGGCGACCGCTCTACAACTGTTGTATTCAAGACTACTTCTAAGGGTAAGACCTATTCTTCAGAGGCTGTAATTACTCAGAGAGGTGCTATAGTGGAATGCAGCATTGCCGACTTCCTTGCAGCTCCTGTAGGTGATACCCAGTATCGTGTGACTGGAGTTATCACGAGTGTTGCAAAGGCTGAATATGGAAATATCTATATTAAGGATGCAACGGGCGAAGCCTATGTCTACGGTGTAGGTGCAAAGGGTGATTTCGAGAAACTTGGCTTGAAAGCAGGTGACGTGGTTACACTCGTCGGAAAACGTGGCGAATATAAGGAGAGTCCTCAAATGACTGGTGGCCAGTATGAGAGCCATATCAGCGTAACACCCATCTCTATTGCAGACTTCAAGAATCTTCCAGACGACAAGAATGCCTTCTACATGATTTCTGGAACTGTAGGCACTGTTACAGAATCTGGAGCCAAAGATGAAATGGTCGATTATGGTAATTTGAATCTTACCGATGAGACTGGTTCTGTCTATGTTTATGGCGTAGTCCAAGGATGGGGCGGTAAAAACGTGAAGGGTGAAGGTCTTTTCGCTAAGCTCGGTGTAGAGTATGGCGACAAACTCACCATTATTGCTTACAAGTCTACTTATAAGGGTTTGGTAGAAGCTGTAGGAACATATTTCTCTCATGTGAAAGCCAATTAATCAGAACTTTCTTAAAAAGGAAGCGGGTACCCTTGGAGGTATCCGCTTTTTTTATTATCTTTGTGCCAATAACAAAAAATAAGGAATAATATGAAGATTGACTTTAATAAAATCGAGAAAACTATCGTGCCCAACTTTAAGGGAGGAGAGGGACGTTACATCATGAAACAGTTTGCCGACGACAAGGTGAAAATCATGCTTGGTAAACTGGAACCTGGTTGTTCCATAGGCTTGCATACTCATGAAATGAACTGCGAAATCATGTACATCCTTAGTGGTCAGGCTTCCTATGTGTATGAAGGTCAGGAAGAGATTGTTAATCCAGGAGAAGTACATTATAACCCCATGGACAAACAGCATACTCTGTTGAATCGCGGTTCCGAAGATCTTGTTTTCTTTGCTGTTGTCGCGGAGCATCACTAGTTATTTGAACTAATTGGCACTTATGGAGAACAGCCAATATCTAAATGGCGTGGAAGCAACGCTTCCACACCATTTTTACGTTGTTTCCACGTCATTTTTACAATGCTTCTACTTCATATAGAGAAACCGTGTATTATGTGCCGAAAGGCAACATCATTATCATTGCCAGTAATGATAATGAATACGAAGGCAACACCATATAGGTTTAGCCTACATTAAATCACCATTAGATAATCTTTCCCGTACATACTGAGCACTTGCTACATACTCTTCATCAGTATTCAGATGCTCTATAATCATGGGCATGCAAGGATTCTCTTCGGTGGCAAGACGGGCGTAGCGTTCGATATCAAGGTTACCCTTGCCACAGGCGCACTCCTCCAGTTGGAACGTATATTCCTGCTTCAGCACGATATCCTTCAGATGACAACTTACGATAGTGCCGCGAAGTTTCTCAAAACACTCCTCCAGAAACTCATCATTAAAAAAATATCTCCTAGGCATGGTAATCATATTTACCACATCGAGATGTGTACCAAATTCCGTACGGTCCACATCATCTATCAGTTGCAGATACTCATCAGGACTGCTAGGTATCATCCACGGCATCGACTCTATGCAGAACTTGGTATGCCTCGGATGCACCGCATCAATGATCTGCTGAATCATCCGGATGGCCTTTTCCCACAGTTCATGACTGAAATTGTCGCGGTAGCCACCATCCCATCGCGGACCATAGGGAGTGCCCACCACATTCACGCAACAGGCAGCACCAATGGCGTCTGCCATGCGTAGTTGTCCGATGGCATAGTCCGTCCATTTTTGGCGTTCATCGGGGTCTGCTGCCAGCGTGTTGCGCCATATGCCCACCTCAGCTATGGTAAGACCAGCTTCGTCGGCAGCTTTCTTGTAGGCCATGAAGGTCTCTTCGCCGTCGGTATAGTTCACGGGAAACACAACGGTCTTGAGACCTAATGCCTTGTGCTTCGCTGCCCACTCTTCTGGTGAGCCATGCTCCAAAGATGATGAAATACCTAAATACATCTGTACTATTCATTATTTATTAAAACGCCCTCCTGTGAATAACCGTCGCATCCATCTTATCCAAGGCACTCACACCCGTACGCGACATCACTCCTGCTAGTTCGGCAGTCATCTCGTCAATTCCGCCTGCCACTGCCTCTGCACCATCTTTCAGCAATGGCATCAGATGACGGCCTACCGATACGGCCTTTGCACCAAGAGCCAAACATTTGTAAGCATCCATGCCGCTCTCGATACCGCAATCCACGAATACTGGCACTTCTCCACCTGTGACGGAGATGATTTCCTCCAGCACCATCAGCGGTGGCACGGCATACTGTATCATCCCATGATGGTGAGACACTACAAAGCCCGCGCATCCTGCCTTCAAGCACTTGTCGGCATCCTTCGCGCTGAGCACACCCTTCACGATAAACGGCAACCCGGCAGCCTCTACAAAGTCTTTCAGTTCCTCCGTGGTCTTTGCCTTCATAGGCAACCCAAACACCTCGTCGTAGCCGCCTTTGCCATTGAAGGCATGGTCAATGTCCATCCCCACGGCCATGCATCCCACTTTCACAGCATGCTCAATCTTGCGCAGCACCACGCGGTTGTCGGCATGGGGTTTGATAATCTTGATGGTATGGGCACCCGTAGCCACAATATCTTCCAGTTCTTTTTCACTTCCCATGCCTACCCAATGCACGGCTCCACTCAGGGCTGCAGCACGCGCATAGACGGTCATTCCATTCTGTGCCGTATTGTGCAGGTGGGAGAGGGCAGCAGTCATGATAGGCGTGCGGAAAGTCTCTCCGAACAGCGTCATCTCCGTCGTGGGAAGGACGGCGTCCAGATAGCGGGTTTCTACCAGCAGAGAGTCGAAATAGTCTCTCGTAATCTTGTCGGAATTTGATGTCAGTTGCATAATATTTAAAGTTTCAAGTTTCAGGTTCTCGTTATCGTTTTAACCTCAAAACCTCATCATTGATCTCATCCATCTTCTCATCGGTCAGTTCATACTTTCCGATTATATAGATGGCCAGGATAAACAAGGCTGCGGGAATAAGGGTGACGAGCCAGAGGATGCCCTGTTCTGCCATCGGAGCCTGTTCTGAAGCACCTGCCTTGAAGCCCACCCACGCTAAGACCAGTCCGGGGATGACACCTCCCAATGCCATGCCGCCTTTCATAAAGATGCAGATGAGCGCATTCACGATGCCAGCCACACGCTTTCCAGAAGCATACTCGCTGTAGGTCACCACCTCAGGCACCAGCGCCCACATATAGCCCGTGGCAACTAGTATGCCTGCACTTTTGATGAACTGCACCACACACAGCAGTGGGAAGTGCGACTTGAGACTCGGGATTGACACACACAAGTACATGATAAGCATGGCTACAATGGCGATGCCGAGGAACATGCGGAACATGCCGTTCTTGCTCACCAATTGCTTGAACGCAGGCACCATCGGCAGAAAGATGAATGCCGGAATCGTGCCGAGCCACATGAATGCCGTCGTCATCATCGGCGTGGCGTCCATATTATAAGTCATGAAATAGGAGTCTGCTGCATTGCTGATGCTCATCGTGGTGAACGCGATGATGAAGAAGAACGACAGAATCCGAAGCGGACGGTTCCTCACCAGTTCCATCCACAGGTCGCTCACCTTGACCCCAGCACTCTCACTCTTGTCCATCACGATGCGCTCCTTGCTCTCAACGAAACAGATGATGAGCAGCACAAGTCCCGTCAGCGCGAAAATGCTCATGGTGATAAACCAAGCCTGTCCTGCCTCCGGGGTGTTATAGACTGTTTCCATCTCGCCCGTCTTCTCGTTCAGCACCTTGGGCGCAAAGAATGCCATCACCAGCGGTAGCGTCTTGATAATAAGTCCTGCCAGATTCGCCATCACCATGCGCACGCTAGTCAGGATGGTAATCTCCTCGGTGTCGCGAGTGAGTGAGGCTCCCAGTGCCCCATAGGACACGTTGATGAGCGTGAAGCACATGCTCAGTCCCACATAGGTTACGTAGGCGTAGAGCAGCGAACCGCTGAAACCGTTCCAGAAACAGAGCATGGCGATGGCAGCCAACGGAATGCCGCCCATAATGAGCCACGAGCGGTATTTGCCCCATCGGGGATACGACTTGTCCACGAAAGCCCCCACCATCGGGTCCCATAGCACGTCGATGATACGCACCACAAGGAACATCACCGCCACCACGGCAGAGCCCAGTCCGTAAACATTATTATAATAAAACAACAGCCAGATGCTGACGGTCTGGTAAATCAGGTTCTGGGCCAGGTCACCAGAACAGAATCCCAGTCGTTCCCTCCACGAAAGTTTATAATATTCGTTATTAGCGTTTTCCATGTGTCTTATGGGTAATAGATAAGATTTCTGCAAAGATATAATTTATTTGAGAAAAATTATTATCTTTGTAACCGAAATACATTACTTTAACTTATTATCTCCATATAATGAAACCATTAAGAATTTTAGTAGCGGCAATTTTGCCCTTCCTGCTCACGCCGGTGTCGGCCCAGGAGAATCCACAAATTTATCCTTTCCAAAACCCGCAGCTCTCTGTGGAAAAACGTGTTGATGACCTTATAACCCGACTTACTCCTGAGGAAAAGGTTGGTATGATGATGAATCGCTCAGCGGCCGTAGAGCGGTTAGGTATACCAGCCTACAACTGGTGGGGCGAAGCCTGTCACGGACTGATGGGCGTGAGCGGCGTTACTGTGTTCCCACAATGTATCGCTCTTGCTGCCACTTTTGACGAAGAAGCAGAGTTGAAGGCCTATACCATGGTGAGTGACGAGGCTCGTGGACGTTATAATTCCTTGCCACGAACTGGCGACATTGGCCCCTACGTGTCGGCGTTGCCCAATCTTACATTCTGGGCACCCAACGTGAACATCTTCCGTGATCCGCGATGGGGACGTGGACAGGAAACTTATGGCGAGGACCCCTATCTGAGTTCGGTTATGGGTCTGAATGTGGTGCGCGGTATGCAGGGTAACGATCTGAAATACTATAAAACGCACGCCTGTGCCAAGCACTTCGCCATTCATAGTGGTCCTGAGCCCCTGCGCCATAAGTTCAATGTTGACCCCTCGGGGCGAGACCTTTGGGAGACCTATCTGCCCGCTTTTAAGACGCTGGTTACTGAAGGCAACGTACAGGAAGTAATGTGCGCCTACAGTGCTTATCAGGGTGAGCCGTGCTGTAACTCCAGCCGTCTGCTTATTCAGATTCTGCGAGAGCGTTGGGGCTACAAAGGACTGGTGGTAAGTGACTGTGACGCCATCAACGACTTCTATAATAAAGGTGCACATGGTACACATGACAATGCGATAATAGCCAGTTCAGAGGCTGTGAGGAACGGTACCGACCTAGAGTGTGGCAAAAGCTATCAATCGTTGGTCGAGGGCATGAAGTTAGGCACTATTAGTGAGGATGAGATAGACGTATCTCTGCGCCGACTCATCAAGGCCCGCATAGAATTGGGTATGTTCGATCCCGATGAGATAAACCCATTTTCAAAGATTCCTGGTACTGTCGTGGATTGTCAGGCCCACCGCGACCATGCATTGCTACTTGCCCGTGAGGCACAGGTGCTGCTGAAAAATAAAGGTGGTGTACTGCCTCTTTCAAAAAAACTGAAGAGTATTCTCGTCATTGGCCCGAATGCTGATGATCCTGTGATGATGCGAGGTAACTATAGCGGTACGCCGACACACTGCATCACTATCCTGCAGGGCATTCGCAACAAGATGCCTCATGCAAAGGTAGATTATGTAAAAGGTTGCGACATAGAAAGTGAATACGTGCAATTTCCCAAAATGCAACTTGTAAAAGCAGAAGGCAAGGACGGATTCTTGGCCGAATACTACGCCACAAAGGATTGGACAGGTACGGTTGTGAATAAAGAGAACCTGACAAGTATCAACCTGACGAGCGATGGTGGCTACGGCTTTGGCAACGGAGTTCCGAAAAGTGACTTTACAGCTCGTTATTCAGGCAAGTTCGTAAGCGACTTCACCGGTGAACTATGTATTGCCATCAATGCACCTGGCTACACCGTAAAAGTGAACGGTGAAACCCTAGGTGAGTTCTACCCTAAGCCCCTGTCGTTTGAGTTCAAACCAGGGATGGAGCTTACCGAAGCACAGCGTCAAGAATTAATGCAGAGTGGACGCTTTCGTTGGCGTCGGAACGATATCGTGTCGAAGCTGGTGAAAGCAGGAGAAACTTACGACATAGAAATTCTGTATAAGTCGGCCTCTGCCGGCACCAATTCACGCTTGACGGTGGACCTCTTCGAGCGTCGTATGGCTGCATTCGACGAATTGAAGGAGCAGGTTAAACAGTATGATGCCATCGTTTATGTAGGTGGTATTACTTCCTCTCAGGAGGGTGAGGGACATGAGCGGGCCACCATCGAACTGCCTGCTGTACAGCAGCGTTGTATCAAGGCGCTGAGCGAAACAGGAAAGCCTGTCATCTATGTGAACTGCTCGGGCAGTTGCGTGGCATTAGCAGATGTGGAGCCTTACTACGACGCGCTGTTGCAGAGCTGGTATTCTGGACAAGAAGGAGGAACAGCTATTGCAGACGTACTTTTCGGTGATGTCAACCCTTCAGGCAAACTGCCTGTCACTTTCTACAAGTCTACATCTCAGTTGCCTGATTTCCAGGACTACAAAATGGACAACCGAACTTATCGATACTTCAAAGGTGAACCTCTTTACGCTTTCGGTTATGGTCAGAGTTATACTCAATTTAATATCGGTAAAGCCAAACTTTCCAAAAAGTCTATAAAGCAGGGTAGGGGCGTGAGTATCACTATTCCTGTTACCAATACTGGCAAGATGGCTGGAGCTGAAGTTGTACAGGTTTATGTGAAAAGCCTTTCCAATCCCAATGCACCCATCAAGTCGCTCAAAGCGTTCAAACGTGTTGAAATCGGAGCAGGGGAAACGGAAAAAGTAACTCTTGAACTTAAGCCAGATGCTTTTTCCTATTATTCTGAAGCTATAGACGACCTAAAAGTCTTTGTTGGAAAATACCAGATTCTTTATGGTAATTCTTCTCGTGATGCTGACTTACAGGCATTGGCTTTTGAGGTAAAATAATTCATTAAAACGATTTAATAATATGAAGAAATTATTGTTATTCTGCTGCTTATTTGTTACAACAGCTGTTCAAGGACAACCTCTCTTGAAGACTCATGTGGAAACGGGTGATTTGGAAGGCGTACTCGACGGCAATGACCTGGCCGTGTATAAGGCCATTCCCTATGCTGCACCGCCCGTGGGAGACCTCCGTTGGAAGGAACCGCAGCCAGCAAAGGCCTGGGTGGGCGTGCTGAAGGCAGAGAATTTTGGTCCCCTGCCTCCTCAGCCTACTCGTCCGGGCAGGACGGCAGACATGATGAGCGAGGACTGCCTCTATCTCGGTATCGCTACACCAGCATCCTCTGTCAATGACAACCTGCCCGTGATGGTATGGATTCATGGCGGAGGCTTCCAGACGGAGCACTACGGCGGTGATTTGTGGACGAGCCTAGCCCGTCGTGGGGTGGTCATCGTCAGTATCGAATATCGCACGGGCGCTTTGGGTTTCATGGCCCATCCAGAACTGGCAAAGGAGTCAAAGGGCGGCCATACGGGCAACTATGGCCTGCTCGACCAAATATTTGCCCTGAAATGGGTGCAGCGCAACATCCACAACTTTGGCGGCGATCCATCGAAGGTAACCATCTTCGGTGAGTCGGCAGGTGCCATCAGTTGCAGCATCCTCTGCGGTTCACCCCTTGCCAAAGGGCTCTTCCGCGCTGCCATCAGTCAGAGTGGAGGCTCTTTTGCCCCTTGGAGCGACAGCGGTAGGACCCTCGTTGTTAATGCCTCACAGAAGGCTTCTGAGCAGCAGGGACTGGCCTTCCAGAAACATCTGAAGAAGAAGTCGCTGAAGCAGATGCGGAAGATGGGTGCCATGGAACTCTGCGGCAACGATGTGGGCTTTGGCGGTTTTTGGCCGTGTGTAGATGGTTATGTCATTACTGACGACCTCTACCGCAACTACGAGCGAGGCGATTACAACGACGTGCCCGTCATCGTGATGACCAACAGCGACGAAGGCGTGCTGTTTACGGGTTATATGCAGCCCGACGCTTCAGCCATCGAGTCGTTCAAGAAGCAGTTGCAGGGCTATTTCGGCGACCTCGCTGACGAAGCCCAGAAACTCTATCCAGGCGGCACTGAGCAGGAAGTCGTTTACAGCAGTGGCGACCTGTTCCGTGACATGGGCTTTGCATGGCCCTCCTTCGCATGGGCGAGCCTGCAGAACAAGAACGGCCGTCAGCCTGCCTATGCCGCTTTCCTGGCACAGCCGTCGGAAGTCAGTCTGGCAAGTGGCAGCAAATACCGCCGTGGTGTTTCCCATGCTGATGACATCCTCTATCTCAACGGCACGTTCCTCAACCAACCAGAGAAATATCCCACGGAAGCTGCCGTGGCAGAAATCATCCAGCAATATTGGGTGAACTTTGCCAAGACGTGCAACCCCAATTGCAAAGGTCTTCCATTCTGGCCCGCCTTCGATCCTGACAAGACAACCACGATGCAGTTCAGCAACGGTGCATCGCTCATCGACCGGCCTAACCGTGAGCAGATCGACTTCCTGGACCGTTTCTTCAAGTTGCAACGGGAAAAGACTGAAGGAATGCGTAAAGGCAACCTTCGTTGATGATTTTATACAAAAAAAGGCAGCCCGTTTGGGCTGCCTAACCTTACTGAGTATTTTGTGATTCTTTTTAGTCGCTTTCAAAAGTCTTTCCCGACGAGTTCTCATTGCTTTTTTCAACATCTTCAGATCCGTCCCTTGATACTTTTTCAGCACCCTCAGTACGTTTCATTTTTTATGATCTCGACGACATTCTTTTTATTTGTAGTTATTTATGTACTTGCGTACATAAACTACTTTAGGTTTTTCTTGAAAAACTGCTTGCGCCGCTATTTTTCGGATAGCGTTTACGTTACTAGTTCCTCTTAAATACCTATTTTGTAAGTATTATTCACAAATGACTGTCGAATTCAGTATCATAATCTTTGCCTCCTGGTTCCATACCAATCTTCTGATTGGGTGGGTCAGTTCTATCAAACTTTCTCTTCTTGAACCTAGAGCAATCGATTCATGCACTGTTGGGCCCTTTTCGTCCAACCCTTTAATGAATCGTACCCACTCATTTTCTACTAGAAACCGGACTTTACCTCTGCATCCATTATCTGTACTTGCGTACTTGAAACAATGTTTCAGGCTCCGAAGCTTCTTTCTGTCGTCATCACAACAATTCTCCTCATTGAGGAAGATTAGGTCGTTACATAGATTTGCTTTACAGCTTCTAACTTACCTACCTTTATCCTCCCAGACTTTCAAAGATCGCAACTACATCTCAGAACTATTTGTAAACCGTCTTTTTAAAACTAAATAAAAAATCTTAGTCAGACTTTTACCGAATCGCTATACTCTTTTCAGCAAGGTTCTTCTGAAATTCAAGAGCAAATTTAGACAATTATAAATTAAGTTGTATACAAAAAAACCGATTTAACATGACTTTAACGTTGTGTGCGTACCACATTTTTTATTGTTAAATTTAGTGTGCGAGCACAGCAAAAATTAAAATTTCATTACCAATGCGAAGATCTATTCATAGAGACGATTGATTTGTGGTATTTATTCCATTTGTACAAATAATGAAAAACGAGAAATAATCCAATTGTTTTGCGGTTTTTATTGATATTTACTCATATATGAAGGGCCTAAAATAATAGTCATCAAAACATGCATGACTTTGAGGATAAATTACTACCTTTGCATCGATTAACTCAACTATATTTCCATGATGATGTTACTTATCATCACATAACAAGATGGACCAAAGAACGAAAGACATACAGAAGATAACGCTGTGGGGAGCGTTTTGTAATATAGCACTCACCATTGCCGTTCATTCTGCCTCCGACCTTGTTAGTGACATTATCGTTATTGCTTTTGCCCGTATTTCAGCTAAAGGAAAAGACAAGGGGCACGATTATGGCCATGGCAAGTTTGAGACGCTTGCCACGGTTATTGTGAGTCTTATGCTACTCGTGGTAGGTGTCCAGATGATACAGCACTCTTATCAGCAGATACGAAATGCGCTAGATGGCAATCCGCTGCCTGCTCCCGAAATGATAGCTTTCTGGGCAGCTGTTATTTCCATTTTGTGCAAGGAGTTCCTCTATCAATGGACAGTCAGGGTGGGCAGAAGAATTTCGAGTCAGGTAGTCATTGCAAATGCTTGGCATCATCGCACCGATGCACTTTCTTCTGTTGGGGCTCTTATTGGTATTGCCGGAGCCATTTCACTGGGTGGAGAATGGACTATCCTTGACCCCTTAGTAGGAGTAGTGATCAGTATTGTGATTATCGTCATGGCCATCAAGATGTCATTGCCAGCACTTGCCGAACTGACCGAAGCCTCCTTGCCTGAAGAAACAGAGCAGAAGATGCTCGACATCATACGTTCGGTAGAAGGAGTAAAGGGCGTACACGAACTAAAGACCCGTCTTTCTGGACCCTATAGCATTGTTGATTTTCATGTCGTCGTTGATCCAGAAACGACTGTTCTTGCAGCACATGAGATAACTGTTGTTATTGAGAACATGTTGCGAAAAGAGTTTGGAGATGAGACACAGATCAACATCCATGTAGAGCCATCAGACGATTCTTTATGATATAAGAAATGATAATCAATAGAATATAGTATTTTATAATTAACACAAACATTATTATGGAAAAATTAGTATTAGTAACAGGTGCAAACAAAGGAATTGGTTATGGAATTGCTAAGCATCTTGGTCTTAACGGTTGGAACATCATTCTCGGAGCAAGAAACGAAGAACGTGCAGAAAAAGCAATCCAGGATTTACGCTCGGTAGGTGTCAATGTTGTAGGCTGGGTTAATATTGAACTTTCTGATCTTAGGAGCATTGATACGGCTGCTAACGAAATTAAGGAGCACTTTCCTACACTTTCATTGCTTGTAAACAATGCAGGAATACCGGGTAATATGGCAGAGGCAAGTTATGAGACAGACATTAGCAACATAAAGGAGACGATTGACGTAAATTTTATTGGTACTTTTGCACTTACAAAGGCACTTATTCAACTGCTCTCTATAAACAACGGACGAATTGTCAATATAACTGTTCCGTCAGAAATCAGCCCTTATTGGCATCCGTTGGCTTATGTGGCAAGCAAGGCGGCGCAGAATGCTATGATGGGTGTAATGGCTATGGAATTTCAGCAGAAAAATATGCCTGTGGAAATCTTCTCCGTTCATCCAGGACCGACCACAACCGATCTCAATGGTAATATGGCTCTCCCTGGGTTCCATAACATTGAAACCGTGGGTGAGAAGATGGCAGAACTGATTAATGACGGTAAGAGCCATCAGGGCGAATTCATCGAGCTTTATCCGATTGTGAAGGAAGATTAAAGGAAAGGTATTTGTAGAATATAGTATTTTTTAGATGATACTATTTCTTCTTCTCCAGTTGTTGGAGTCTACGCTTGGCTTCAGGGGCTTCAGGATAAAGCTCGAGGGCTTTACGGTAGTTGTTAATGGCAGCCTCGCGCATATCTTCCTTTTCACACTCTTTTCCCAATAAAGTGTATTCTACAGCCAAACGCTTGAGAAAATCTTCTTGTTTGCGCTTTTCCTTTTTCAGCCGCGTGATTTCCTCACGCTGCTGATTGATAATGTTCAACTTGCGGCGGATAAGGCGTTTTACTTGCGGCTTTTCGATGTCGTAACGGCTGTGAATAGCAAGGAAGAAGTTCTCAAGGAAAGTGTCCATGTCGCCCTTGTTGAAAGCTGTGACGGCATCGTGATATTCCTTGTCGGCCTTACTCTCCGTCAGCGCAGCAAGGATTAAATTGTTGTCGTTGTAATGACGGGCAAAACTGATGACCTCTGGCTTTACAAAGACATCCTCACGGCGAATGGGGCAATTAAGAGAAATGCCTTCCAGCGAGCGGCAGCGAGAAAGGGCAACGTATGTTTGTCCACCAGCAAAGACGCCTCCCGTGAAGTCTATCTTTACATTATTAAAGGTGAGGCCCTGGCTTTTGTGAACGGTAATGGCCCAGGCTAGACGGATAGGGAACTGAATATAAACACCGATTTCCTCTTCCTCAATTTTCTGTTCTTTCTCATTAAACGTGTAGCGCACATTGGCCCAACGGTCACGTTCCACCTCATATTCCTGACCTTCTTCGGTAATAATCCAAATCACACCTTCCACCTCATCGATGGCCTCTACAATGCCAAGTGTACCGTTTACCCACCGATGGTCCATATCATTCTTAATGAAGATGACATGCGCACCAGGTTTTAGATAAAGTTCCTTCGGAGTAGGTAGGCTACTTTCAGGAAACTCATCCCTGATGGTACCCTCGAATATTTTGGGTTCACCAGGAAGTGATTCAAGTTCTTTTTCGTTAATATAGTCAACAGTATCACGACGCGTGCTTAAAATGATTTCAAGCGCATGGGAAGAGGGCCCGTTGGAGGAATGTGCCATCGGTGCATTTACGCGGGCATTGAGTATTTTAAGGTCGATTGGGGTGACTTGACTTGTTCGGATATGGTCTAGAATACTGATGAACATCGGGTCGTTCTGACGATAAACTTTCCGTAGCTCAATGCTGACCAGCTGCATTTCACGAAACACACGTGCATCAAAGAAAAAGGAACTGGGGTAGAAGGGACGCAGCAACTGGCGGTCTTCTTCCATTACAACTGGTTCCAACTGATAGATATCACCCACTAGAAGCAGCTGTTTTCCGCCAAAAGGCTCACGCATATTCCGGCAATAGACACGTAAAACTTTGTCGATGAAATCGATGATATCAGCCCTCACCATTGAAATCTCGTCGATGATGATGAGTTCCAGTTCGCGCAGAATCTTACGTTTTTCACCATTGTATCTCAGCGTCTCGCGGATATTCCGCATATTGTAGCGCGAGTCATTGGGGAGCAACGGATGGAAAGGCAGCTTGAAGAAAGAGTGCAGCGTACTTCCGCCAGCATTAATCGCGGCAATTCCCGTTGGAGCCAGTACCACATGCTTCTTTTTAGTGTGCTGACAGATGTAGCGCAGAAACGTTGATTTACCCGTCCCCGCCTTTCCTGTCAGAAAGAGCGAGCGACGGGTATATTTTATAATCTGGAGTGCCTGCTGCAACTCCTCGTTATTCAAATCAATCTGTTCAATGTCAACTGCCAAAATTAAATGTCGTCAAATGTCACGGTTTCTTCATGGGACTGTTCGGTAGGCTTGTTTACCTTATGTTCATCCGTCGGCATCTGAATGTCGTTAGGATCAAGTGGCTTTTGAGGAATAATTGGATTGCCGTCCTCGTCAAAAAGAAGTTCCTCGTCAATCATGTCGAGACTGTCGGTCTCCATAGTGTCCACACGGTGTACGTAATAACTGGAACACTCGTACATGTCGTCGGTAATATCGCTGTCGGAAGGCTTTACAAAACGGCCATGATACATCTTAAACTCAGGATCACTCATTAACGACTCCAAGAAGTAGCCGCAAATGGGTAGGGCCGTCTTAGACCCTTGTCCCAAAGCCCCGGTGCGGAAGTGAATGCAACGGTATTCTCCACCAACCCAAGCTCCGCAGACAATGTTAGGACTGATACACATGAACCAGGCATCGGAATGATTGTTGGATGTTCCGGTTTTGCCACCGAAATCTGTGTCAAGTGCAGCCCTGATACCCACCCAGTGGTTTAGACTCATGGAGGTTGCTCCTGGTTCGCGGAGTCCACCCATCATCATTTTTTGCATGAGATATGCACTCTTTACGGGAATCACCTGCTTCTCAGTCTTGGGTGCTTTATACACTTCACGACCGTCCTTGTCAACAATCCGGGTAACAAGTACGGGCTCAACGTGTTTGCCCTGATAGGCCACACTGCAATAAGCATCGGCCAATTCGAGTAAGTTCACGTCGCTTGCACCCAAAGCAAGTGAGGGCTCTTCTTCCAGCGGGCTCTTGATGCCCATGTCATGAGCTGTAGCGGCAATATTACGGATTCCCATTTCCTGTCCAAGACGCACAGCTACGGAATTGATACTTTGGGCAAAAGCGGCCTTCAGAGGAATGGAATCACCTGAAAAGCGGCCGTTGGCATTGGTAGGACGCCAATAGGTCATCTCATGTTTCTTCTTGTCGTAAACCTCCATCTGAATGTATTCGTCACGGCGCTTATCGCAAGGTGTAAGACCCTGATTCATGGCTTCTGTATAGACGAAAAGCTTGAAGGTGGAGCCAGGCTGGCGCATAGCTGTCACTTTGTCGTATTTCCAGGAATTAAAGTCAACATCGCCCACCCACGCTTTCACGTGACCCGTCTGCGGTTCCATAGCTACAAAACCACAATGCATGAAGCGAACCATATAGCGAATGCTGTCCATAGTGGACATTTCTTCTTCAATGGTTCCCTGATCATAGTCGAAAAGTTTCACCTTATGCGGCAGGTTCAGATGGTATTCAATGGAGTCGGGGCTGTTAGGGAACTTCCGAAGCAGTTTTTTATAGACCGGTAACTTCTGGGCGATTCCTTCGATGAAGTTCTGAATCTCCACATGATTTTCATCTTGCCAAGGATTCTGAGACCCCCAGTGAGCCTTGAAATTCTGCTGAACGATTTTCATCTGCTTCACAGCAGCCTCTTCAGCGTATTTCTGCATACGGGTATCAATGGTGGTATAGATTTTCAGACCGCTTGTGTAAAGGTCGTAGCCATTATCCTCACACCAGTTTTCAAGATGGTTAGCTACAGCTTCTCTGAAATACTTAGCCTGCCCATCGTAATTGCTTTCCACACTGTAATCCAGTCTAATGGGAATCTTCTTCAGCTTTTCGTATTCAGCCTGGGTGAGATCACCATGAGTCACCATGTTGCTCATCACGACATTGCGGCGCTTGATGGAGTTTTCAGGGTGGGAGATAGGATTATACGTTGTGGTTGCCTTCAGCATACCTACCAAGACAGCAGCCTGCTCGGTTGTAAGTTGTTTGGGTGTCGTATTAAAATATGTCTTGCAGGCAGTTTTGATGCCATAGGCATTACTACCGAAATCAACGGTATTCGCATACATGGTGAGAATCTCATTCTTATTGAAGATCAGTTCAAGTTTGGAGGCAATAATCCACTCTTTGGTCTTCATAATCAGCATTTTTACACCGGGAATCTTCCCGAGTAAACCTGTGGAATACTGGGTGCGTACACGAAACATGTTCTTGGCCAGCTGCTGTGTAATGGTGCTTCCGCCTCGTGCGTCCTTATTTACGACAGCATCTTTAACGGCCCCCACAAGGCCAATGAAATCAACTCCACGATGCTTATAGAAGCGCTCATCCTCTGTGTCAATCAAGGCTTTCCAGAAGGCAGGATTCACTTCTTCATATTTAACAGGAGTTCGATTCTCTGAGAAATACTTACCAATCAACTTACCGTCGGCAGAATATAATTCAGAAGCTTCTGCCGTTTGAGGCTCGCTTAATCCTGAGAAATAACCTGGTGACTTACCGAAGAGCCAAAGAAAATTAATGTCCACCGCTCCCAAATAGACAATAAAGAGAACGATGAGCGACAGAAGAGCTACGATAGTCTTTGTGTACCATGCACGGCCTTTGAAGAGCGATGCATACCAATGGCAAAAGCCTTTAAGTTTACGCCAGCACCATTTGAAGGGAGCAAAAATGCGCGATACTTTTGAATTATTGAACATAGTGCAAAGGTAGTCTAAAAAATGTAGATACCCAAAGAATAGGTGATTATTTTGATTAATTTATGGAATGTTCAATCAAGTGAATAATTTCATCGAATTCATCAGGATGAAACCAATGAATACTCTGATCACGTTTGAACCATGTAAGTTGCTTGCGGCAATAGCGGCGGGTGTTTCCTTTTATTCGTTCTACTGCTTCCTCGAGTGACCAGATTCCGTTGAGATAGTTGAATAGTTCTTTATAACCAACTGTATTCAAGGAATTTAAGTCTCGTTTTAGATACATAGATTTTACCTCCTCAAGTAACCCTTGCTTCATCATTTCATCCACGCGAGCATTGATTCGCTGATAGAGTTCTTCACGGTTACGGTTCAAACCAATCTTCAAGATCTGAAAAGGACGCTGCTTTTTCTCACCGACACGGAAGGATGTATAGGTCTTACCCGTCTGCCGACAGATCTCCAGGGCGTGAATTACGCGGCGGTAGTTGTTCTTATCTACTATGTTATAATGATCAGGATCGAGTTGTTTCAGCTCTTCAAGCAGAAGTTCTAAACCTTGCTCTTGGAAGCGTCGTTTCATTTCGTTGCGAATATCTTCACGTATGGTGGGAATGTCGTCGATCCCGTTACACACCGCGTCAATATACATCATGGAACCTCCTGTCATCAAGGCGAAGTCATGAGATTTAAACTGTTCGCTAATCACGGCCAGCGCGTCCTGCTCGTACATGGAAGCACTATAGTAATCCTCAATGCTGTGATTGCCCACAAAAAAATGCTGGACTCGAGCCTGCTGGGTAGCATTCGGAGCAGCTGTTCCAATGGGTATCTCCCGAAATATCTGACGGGAGTCAGCATTGATGATTGGGATATGAAAAAACTCAGCCACACGGAGGCACAATTCAGTTTTGCCTACGCCCGTTGGGCCGAGTATTACAATTAAAGTCTTCAATTTCAATACTTTGACAATTCAGAAAGTGAGAGACCAGACTTTCAGGAGAAATTATTCACTCTTCACATCTATCGGATGATACCGCGCTTAGAAGACTCAACAAAATCAATAATGTACTGGATTTCGGGAGTAATATCCATGTTTTTGCGGATTTCCTCTATGCCTTCCTTCAGCACGCCCTTGGAATAGAGTAGGCGATAAGCTTCGTGGATATTTTGAATGGTCTCATTGCTGAAACCACGGCGGCGAAGACCAATTAGGTTAATGCCTGCAAAGCGAATAGGCTCTTTTCCGGCAATCACGTAGGGAGGAATGTCCTGACTAGTACGGCTGCCGCCTTGGAACATGATATATCCGCCCACACGGCAAAATTGGTGGAACAGACAGGTGGCCGAGATAATGGCATTGTCGTCTACAATAACCTCACCTGCAAACTTAGTGGAGTTACCGATAATACAGCCATTACCAATTACACAGTCGTGGCCAATGTGCATGTTCTCCATCAGCAGATTGTTGTTACCAACAACGGTCTTGCCTTTAGAAGCCGTACCGCGACTGATGGTCACATTTTCACGAATGGAATTGTTGTCGCCAATTTCGGCAGTTGTATCCTCACCGCGAAACTTCAAGTCCTGCGGTTTAGTGGCAATCGAAGCACCAGGGAAGATTTCGTTGTTGGAGCCAAGACGAGTACCATAGTTAAGTGTCACAGAATTCTGGAACACGTTGTTGTCACCAATCACCACATTACGGTCAATGTAACAGAAAGGTCCAATTATATTATTGTCACCCAGTATTGCCTCAGGGTGTACAAAAGCCATCGGGCTAATTTGGTTTGCCATATCGATTAATTTCTAATTTCAGATTGCAAAATTTACGGGCTTCGCCCGTGATTACTTGTTCTTGATAATCTGGGCAGTAAAGGTTGCCTCTGCCACCACGTTATCGCCTACAAACATATATCCTTTCATGGAAGAGATACCATGGCGTACGGGAGCCAGCAGCTCAACCTTGAAGATAAGCGTGTCTCCAGGAACAACCTTTTGACGGAACTTTACATTATCGATTTTCATAAAATAGGTGCTCCAGCGCTCAGGCTCTTCCACCGTGTTCAGTACTAAGAGACCACCGCATTGAGCCATAGCTTCTACCATCAGCACACCCGGCATTACCGGCTCTTCGGGGAAATGCCCCTGGAAGAAAGGCTCATTGCTCGTTACGTTCTTCACACCTACGATAGTGGTGGGCCCTAATGCTATCACCTTGTCAACCAACTGCATTGGATAACGATGGGGAAGAAGTTCGCGGATGCGCTTCACGTCCATGACAGGTTCTTCGTTGGGGTCATAAAAGGGCGCCTGAACCTCATGCTTACGGATTTCCTTGCGCATCAGTCGGGCAAACTTGTTGTTCACCGTATGTCCTGGACGGGTGGCTACAATCCTTCCCTTAATAGGACGGCCGATAAGGGCCATATCGCCGATGATATCAAGCAGTTTGTGGCGGGTACATTCATTGTCCCATACCAGCGGCTTGTTCTGGATATACCCCAGGTTGGTAGCGTCCATATGAGGTACTCCCAGCACGTCAGCCAGCTTGTCAAGATTCTCCTGCGACATCTGGCGCTCGTAGATCACGATGGCATTGTCTAAACTTCCACCCTTGATGAGATTGGCGTTAAGCAGGGGTTCAATATCACGCACAAAGACAAAGGTGCGGGCGGCTGCAATTTCATTTTCATAATTGGCCATTCCATCGAGCGTAGCAAACTGACTGGCAATAAACTTCGACTGGAAAGAACACATGGCCGTAATGGAGAATTCATCATCGGGCAGCAGCGTAATGCAGGAACCGCTCTTATCATCCTTAATTTCTATCTTCTTGCGAATTACATAGAAATCCTTTGGGGCATTCTGTTCCTGAATACCTATTTCTTTAATCTTTTCTACATATTTGATAGCTGAACCGTCGAGGATAGGGAACTCAGGACCATTCACCTGAATGAGACAGTTGTCGATGCCCATTGCATAAAGAGCCGACATTCCATGTTCTATAGTACTAACGCGAACGTCGCCTTTGGCAACCACCGTACCACGCTGTGTGTCAACTACGTTCTCGGCCACAGCATCAATAATGGGTTCGTCTTCCAGGTCAATGCGCTGGATTTTATATCCTGAGTTTTCGGGTGCGGGATTGAAGGTCACGGTGATGCTCAGTCCCGTATGCAATCCTTTTCCAAACAGGGTAAAACTACCTTTAAGTGTCTGTTGTTTCATATCTTGTTTTTATAATTCCAGATTTCAAATTTCAGATTTACGAATTTCATTCGTGATTTCATCCCTTTTTCTTCAACTCCTCAATCTCTTTCCTAAGTTGTCCGAGTTCACGGTACATGTCGGGAAGACGACGGAAAATGGCAGATGAACGCATATACTCTTTTGCGTCTATAGCGGGAGCACCCAGCAGTCTCTCGTCTCCCTTGGTATTGCTGATTACACCTGCCTGTGCACCTATGAAGGTCTTATCGGCAATCTTGATGTGACCAGAGAATCCGGCCTGTCCGCCAGCCATACACCATGCACCAATCTTGGTACTTCCAGCAAGACCGACCTGTGCTGACATCACGGTGTTCTCACCAACCTCACAGTTGTGGGCAATCTGAATCAAGTTGTCAAGCTTCACACCTTTATGCAGCACGGTGGCTCCCATTGTGGAACGGTCCACACAAGTGTTGGCGCCAATCTCCACATCATCTTCAATCACCACAATACCAATCTGCGGAATCTTATCGTAGCCTTCTGCATTGGGCGCGAATCCGAATCCGTCGGCACCAATCACAGCTCCCGCATGAATCGTCACCCGGTTACCAATCTTACAACCGTCATAAATGGTCACGTTGGGGTAAATCATGCAGTTGTCGCCAATGGTTACCCCATCACCGACAAAGACGAATGGGGCAATGTAGCAATCCTTGCCAATCGTAGCTTTCTCTGAGACAAAAGCCAGGGGAGAAATGCCAGTCTTCTTAGGCATCATGCTCTGGTAAAGCTGCAACAACTTAGCCACGCTTTCATAAGCACTCTTCACACGTATAAGCGTGCAATTGACGGACTTCTCAAGTTCCACGTCCTCGTTGATAAGTACGACGCTCGATTTCGTTTCGTAAATATAATGGGTGTACTTAGGATTCGAAAGGAAAGAAATGGCTCCGGCTTTGCCTTCTTCTATCTTGGCGAAAGAGTTGATAATGGCATTCTCATCGCCTTCTACACGACCTTGTATCAGGTCAGCTACTTGTTTAGCTGTAAATTCCATATTCATGCTAAGTTTTATTTGATTTGCAAAGGTAACGCTTTTTTACGACAAACGTTGAAAACATAGGTAATATTTACGAATTTTTTTAGAAAGTAAGGCAACATTCAGAATCTCGGAAGCATCGGCGATGTCGCGGATTGTTCCATCGCGATAAAGAATGTCGATGCGGTCGTCGTTCACATCGTACATGTCTTTCTCGATGATGTCAACACTTATCAAGTAGCTTGCTTCTTCACGACTGATTCCATAATACGCCATCAATATCTTTAGCACCTCGTCAATACGTTCCTGCGTTACGGGCTCCTCATGGATTTCCACACGGAAGATATGACGGTTGATAAGGTTGGTAGCCAGGAGGGAGAGAATCTGGTCATCGCTGCTCATCCAAACTTTCAGCGCGCACCAGATGTCGCTGTCATCGAGCAGGCCATAGTTGCGAAGGGCTTCTTCCTGATGAGCCTCGAAGAAAGCGGCATCCAGGTCGTTGTAGAGAAAGTAGCGTAGGGCAGGGGAGGCGAAGAGTTCTTTGCCCTGATGAGCAAGCAACTTAGCGCGTCGAAGCGTGTTCACCAGCATTTTCTCGAAGGCTACGGTAGTCTTGTGCAGATAGACTTGCCAGTACATCAGCCTTCGGGTGGTCAGATAGTTCTCGATGGAATAGATGCCTTTGGAGTTCACCACCAGTTTATCGTCCACAACATCGAGCATTTTGATGATGCGTGCCGAACCGATGTTGCCCTCAGTAACTCCTGTGAAGAAAGAGTCTCGCCGCAAATAGTCCAGGCGGTCCATGTCGAGCTGAGAGGAGATGAGTTCGTGGAGGAATTTTTTGGGGTAGTCGCCCTTGAAGATTTTCAGAGCCAGGTTGAGTGCCCCTTGCATCTCCTGATTGATTTGTTCCATCATCAGGAGCGATATTTTCTCATGGGAGATACCCGTGATGAGTGTGTTCTCCAATACGTGAGAGAAGGGACCGTGGCCAATATCGTGCATTAGAATGGCAGCCTCCACGGCTTCTGCCTCTGAGTCGAAAATGAAATGGCCTTTTTGCTGCAGCGAGAGGATGGCTTCACTCATCAGATGGAAGGCTCCGATGGAATGTTGGAAACGGGTGTGCTGCGCCGCCGGGTAAACCACATTGGCCATACCGAGTTGTTTGATGCGGGTGAGCCGCTGCATCAGCGGGTGCTGTACGATATCGAGCAGTAGGCCTCGTGGTATCTTGATAAAACCGAAAACAGGGTCGTTGATGATCTTTGCGTCATTCATATTGCAAAGATACGAATAAATAATGAGACCACAAAATTTCAGTTATCCATATCCCGAATAATCTGTAAAATGCAGAGCGTTTATTTGAAGTAAATGGCAGTTATAACGTTCTTCCAATGGTTAAATGCCGTGGAAGCGATGCTTAAATGGCGTGGAAACGATGCTTAAATGGCGTGAAGAGATTGCTTAAATGGCATTTTCAAAATGCAAGAAAGTTGTCTTATCCGTAGTCTTTAGTAAGAAAGAGTCGATGATATTCAGTGCTTTTTGCCACCAAATTGACAATTTGGCCGCAAAAACCCATTCAATTTAGCAAGAATGGTGAATTTTTTGCGAAGCAAACAAATGTTAAAAATAGGGGTTAAACATCAAAATCTGAGGTTCTTACACGCATTTTAAGGCCAATTAGAGCAGAAAATTGATACAACTTGTAACGTTTTCTTACTTCAGAAGAATAGAAACACTTTCTTTATAATGCCGTAAGTTATTGATATACTGCTTTTTAGATGAATATTAACATTTGTTGCGTGACAGTTGTGACAGTTGTGACAGTTATTTTTTAAGGTGTACCATTTCCCTCTTTAACTATATATTTATATATAACTTATTAATTATTAATTAGTTACATTATATATAAAAGGAAAAATGAAAAACAAGATAGTCCAAATTTTAACTGTCACAACTGTCACAACTGTCACGCCAGTAAGAAGGCTGATGACTGCGTTTATGCCAGTTTTGCAAGTTCGGCTGCCATTTGCTCCTGCAACTCTTTGGCCTTCTGGGCAGCGACATCAGCGAAATCTTCTCCATTAGAGGCGTAAATGATGCCGCGTGAGGAGTTTACGAGTAGTCCGCAATCCTTAATGATGCCATATTTACAAACCTCTTGAAGGGAACCTCCCTGAGCACCCACACCGGGTACCAAAAGGAAGTGATTGGGCGCTACGCGACGGATGTCCTCAAACATCTGTCCCTGGGTTGCACCCACCACATACATCATGTTCTCAGGTGTTCCCCATTGTTGAGATTTTTCAAGCACTTTTTCAAACAGACGCTGGCCTTCTTTATCCTCTGTCAACTGGAAATCGTGACTGCCCTTATTGCTGGTGAGGGCTAACAGAATCACCCATTTCCCTTCATAAGTAAGGAACGGAGACACAGAGTCTTCTCCCATATAGGGAGCAACGGTCAGCGAGTCCACATCATATTCCTCGAAGAAGGTGCGTGCATACATGGCCGAGGTATTGCCTATGTCGCCACGCTTGGCATCTGCAATGATGAAGTGATTGGGATACTGCTCTTTAAGATAGGTCACGGTCTTCTCGAAACTGATGAGTCCCTTCACGCCGAAAGCCTCATAGAAGGCCAAGTTCGGTTTGTAACTCACGCAATAGGGGGCCGTGGCGTCTATAATCTGCTTATTAAAGGCGAAGATGGGGTCTTCTTCCTTCAGGATATGTGCGGGAACCTTCTTTAAATCGGTATCCAAACCCACACAAAGAAACGATTTCTTAGCGAAAATCTGTTCTACGAGTTGTTGTCTATTCATTATCTGAAGTTTTTCCTTTGAGAACTTTTACGTATATAAATGTACAAATAAAAATAGTAGCAAAAAAGACAGCTCCGAAAACAAGCAATTTGGCCCACCAGGGAAGAACGAACTGATCTGTGATGATGTTGCTAACAATAATGCCTATAGCAAGAATAACCCATTGATATAATGGTGTTCCGAAATACTGTTTCATGAATTCAATTGTTAGTTATTCTTTTTAAGCAAATGCTTGATGACTATAAACATAAATAATACAAAACAATACCAGAGCAAGAATACCAGCAAGGCAGCCCAAATGCTGGGTGCATAATGCGCATAGAAGGTGGCAAGGCTGCCAATCGCAACACATATTCCGCATTCCCACGGTTTGGCTTCAATTAAAGGTCTAAAGAATTTTTTGATAGGCATTTCGTTTGTCGTTTAAAGTTCTGCTTCTTTCATGCGTTCAGCATTCTCGGCCACGGTGAGGTGGTCAATCATGTCCTGGATATCTCCGCCGAGGAAGCCCTGCAGGTCGTGGGTGGTGTAGCCGATGCGATGGTCGGTTACACGGCCCTGCGGGAAGTTGTAGGTGCGAATCTTGGCACTACGGTCGCCCGTGGAAACCAGCGACTTGCGGCGGTTGGCTATATCGTCCACATACTTCTGGTGCTCCTTGTCGTAGATGAATGTATAGAGACGGCTCAGGGCGCGCTCCTTGTTCTTCGGCTGGTCACGTGTTTCGGTACATTCTATGAGGATTTCCTCGGTCTCGCCTGTATTTGGATTCTTCCACATATAACGCAGACGAACACCCGATTCCACCTTGTTCACGTTCTGACCGCCGGCACCACTCGAACGGAAAGTATCCCACTTGATCTCACCTTCATTCACATGTACTTCAAACTTGTCTGCCTCGGGCAGTACGGCAACGGTCGCGGCAGAGGTCTGCATGCGGCCATTAGATTCCGTAACAGGCACTCGCTGCACACGATGCACACCCGACTCATACTTCAGCGTGCCATAGACATCCACACCGGAGACCGCAAAGTCAATCTCCTTGTAGCCGCCCACGGCTCCTTCGTTGAAGTCGGTAACGCTGAGCTGCCAGCCTTTCATGTCGCAGAAACGCTTGTACATATTAAACAGGTCGCCGGCAAACAGGCAGGCTTCGTCGCCACCCGTTCCTGCACGGATTTCCATCTGCACGTTCTTGGCATCCTCGGGATCTTTTGGAATGAGCAGAATCTTGATTTCCTCTTCTAGTTGCGGCTGGAGTTCCTCGTTGGCAGCCAGTTCCTCGCGGGCCATATCCTTCATCTCGGGGTCGGTCTCGTTGGCTAGAATATCCTTGGCCTCGCGGATTCCCTCCAGACAATTGATGTAGCGCTTGCGGGCATCCATAATGTTGCCCAGGTCCTTCCATTCCTTCGTCAGTTTCACGTAGCGGTTCTGGTCGGCAATCACGGCAGGGTCGGTAATCAGCGTAGAGACCTCTTCGTAACGGGCTTCCAGTCCGTCAAGTTTTTGTAATATTGAATTGGTTGTATCAGCCATACTATGGTTTTGTGATTATTCATTTTGATATTTGCCTGTGCCTTTACAGGTGTTGCACGTGGTCTTACCGTCAGGACTCTTTCCCATGCCTCTGCAGTCGGGGCATTTTCCGTCATTCATCAATTTCTCACGCTCCTTCTGCTCCGCTCTGGTCATGGACTTCGACTTGCTGTGAGCTGCCTGGGTAACCTTCTTTGAAGAAGGCGATACGGCATTCTCTATCGCACTCTCGGTAATCATCTCTCCGACGATACAACTCGACATGAGCGGAATACAAAGGGCAACGAGCCACAATCTGACAGGTTTTATCATCATTCGTCTAAGTATTAATAATGAAACTCACCGTATTCGCTCTTGATGGTCAAACTCTTTGGGCCTTCCTCAATGCGACCGATGACCTGTGCATCAATATTGAAACTGCGTGAAATGGCGATAACCTGCTCGGCGACTTCAGGTCGAACGTAGATTTCCATCCTATGACCGCAGTTGAATACCTTGTACATCTCTTTCCAGTCGGTCTTGCTCTGTTCCTGAATCAGCTTGAAAAGCGGTGGGATGGGGAACATATTATCCTTGATGACGCGACAGTTTTC